>JANNAV010000353.1:0-8669 GCA_031384695.1 Paracoccaceae bacterium
GCGGCAGCCATGCCATCGACACCTGTTTTTACAAGCCGGTGTTCTACAAGGGTCGGCTGAAATACTGGACCGTCTGCAAGGGCCACCTGACCGATATCGGCGGCCCGGTGCCGGCGGGTTACAACCCCAACGCCACGGAAATCTATGCCGAATGCCTGCGCATTCCGCCGGTCAAGATCTGGGATCGGGGTGTGCCGCGCCGCGACGTCTTGAACTTCATCTTCACCAACATGCGCGCCCGCCGCGACCAAGAGGGCGATTTCAACGCGCTGATCGGTGCCTGTCAGGTGGGCGAGCGGGCCTTGATCTCGATGCTGGACAAATACGGCGAAGAGGTGGTGGACGCCTGCATCGACACCCTGCTGGACATGGCCGAGCGGCAGATGCGCGGGCTGATCTCCTCGGTGCCGGACGGGGTTTATGAGGGGGCCGCGATCGTTGAAGACGCGGGCCACGGCTTTGGCGACATGACCATCACCGCGAAAGTGACGATCAAGGCAGACACCTGCCACATCGAAATTACCAGCCCGCCGCAAATTCCCTATTTCATCAACAGCTACGAGGGGAATTCCTATTCCGGCGTCTATCTGGGACTGATGATGTTCGCGCAGCTTCCCCCGCCCTATAACGAGGGGCTTTATCGCTGCATTTCCGTCGACATGGGGCCAAAGGGCACCCTTTGCAACGCAAAGGAACCCGCGCCGCACATGAACTGCACCACCACCCCGATGGAAACCCTGACCGACGCGGTGCGGCTGGCCTTCGAGAAGGCGGTGCCGTCGAAGGTCTCGGCAAGCTGGGGCCATGCCAACGGGTTGAACATCGCGGGCTGGGACAAGCGCCACGGTGAGGAATACGTGACCATGGTGCTGGCGACCATCATATCAGGTGCGGGGGCGACGCCGGCGCAGGACGGCTGGCATGCCTGCGGGCCGGAATGCTGTTTTGGCGCGCTGACCAGCGGTGATGTGGAACTGCTGGAGCATTCCTATCCGATCATCATCCACCGCTATTCGCTGATGACGGATTCGGGGGGTGCGGGCAAATTTCGTGGCGGGTCGGGTACGGCCTGGGAGGTGGAGCCGTTGTCTGACGCTATGACCTTCATCACCTTTGGCGAGGGGCGGCGGATACCGGCGGTGGGGGCAGCGGGGGCGGCCTCGACCATGATCGGTGAAAAGGTCGGGCGGCTGGAGTTGGTGGAGGGGGCGCATACCGAAACCATCCGCGAGAACGTGATCAAGGTGATCAAGCCCGGTGACCGGATCACCAACATGAATCCCGGCGGCGGGGGCTACGGCGATCCGATGGAGCGGGCGGTGGAGCGGGTGATGGGGGATATCCGGAACGGACTTGTTTCAGTGCAGGGGGCGGAGGCGGATTATGGCGTGATCCTGAGCGATGCCGCAGGGCTGACGGTTGATATCGCGGCCACCGAAGCCTTGCGCGCGGCGCGGCGTGGGCGGAAGGGGGAGGCTGCGCGATGAAGGCCGACTATCGTTTGGGCATCGACGCGGGCGGCACCTTTACCGATTTCGTGCTGGCCGACAAAACCGGGCAGGTGCGGCTGTTCAAGGCGCTGTCCACGCCGCAAGACCCGACATTGGCGATCCGCAACGGGCTTGCGCTGATGACGGAGGAGTTGGGGGTTGCGGCGGGCGAGATCATTGCCAACTGCGATCTGTGCATCAACGGCACCACGGTGGGCCTGAATGCCCTGATCCAGCATAAAGGGGCCAAAACCGGGCTGTTCTGCACGGCGGGGCATGAGGACAGTCTGGAAATCCGGCTGGGCCACAAGGAAGACGGCTATCGTTATGACCCGGATTATCCGCCTGCGACCATGCTGGTGCCGCGCTATCTGCGCCGGGGTGTGCGCGAGCGTATCTTGTCGGATGGCACGGTGCGCACGGCGTTGAACGAGGCGGATGTGCGCGCGGCTTGTGCGATTTTTCTGGCCGAGGGCGTGGAAACCGTGGCGATCAGTTTTGTGTGGTCGGTGCTTGATCCGCGGCATGAACTGCGCGCGGGGGCGATTGTGCGCGAGATGATGCCGGGGGTGGTGCTGACCATCGGATCGGAACTTTACCCGCAGGTGCGCGAATACACCCGCACCTCGACCGCGGTGGTGAATGCCTATCTGGCGCCGATCATGACGCGCTATGTGGCGGCGATTGACGCCTATTTCCAAGCCTTGGGTGCGCGCCAGCCGGTGCGGTATTTCCAATCCAACGGCGGGTTGGCGATTGGCCGGGTGATGAGCGACCGGTCGGTTTATGCGATCAATTCGGGGCCGGCCTCGGCACCGGCGGCGGGGCTTTATGTCTGTGCGCCGTTCGGGAAAACCGATGTGATCACGGTGGATATGGGCGGCACCTCGTTTGATATCACCCTGACCAAAGACGGCACCACCAACATCAACAAGAACATCGACTTTCTGCGTTACCGCATCGGGGTGCCGATGATTCAGGTGGAGACGCTGGGGGCGGGGGGTGGTTCCATCGGCTGGATCGACGATACCGGCCTGTTGCAGATGGGGCCGCAATCGGCGGGGTCTGATCCGGGGCCTGCGTGTTACGGGCAGGGTGGCACCTTGCCCACGGTTTCGGACGCCAATATCGTGCTTGGTTATCTGAACCCGGAGGGGCTTGTCGGCGGGCGGTTGCCGCTGGACGCCGCACTGGCGCGGCAGGCGGTGAAAACCGGGCTGGCCGATCCTTTGGGCCTGTCGGTGGAGCGGGCGGCTTACGGCATGTTCACCATCGTCAACGCCAACATGGTCAACGGCATTCGCCGGGTGACGGTGGAGCGCGGCTATGATCCGCGCGATTTCGTGCTGGTGGGGGCGGGCGGGGCGACGGGGGCGCATATCACCGCTTTGGCCGCCGATATCGGGATTGATACCATCGTGTTATCCAAGCTTGCCTCGGGCCTTTGTGCCTTCGGGCAGATCATCAGCGATGTGAAATACAACTTCATGGCCACCGCCGTGCTGCGGCTGGATCATGAGGCGGCCCCGGCCCGCATCGACGCGCTGTTCCGCGAGATCGAAGGCAAGGGTGTGGCGCATCTGACGGGTGACGGGTTTGATGCGGCCCACACCCTGATCAAGCGCAGCCTTGACATGCGCTATGTCGGGCAAGTGCATGAATGCACTGTGGAAATCGGTAATTTCCCGGTGGATGCGGCCAGTATCGGCCAGATCAGTGCAGCGTTTCACGCGCGGCATGAACAGCTTTACACCTATGCCGAGCCGCATTCGACGGTGGAGGTGGTGAACATCGAAAGCACGGTTTACGGCCTTGTGGAAAAGCCCGCGCGGATGCAGATCGCCGCCGGACTGCCGCCGGCCGGGGCGATCAAGGCCTACCGCGAGGCGGTGTTTTCGGCCGATGGACGCCGCCTGCGCACGCCGATTTATGACGGGTCTGCGCTGGGGGCGGGGGCCATCGTGCAAGGCCCCGCCGTGATCGAGGAGGTGACCACCACCCTTGTGATCGAGCCGGGCTGGACCGCCGCGTTGCACCCATCGGGGGCGTATCTGATCACCCGTGACAAACCGGGGGCGCTATGACGCAGATCGGCACAGAGGGGCTGGTGACAGAGGGGCTGGTGACAAAGGGGCTTTCGGTGGCGTTTGCCGGGCTGCGCGCCTTGTCGGAGGTTGATCTGGCGATCACGCCGGGGCGCATCACCGGGCTTATCGGGCCGAATGGGGCGGGCAAGACCACTTTGGTAAATGTGCTGACCGGGTTTCAGGCGCGGACGGCGGGGGTGGTGACGCTGGACGGTGCGGCCATCGCCGGCCTGAGCCCGCATGAGATACGGCGGCGCGGCATTGCCCGCACCTTTCAGGGCGGGCGGTTGTTCCGTGACCTTGCGGTGATCGACAATCTGGAGGTGACGGGGGTTGGCCTTGGCCATTCACGCGCCCGCGCCCGGGCGGAGGCCGCCGCAATGCTGGACTGGATCGGCATCGCCCCTTTGGCCAACCGGATTGCGGGGACGCTGCCTTACACCGACGAGCGCCGGGTGGCCATCGGGCGGGCGCTGATCGGCAGGCCCGCCTATATCTTGCTCGACGAGCCTGCGGCGGGCATGTCGGGCGGCGAGGCGGCCGGGCTTACCGCGCTGATCCGCCGGATTGCGGGCGAGATGGGCTGTGGGGTGCTGTTGATCGAGCACAATGTCGGGCTGGTGCTGAGCCTGTGCGACCATATCGTGGTGCTGGATTCGGGGGCGGTGATTGAAGCCGGGCCGCCTGCGGTGATCCGCCAAAGCGAGCGGGTGCGCCATGCTTATATGGGCACCGCCGCCGACAGTGTGCCGGTATCGGAGGCGGTGAGATGAGCCTGCTGGTGCTTTCAAATGTGACCATCCGGTATGACCGGCTGACGGCGGTGCGCAACGTGGCGTTCACCCTGAGCGAGGGCGAGATCCTGTTCATCACCGGGCCGAATGGGGCGGGGAAATCCTCGCTGTTGCGCGCCATTGCCGGGGTTACGCCGCCTGCGGGGGGGCGGATTGATTTTGCCGGTGCCGATATCACCGGCCGCGCGCCCGAAGATATCGCGCGGATGGGGATTTCGCTGGTGCCGGAAGGCCGCGAGGTGTTCGGCGGGCTGACCATCGAGGAGAACCTGATGGTCGGCACCGGGATGCATGCGCGGACCCGCAACTGGCGCAGCCGCGCGGTGAGCGAGCTGGATGCGGTTTATGCCACCTTTCCCATTCTGAAAGACCGGCGCCACACGCAGGCGGGCCTGCTGTCGGGGGGGCAGCAGCAGATGCTGGTGATCGGGCGGGCGTTGATGACCAACCCGCGCCTGATTGCGATTGACGAGCCGTCGCTTGGCCTTGCCCCCAACATCACCGATCAGGTTTACGAGCGGCTGATTGCGCTGCGGGCGCATCGGGCGTTGACGTTGCTGATTGTCGAGCAATCCGCAACGCGGGCGCAGATGGTGGGCGGGCGGGTGATCCTGATGCGGGGCGGCGAGGTGCTGCTGGACGGCAATGCGCGTGCCATGGGCCAGTCTGACGCGATCAACGCGGCCTATTTCGGCTTTGGAGAGCATTGATGCAAACCCTGTTTGATGCCCTGAGCCTTGGATCGCTGTACGCGCTGGGTGCTTTGGGCATTGCGTTGATCTTCGGGGTGATGCGGCTGGTCAATTTCGCGCATGGCGATGTGATTTCCTTCGCCATCTTTGCGCTGTTGTGGCCGTCGATTGATGCGGTTGCGGTGGTTTTTGCGGGCTACCTGCCGTGGTTCTTGCTGATCCCCTTCGTGCTGCTGATGGGGGCGGGGTTGGCGGTGCTGTCGGAACTGGTGGTGTTTCGCCGGTTTCGCAGGGCGAGCCCCGCGACGATGATGATCGCGTCTTTCGCGTTGGGCTTTGTGATCCGGTATTTCCTGCTGATGCTGTTTTCCAGCCGCCCGAAGTCGATCTCGTTGTTGCCGTCGCTGTCGCAGCCGGTTGAAATTCTGGGCGCGCGCATTCCGCTGCTGCAGGTGATCACCATTGTGGCGACGATCCTGATCCTGCTGGCGCTGACGGCGTTTTTGCGGCGGACCCGGTTTGGCCTTGAGATGCGGGCGGCGGCGGAGAATTTTACCATGGCGCGGGTGCTGGGGGTGCGGGCCAACCGGGTGATCCTTGGGGCGTTTGCGCTTTCGGGTGCGCTGGCGGCGGCGATTGGCCTGATCCTGGCCAGCCAGACCGGGACGGTTGATATCCAGATGGGGGCGGCGGTGATGCTGATGGCGTTCATAGCCACGGTGATCGGCGGGCTTGGATCGCTGTCGGGCGCGGTTCTGGCGGGGTTTTTGCTGGGGGCGGCGTCAGTGGTGATGCAGACCAGTTTGCCGATTGACGCGCGGCCGTTCCGCGATGCGTTTGTCTATGGCGCGGTGATCCTTGTGCTGATCTTCCGCCCGCAAGGCCTGATCGCCGCGCGTGGCACGAAAGAGCGGGTATAGCATGGCCGCGCGCACGCCCGCATCCGCCGCCCGCCGCACCATCGCCACGCCGGTTATTCTGGCGCTGATCCTGCTGGGGCTGGCGCTGTTGGCGGTGGGGTCCGGCTCGCGCCCGTTCAACCAGACCATGATCGACATTTTCCTGCGGGTGGTACTGGCGGTTGGGCTTTACATTTTTGTCGGCAATTCCGGCGTGATGTCGTTCGGGCATATCGGGTTTACCTGTCTTGGGGCCTATGCCGCCGCCTGGCTGACCATGCCGCCGATGATGAAGCAGACCCTGCTGCCGGGCCTGCCCGGCTGGTTGATGGAGACGCAGTTGCCCTATTGGGCGGGGGCGGTGATCGCGGCCTGCTGGGCCGCAGGCTGGGCGGCGCTGTTTGGCAAGATCCTGATGCGGCTTTCGGGGATCGCGGCCTCTATCGCCACTTTCGCCATGTTGGCGATGATCAACACGGTTTATTCCAACTGGGAAACCGTGACCGGGGCCACGTCTTCGGTGGTGGGCATCCCGATCATCCGCAGCATCTGGCCCTATCTGATTGCCGCAGTGGTGGCGGTGTTCATCGCCTGGGGCCATGCCATTTCGCGGGCGGGCCTCGCGCTGCGCGCCGCCCGCGACGAACCGACGGCGGCTGCGGCATCGGGGATTGATATCGCGCGCCAGCGGCTGATTGCGTTTGTGATATCGGGGGCGGTGATGGGGATGGGGGGCGCGCTGTTTGCCCATTCCATTGGCGTGGTGACCCCCGATACCTTTTATCTGACGCTGACCTTCACCACGCTTTCCATGCTGGTGGTGGGGGGGATCGGCAGCCTTTCGGGTGCCGTGCTGGGCGTTGTCATCCTGTCTGGCCTGATCCAGGGGCTGCGCTGGCTTGAAGCGGGTGTCAGCATTGGCGCCACCACATTTGCCATTCCGAACGGGCTGCAAGAGATCACCCTTGGCATCGTGATGATCGTGATCCTTGCCCATCGCCCCGCCGGCATCATGGCCAATTCCGAACTGAACTGGCGGCGTGCCAGACCCGAAATCCCGGACGATGTGCCCGGTAATATGCCCACCAACAAGGAGTAACATAATGAAAAACATGTCGAAGTTTTCCGTGGCCCTGCTTGCCTGCACCGCCATCGCCCCACCGGTTCTGGCGCAGGACGACAAGATAATCGTCGGCTTTGCCACCGCCGAATCCGGTTTCATGCAGGCCTATGACAAGCCCGCACAGGATGCCGCGATGATCCGCATTGGCGAGATCAACGCGGCGGGCGGGCTGTTGGGCAAGCAGATCGAGGTGGTCAACGCCGACACCAAGACCGACCGGGCCGAGGGTGCCAAGGCCGGGTTGTCGGTGATTGACGCCGGTGCCGATCTGGTTGTGGTGTCTTGCGATTACGACTTCGGCGCACCTGCGGCGCTTGCAGCCGAAGGTGCGGGCCTGCCGTCATTCTTCCTCTGCGCGGAATCGATCAAGGCCGGTATCCAAGGCGTCGGGCCGAATTCGTTCTCGGCCTCAGTGCTGGCGGCGGTGCAGGGCGCGACCATGGCGGAGTGGTCTTTCACCAAGAAGAACGCCCGCAGCTATTACCGGCTGCTGGACACATGGACCGAGTATAACAAGGGCATCTGCGATGGCTTTGATTACATGCTGCCCAAGCTGGAGGGTGCGAGCCTGGTGGGGGAGGACACGTTCAAGAACGAGGACGCGTCGATTGCGGCCCAGATCACCCGGATCAAATCGCTGCCCGCCGAGCCCGATGCAATCATGCTGTGCACGATGATGCCGGGGGCGGTTTCGGCGATCAAGCAGATCCGGGCCGCCGGGATCAATTCGATGATCCTGAACGGGTCGGGGGTCGATGGCTCGTACTGGCTTTCGGCGGTGCCGGACCTGTCGAACTTTTACGTGCCGGTGCAAGGCTCGATCTATGGCGATGATCCGAACCCGGCCGTCACCGCATTCAATGCCAAGTACAAGGAGGTCACGGGCGGCGATCCTTCGACGCAGTATGTCTACCCCGGCTATGTGATGATCGACGTGTGGGCCAAGGCGGTGGAGCGGGCAGGGACCACGGAGACTGCGGCGGTGGTGGCGGAACTGGAAAAGATGACGGCGGAGGCGACGCTGTTTGGCCCGCGCACGTTCTCGGGTGAGCTGCACCATCAGAATTCGGCGATGTATCTGATCGTGGAGACGGAGAACGGCAAGCCTGCCGTGGTGGACAACTGGACGATTTCGGCGCCGATCCCGGTGGCTGATCTGATGAAGTGAGAAACCCGGCCGGCCGCCGCGCGGTTGGCGATGGCCGGTTTGATCCGGGTGCGGTGCCACAAGGCCGCGCCCGGTTTTTGTATGTGAAGGATATCAGACGCCCGAACCGATCTTGAGACGCTCCGGTGGCAGGGTTCGGGTTCGTGGACTAAGGCGGGCCGCCACTGGGCGGCGGATGTCCGGCAGCCGTCTTTATGCGGTCTTTACGCCGCAGGGCCGCAACACCAATGCCGTCTTTACGCGCGGTGGGTGCCGTTCTGCGGGCTCAAGGCGCGTTGCCGTTGAACCTGGACGGCATCGGCGGCATGGCGCCGGACCTTGCGTTCAACACTGCGATAAGTTCTGTGACCAACACCAACTGGCAGGCCTGTGCGTTGGAGGCGCAGCTTTCGTATCTGGCGCAGATGGCCGGGCTT
>JANNAV010000355.1:0-27941 GCA_031384695.1 Paracoccaceae bacterium
AACAGCACACCACCCACCAGCACCACCAGTGCCAGCAGGTTGAAGATGATGATCTTGCGCGCCAGTGGTGATCGGTTCAGCGACACAATCCGCGACCGCGACCGTTCGTCTTTCAAGGCAGCATCGGCCACGGCATCTGCCGAAACCCAATCCTCCCCCAAAAGAACGTCACCCGTGCGGGACGGGCGGCTATCGTCGGTCCCGATGCGCGGCATAGCGGTCATTCTTCGTTGTAGCGGTAGCCAATGCCATACAGCGTTTCGATGGCCGAGAAGTCATTGTCCACCGAGCGCATCTTCTTGCGCAAGCGTTTGATATGGCTGTCAATCGTGCGGTCATCGACATAGACCTGATCATCATAGGCCACGTCCATCAGCTGATCGCGGCTTTTCACGAACCCCGGCCTTTGCGCCAGCGCCTGCAGCAGCATGAACTCGGTGACGGTCAGCGACACATCCCGGCCCTTCCAGCTGACAGAATGGCGCAGCGGATCCATCCGCAGGTTGCCCCGGTCCATCACCTTGGTTTCTTCCGTCACCGCCACTTCACCGGTGGCGATGGCATCCTGACGGCGCAGCAGCGCCCGGATCCGCTCTACCAGAAGCCGCTGCGAGAAGGGCTTTTTCACATAGTCATCGGCCCCCATCCGCAGGCCCAGAACCTCGTCGATCTCGTCATCCTTCGAGGTGAGAAAGATCACCGGCATGGTGGTTTTAAGCCGCAATCTTTGCAGCAGATCCATGCCGTCCATGCGGGGCATCTTGATGTCCAGCACCGCCATATCCGGCATCCGACGGGTGAAGGCGTCAAGCGCCGACTGACCGTCGTTAAACGTCTCCACCTCAAAGCCTTCGGCCTCAAGAGTCATCGAAACCGACGTCAGGATGTTCCTGTCGTCGTCCACAAGGGCGATCCTTGCCATGTTTGGGCTTCCCTATTCTGCTCGGCTTGCCTGATTTTTTCTATATGATCCATTTTCCGCCCGCAGGAATCAACAGTTAATGCGAATCACCCCGCGTATCTCGGTCCATAAGCCGCTAAATTTCCAAAGGAATGACTAATTTGCCTCACTTCGCGGATTGTGGCCGATTGGTTGCGCTAACCTTGGAATGGTTGCGCTAACGATCCGAATGCGTCCTATTCCTGTGAAAATCCCCATGTTATACGGGGGTTGAGGGGCATGTCTGCGGTTTTACGCCCCGCGGACCCGGCTCGACGCCGGGCCGATGCACCAGATTGAAAGCCGCAATCCGGGCGGCAACAGGAGCTTGCAGAAATGACACATGGTCGCGTGAACCCAACCGCAACGCTGGAACATCAGGGCATAGCCGGGCTGGGGCGCGTATATTACAACTATGCCGAGCCCGCTCTGGTCGAGGCTGCGGTGGCCCGCGGTGAAGGCCGGCTGGGCCGTGGCGGCGCATTCCTGTGCTCCACCGGCCAGTTCACCGGTCGCTCGCCCAAGGATAAATTCGTGGTCCGCACCGCTTCGGTGGAACAGAACATCTGGTGGGAAAACAACCAGGTGATGCCCGCCGCCGCCTTTGACCTTCTGCACGCCGACATGCTGGCCCATATGCAGGGACGCGAATATTTCGTGCAGGATCTGTTTGGCGGCGCCGATCCGGTCCACCGCCTTGATGTGCGGATGGTGACCGAGCTTGCCTGGCACGGCCTCTTCATCCGCCACCTGCTGCGCCGCCCCGCGCGCGCCGGACTTGATCATTTCGTGCCCGACTGGACGGTGATCAACTGCCCGTCCTTCAAGGCCGATCCGGCTCGCCATGGCTGCCGCTCGGAAACCGTGATTGCAATGAATTTCGATGCCAAACTGATCCTGATCGCCAATACTGCCTATGCGGGCGAAAACAAGAAGGCGGTGTTCACCCTGCTGAATTACCTTCTGCCGGAAAAAGATGTGATGCCGATGCATTGCTCGGCCAATCACGCCTTGGGCGATCCCACTGATACCGCCGTGTTCTTCGGCCTCTCGGGCACCGGCAAAACCACGCTGTCCGCCGATCCCGCCCGCACCCTGATCGGCGACGATGAACACGGCTGGTCCGACCGTGGCACCTTCAACTTCGAAGGCGGCTGTTATGCCAAAACCATCAACCTCAGCGCCGCCGCCGAGCCCGAGATTTTTGCCACCACCGCGCGTTTCGCTACCGTGGTGGAAAACGTGGTCTATGATCCCGAAACGCTCGAGATTGACTTCGACGATGACAGCCTCACCGCCAACACCCGCTGCGCCTATCCGCTCGACTATATCTCCAACGCCTCCGCCACCGGTATGGGCGGCCATCCCCGCCACATCATCATGCTGACCTGCGATGCTTACGGCGTGCTGCCGCCGATTGCCCGGATGACGCCGGCGCAGGCGATGTACCACTTCCTGTCCGGCTTCACCTCGAAAGTCGCCGGCACCGAGCGAGGCGTCACCGAGCCTGTCCCCACCTTCAGCACCTGTTTCGGCGCCCCCTTCATGCCGCGCCGCCCCGAGGTTTACGGCAAACTGCTGCAAGCCAAGATCGCCAAGCACGGTGCCACCTGCTGGCTGGTCAACACCGGCTGGACCGGCGGCGCTTACGGGGTGGGCAAGCGGATGCCGATCAAGGCCACCCGCGCGCTGTTGACAGCGGCGCTGGACGGCAGCCTTGGCCACACCATGTTCCGCCGCGATGCCAACTTCGGCTTCGAGGTGCCGGTGGCCGTGGCAGGCGTGGACAGCACCCTCCTCAACCCCCGCACCACCTGGGCCGATACCGCCGCCTATGATGTGCAGGCGCAAAAACTGGTCGGCATGTTCGCCGAAAACTTCGGCCAGTATGTGCCTTATATCGACGACGACGTGAAAGCAGCGGCGATCGGATGACGCCGGGCGAGGTCTGAAAGAAACGCGCTATCAAGCGCGTTTCCAGACGGTTCGGGCGCGCAACCCTGCAAAACCAACCCTCTTTCGATCCGCCGCGCCAACCCACAAGCCACTCACCCGCCACCACCGCGACACTTTCGTTCGCCCAGCGATTCCCGCACGAAAGTATATTGCGCTGCAACCGCGAAGGGTTTACCCCAAAAATCCGAACACACCCCGATAAGCGGAGCGTAAAAATGCCCCACGATGGCCAGTCGATACCCGCCTCTGCCGCTCTGGCCGATCTTCTGGCCCTGACCGCCGCCGCCTTGCCCGAGGTGGAATCGCTCTGCGCCGCCGCCCGCACCGCCCTGCGCGAACTGGTCACGCTGGACGGCAAGGTTTCCGCCGCCGCACTGGAGCAGCACCAATGCGCCGCCCATACCTTCGCATGGCTCGCCACCTATACCGAATCGCTGCGCCAGATGCGCGCCTGGGCAGGCCGTCTGGATGCGGACGGCCGCTTTGGCGAGATCGAAGCCCTGATCCTGCAAATCTGCTTTGGCGAGTATCTGGCGCAAATCCGCGGCGGCATCGCCATGAGCCAGGGCGAGGTTGCCCGCCTCTCCGACCTAGGGCTTTCCATCCCCCAACCCAGCCCCGCCGCCGCCACCCTGATCACCCATGGCAACACCCAGACCACCCGCGCCCACCTTGTCACCCTGATGCGCGCCAACACCGGCCGCGCCACCTATGGTGCCACCGGCCTCGATGACGAATTGGAGATGATCCGCGACCAGTTCCGCCGCTTTGCCGACGAGGCGGTGATCCCGCACGCCCACGGCTGGCATCTGCGTGATGAGTTGATCCCGATGGAGATCATCCAATCCCTCGCCGAAATGGGCGTCTTTGGCCTGACCATCCCCGAGACCTACGGCGGCTTCGGCCTCAGCAAAGCCTCGATGGTCGTGGTCTCCGAGGAACTGTCGCGCGGCTATATCGGCGTCGGCTCGCTTGCCACCCGCACCGAGATCGCGGCCGAACTGATCCTGTGCGGCGGCACCGAAGCGCAAAAGGCGCATTGGCTGCCGAAACTCGCCAGCGGCGAAATCCTTCCCACTGCTGTCTTCACCGAACCGAACACCGGCTCCGATCTCGGTGCCCTGCGCACCCGCGCGGTAAAGGCGGGCGAGGATTGGCAGATCACCGGCAACAAGACCTGGATCACCCACGCCGCCCGCACCCATGTGATGACCCTGCTGGCCCGCACCGACCCCGCCAGCACCGATTACCGTGGCCTGTCGATGTTTCTGGCCGAGAAAACCCCCGGCACCGATGCAGACCCCTTCCCCACCATCGGCATGACCGGCGGCGAGATCGCGGTGCTGGGCTACCGGGGCATGAAAGAATACGAACTGGCCTTCGACGGCTTTGCGGTGAAGGGTGAAAACCTGCTGGGCAGCGTGCCCGGGCAGGGCTTCAAACAACTGATGCAGACGTTCGAATCTGCCCGCATCCAAACCGCCGCCCGCGCCGTGGGTGTGGCGCAATCGGCGCTGGAATCGGGGATGAAATACGCCGAAGACCGCAAGCAATTCGGCAAATCCCTGATCGAGTTTCCCCGTGTCGCGGGCAAACTGGCGATGATGGCGGTCGAAATCATGGTCGCCCGCCAGTTAACCTATTTCAGCGCCTGGCAGAAAGACCACGACAAACGCTGCGATCTTGAGGCGGGGATGGCGAAACTGCTGGGCGCGCGGGTGGCATGGGCGGCTGCCGATAACGCGCTGCAGATCCACGGCGGCAACGGCTTTGCCCTTGAATACCCGATCAGCCGCATCCTGTGCGACGCCCGCATCCTGAACATCTTCGAAGGGGCCGCCGAAATTCAGGCACAGGTCATCGCGAGACGGCTGTTGGACTGAGCTACGCCCCACCCCTTGAGGGCCGCAACACCCCCAGCCGCGGGTGCATCCGCCCCGCCACCGCCCAGCCCAGCGCCATCCCCGCCCCGCACACCGCGAATATCGCCGCCGTCGGTGCCACCGCCAGCACCAGCCACGCCGCGCCCGGCGTCAGGATGGAAGACACATCGCGAAAGCTGGAATACACCGCCGACATCTCGGTTCGTTCGCTCGGCTTCACCGACATCAGAAACGGCAACCCCCCCACCACATCCAGCATCACCAGCAAAACCGACGCCAGCATCATCGCCGCCACCGTCAGCCACGGCAAAGGCGCGACCAAAGCCGAGATCACAAACATCGCCCCGCACAGCCCGAACGCCGCCCGCACCGACACCCTGACCCCGGCCCGCCGCACCAGCGCCAGCATGAACGGCGAGGCGAACAGCATCGCATTCGAGACTGAAAGCGCCATCCCCCCCACCTTGTTGCCCAACCCCTGCTCGATGCAGAAATACGGCAGATACACCACATAAACCCACCAGCCGGTCGAACGGATCACCGCAAACGCCCAACCGGCAATCAACCGCGGCTGCGCGAAAAACCGCCCCAGAAATGCCAAAGGGTTCACCGCCGGCCGCTTGGCCTTGGTGATCTGGCGGCCATTGCCCAGCCGCAGCACCCAAAACGCCACCAACAGCATCACCGCGAAACTCCCGGCCAGCAAAAACGGCGCGGGCTTCCAGTAATCATGCAGCCAAACCCCCAGCACCGGCCCAATTGCCCAGGGTGTGGCCGAATACACCATCACCAGGCTTTGCATCCGCCCCAGCTTGGCGCGCTCGACATAATCCAGCACATAGGCGTTGAAACAGACAAAGTTGGTCGCCGTCGCCATCGACATCGCCATCAAGGCCAGCGGCACCGTCACCGACGTGCCTGCCAGCGCCAGCCCCATACCAATCAGATACAGGCTGCAACCGCCGGTGTACAACCACCGCCGCGGGATTGCCCGGTTGGCCCAGGGCACCAGCAGCCCCCAGATCAGCGAGATCACCCCCACCGCGAAATAAACCTTGGAAGACCCGACGGTCGATCCCATCACGTCCCGCACCGCCAGCGGCATCGCCGAGATGAGAGAGCCGCGCACCGCCGCCTCCAACCCCGCGAGTATGGCGAAATGCCGGATCTTCGGGTTGCGCGCATGCTTGAGATCAAGCGGAATATCGTCGATTGCCATGATACCGCACCATTGCGCACCCCAGCCGCGCAAGCTTCGCCAAGCCCGACATCCACGCGCCATCCGCGACGCTGCGCCGCGCCGCTTGTTTGCCGCCAGCAAGATCAGGTGCCGATGGGCGGATGCCGGGCCTGTCGCAACAGGCGACTGCGGTTTGCAAAGGCACAAAGGCCCCCACGGCCTCGTCGCCAAGCCAGAATCCAGTCGCCACAAGCCACCCGCGTTGCGGTCACCCATAGCCCGGCAGATGTCCGTCTGCAATCGCCGGGACGCGGTGACAAAACAGCCAAGCCGCTAAAATCCAACGGGTTTCCAGAGCGGGAAGCGCCTTGGCGGAACCACTCCGCAGCCGCTCTGGACAATTCGCCTAAAATTCGTCCCGCTTCTTCATTGCCCAAATATCCCACGGCGGTGCGGGGATGTGAAACCCCCGCTCTGGAACAGCGGGTGCGGGGGTGTGAAACCCCCGCGTTGGAACAGCGGGTGCGGGTGCGCATGGCCCCCGAGGCAAGCACGGCCCGCGCGTCTGCCCGCCGAAGGACATAGTTGCAATCGCCATTCATCGCGTCCTACCTCTCGCGCGCCAGCAATGCGATCAACCGGTTGCGCGCCTCGGGCAACGCCCGCCCGTTCAACACCGGCGCCAGCCCCCGCGCCAGAAAATGCCCCGTCACGGCCAACCCCTGCACCAGTTCCGCCGCTGTGGCGCGCCCCTGTCCCAGCATCACCGGCGGCAACGGCAACAGCTTGGCCGCCCATTCCCCCGCCGCATCGCGCCCCACCGCCCGCCCGGACCTCGGGCTGACAAAGGCCAGATCCTCGCGGCTTCCCGTCACCGCACAGCGCGACAGGTCCAGCCCAAACCCCACAGCCTCCAGCAGCAACACTTCCCAGCGCAAATACGCCGCCCCCCACTCAAAGGCCACCCGCTCCGGCCCATCCCCTTCGCCCCCCGCCCCCACAGCCGCGCCCGCCTCCATCGCGTCCAAAAGCACCATCGTGGCACCCCACAGCCCCGCAAACGCCTCGCGCTCGGGCAGCGCCACCTGCACCATCGCGCACACCGCATTCAGCCCCGAAAGCGCCAGCCGGTCCGCCAGAACCCCCGCCCGTGCCCGCACCGGCTCCACCACAAACGCGCCGATATGCTCCTCCAGCCGCGCCCGCCACGCCACCGCCACCTGACTGCCCGGCTGCAATACCGCCGCCATCCGCCGCGAGGCCCCGCCCCTCACCACGCCCAGATGCCGCCCATGCGCCGCGGTAAACACCTCGATGATCGCCGCACTTTCCCCATGCAACCGCATGGCAATCAGCACGCCCTCGTCTTGCCATTCCATCCGCCAACTATCATGCGCCCCCCGCCTTGCTGCAAGAGGCCTTCCGCCGCGCCGCAAGAGGCCTTGCCAAATTCCACGCCCTGAGCGAGGGTTTTCACATGCCCGGCACCCCCCCACCGCCTGTTGCGCCTGCGTCACCACCGCCGCCCGCGCCAAACCCGCCCGCGCCAAACCCTCCCGCGCCGCCGCCCCGGGCGTCAAACCCGCCACCCCGCCCCAGCCTTGCGCGGCAGATTGTGCCCAGCCTCGCACTGGCCGCCGTGGCAACCGGCGGCCTCGCAGCACAGTTCAGCGTCACCCACAGCCTGCCCGCCACCACCGGCGTCGTGCACAGCCTGTGGCTGATGGGCGGTTATTTCACCGTGCTGACCAACGCGCTGGTGGCGGCCCATATGCTGGCCATCGCGTTCGGCTGGCGGATCAGCAGCCGCCGGGCGGCAGGGCTGGTGGTGGCCATCGGCATGGTAGGGGTGGTCTATCATCTGGTGCTGGCCGGGCTCTGGGCACCCACCGGCCTTGCCTGGTGGGCCGATCAGACGATGCACAGCGCCACCCCGGTGCTCACCCTGCTGTGGTGGCTGGGCTGCGCCCCCAAACAGATTTCCCGCGCCGACCTGCCGTTCTGGCTGGTCTGGCCGCTGGCCTATTGCGGCTATGCGCTGCTGCGCGGCAGCCTTACCGGCTTTTGGGCCTACCCGTTCCTCGATTTCACCGTACTGGGGCCTGTGGCGACCGCCCTCAACCTCGGTCTGATCTGCCTTGGGTTCGCAGGTGCCGGGCTGGCGCTGATCGCCCTCGCCCGCCTGCCAGCCCTGCGCCAGGACTGACGCAAGCCTGCCACCCGGCGCCCGCCTGCCAACCGCAAAGCCTCACTCCGCCAACCCCTCTTCCTCCAGCAAGGTCCGCCCCTGCCGGTCCTCCAACTCAATCACCCACAAATCCGGATCGCGTCCCCGCGCCCGGCCCAGCGCCGCATCCACCTCGGCCTCCGGCCCCTCCGCCAGCAGCACCCAGCGCCGCGCCCCCGCCGCCAGATCAAAACTGCGCTGAAAACTCACCGCCCGCCCGTCCAGCGTCGCCACCTTCACCACCACCGCCCCCGAGGTCGCATCGCCCCTGGCCGTCACATAGACAGGAATATCCGCCAGCCGCAGCCGCAGCAAATAGGCCGAAACCCATATCCCCGCCGCCAACCGCGCGCTCACCCCGCATCCCCTTCTTTATTGCTTAAATATCCCCGCCGGAGGCTCCGCCGCCCCAACCCGGAACGGTCAGTTGCCGTCCTTGAAATCCAGCCCCATCTCGGCATAGCGCTCAGGCTCCTCAAGCCAGTTCGGCCGCACCTTCACCTGCAAAAACAAATGCACCGTGCGCCCCAGAAACGCGGCGATCTCGGCCCGCGCCGCCTGCCCCACCGATTTGATCGTCTCGCCGCCATTGCCCAGCACGATGCCCTTGTGGCCATCGCGCGCCACATAGATCAACTGATCAATCCGGGTGGTGCCATCGGGCTTGTCCTCCCACTTCTCGGTCTCCACGGTCAACTGATAGGGCAATTCCTCGTGCAACCGCAGCGTCAGCTTCTCGCGCGTCATCTCGGCAGCAATCAACCGCATCGGCAGATCGGCAATCTGATCCTCAGGGTAAAACCACGCTCCCTCGGGCAATTCGCCCGCAAGCCATTCCTTCAGATCAGCCGCACCATAGCCCTTTTCCGCCGAAATCATGAAGGTGCGCGCAAACGGATAGGCCTCGTTCATCTTGGCCGCCAGTTCCAGCAACACCTCCGCCTTCACCCGGTCGATCTTGTTGATCGCCAAGGCCACCTGCTGCCCCAGCGGCACCTGATCCTTCATCCGGTCGATGATGGCGGCAACCCCACCGGTCAGCCCCCGGTGCGCCTCGATCAGCAGCACGATGATATCGGCGTCCGCCGCCCCGCCCCATGCCGCCTTGACCATCGCGCGGTCCAACCTGCGGCGCGGGCGAAACAACCCCGGCGTATCGACAAACACGATCTGCGTCAGCCCCGCCATGGTGATGCCCCGGATGCGCGCCCGCGTGGTCTGCACCTTGTGGGTGACAATCGAAACCTTCGCCCCCACCATCCGGTTGAGCAGCGTCGATTTCCCGGCATTCGGCTCGCCGATCAGGGCCACAAACCCCGCCCGCGTGCCCGCCTGCCGCTCGGCCATCGGGCCAACATCATTCTCGCTCATTGGAAGTCTCCAAGCGGGCCAAAAGCGCCCGTGCTGCGGCCTGTTCGGCCACCCGTTTCGACCCTGCCACCTCGGCATGGGTCTCGCCACTTTCCAGCCGCACCTCGACTGTAAAGATCGGTTGATGATCCGGGCCAGAGCGCCCGGTCTCGATGTATTCCGGCGGCGGCATGCCGCGCGCCTGCGCCCATTCCTGCAAACTGGTCTTGGCATCGCGCGCATCGCGCTCCACCGCCCCGATCCGCGCGCCCCAAAGCCTGAGGACGGTGGCCTTGGCCGCCTCAAAGCCGCTGTCCACATAGACGGCGGCAATCACCGCCTCCAGCGCGTCCCCCAGCAGCGCCTCCTTACGCCGCCCGCCCGACAGCATTTCAGACCGGCCCAGCTTCAACACCGCCCCCAACCCCAGATCGCGCGCCACCTCGGCACAGGTTTCCTTGCGCACCAGCGCGTTGAACCGGGGTGCCAACTGCCCCTCGCTCGCCCCGGTATCGCCCGACAGCAGCGCCTCAGCCATCACCAGCCCCAAAACCCGGTCGCCCAGAAACTCCAGCCGCTGATTGTCGGGCCGCGTGGCCGTGGACAGCGACGCATGCGTCACCGCCCGCAGCAATATCTCGGGGTTGCGAAACTGATGCCCCAGCCGCGCCTCAAAGGCTTTGAGATCCGACGAAAGCCTCACTCGACCGCCTTGAAGAACCGGTCCGATCGCCAGGTCCAGAAATACAGCATCGAGCGGCCCGCCGACGAGAACATGATCCGGTCGGCGCGGCCGATCAGGTTTTCGGCCGGCACAAAGCCGACGCCGCTGGCGCTTTGCGCAAACCGGCTGTCCTGGCTGTTGTCGCGGTTGTCACCCATGAAGAAATACTTGCCCTCGGGCACGGTGAACACATCGGTGTTATCGGCAAACCCCGCCGCATCAATGTTCAGAACATGGTGCTGCCGCCCGTTCGGCAAGGTCTCGATGGCGCGCGACTTGCTGCAGATCGCCCCCTCGCCCACCACTTCGTTTTCACAGCGCGGCCGGTTGCGCATCGGCCCCTGCTCGGCGTAAACCTCCTCGAACACCCCGTCCGGCACCTGTGGCGCGACGGCGCCGTTGATGTACAAAAGCCCCGCCTTCATCTGAATCTGATCGCCCGGCAGCCCGATCAGCCGCTTGACGAAATCGGTGCCCTGGGTCGGATGGCGAAACACCACCACATCGCCACGCACCGGGTCCGCCGCCAGAATACGGCCGGAAAACGGGCACATCGAAAACGGGCAGGAATGGCGCGAATAGCCGTATGCCATCTTGTTCACGAACACGAAGTCGCCGATCAGCAGCGTGTCCTTCATCGATTCCGAAGGGATCCAGAACGGCTGAAACAACAGGGTGCGAAATGCGCCCGCGATCAGCAGCGCATACACAATCGTCTTGATGGTCTCAACGATGCCACCATCGGGTTTTGCCTTGCTGGCCATGGGTCGGGTGTCCTGCTTGATAGGTCGGGCTTCATAAGTTCGGGCGCTAGATGCGCGCGGGCGGGCGGCGAGTCAAGTTGGCAGCGCCACCAGCCGCGCCTCAATCACCACAAAAGCCTGCGCCCAAGGGTGATCATCGGTCAATGTGACGTGCACGATGGCCGCATGGCCCGCAGGCGTCATCGCCGCCAACCGCGCAGCCGCCCAGCCCGACAGTTGCATCACCGGCTGCCCGGTTTCCAGATTGCTGACCGCCATGTCGCGCCAGGCGATGCCCATCCGCAGGCCGGTGCCCAGCGCCTTGGAACAGGCCTCTTTCGCGGCCCAGCGCTTGGCAAAGGTGGCCGCCACCGCAAGCGGCCGCCCATCCGCATGGCGCTGCTCGGTGGCCGTAAACACCCGGTTGCGAAACCGGTCGCCAAACCGCGCCAAAGTCCCGCCGATCCGCTCGATATTGGCCAGATCGGCGCCGATCCCCAGAATCATGCCCTACTCCCGCGCCAGATCCATCTGGCGCCGCATCTCCTCGATCGCCGGACCAAGCCCACGGAAAATCGCCTCGCCGATCAGGAAATGGCCGATGTTCAACTCCATCACCTCAGGCATCGCCGCCACCGGCCCCACCGTCTCGTAAGTCAGCCCGTGGCCCACATGCACCTCAAGCCCCAGTGCATGCGCATGCGCCGCGCCCTTCTGCAGCGCCGCCAGTTCCAGATCGCGCTCGGCAAAGCGGCCCTCCTCGTGCAGATCGCAGTAATGCCCCGCGTGCAGTTCCACCACATCGGCGCCAATCCGCTTGCAGGCCCCGATCTGGCGCGGATCGTGGCCGATAAACATCGACACCCGGCAGCCCAAAGCCAGCAAAGGTGCAATGTATTCCGCCAGCCGCGCCTCATCCCCCGCCACATCAAGGCCGCCCTCGGTGGTCCGCTCGGCCCGGTTTTCCGGCACCAGACACACCGCATGCGGCCGGTGCCGCAAGGCCAGCGCCTGCATCTCGGGCGTGGCCGCACATTCAAAGTTCAGCGGCACCGTCAGGCCCGCAATCATCGCCTCGATATCGCCGTCACGGATATGCCTGCGGTCCTCGCGCAAATGCGCGGTGATGCCATCCGCCCCCGCCGCCTCAGCCAGCAGCGCCGCCCTGAGCGGATCGGGATAAGACACCCCCCGCGCATTGCGCACGGTGGCCACATGATCAATGTTCACCCCAAGCCGCAGCCGCCCAACTGGTTTCATCGCCGCCTCCCTCATTGCCCGACGCATGTTATGGCAACGGCGCAGCGTCGTCTTGCGGCAATTCCGCCTTCTGCCGCGCCTCGATCACCGCCGCCTTTAACCGCCTGCGCTTTTCGATCCGGTCCTGCGTGCGCTTGGCGCGGATCTTCTGATAGGCCAGCACCAGAGGCGTCGTCAGATAATAAAGCACCGTCGAGCAGATTAGCCCCGGAATGATGCTGCCCACCAGATACGGCAGATAGATCGTCTTGAAAAACACGATCAGGCTGGCCCATTCCGTCGGCTCCGAGGTGAACACCGCCTTGGCATTGCGCCACAACTCGACGCCCGCATTGCCAAAGGCCTCGACAATCCCCATCACCTCCAGCGGTGCCTTGATACCCAAAAGCCAATAGCCCGTCTCCATCGACACCACCGCAATTACCGGCGTGGTGATCGGGTTCGACAGAAAGGTGCACAGCAACGCCGCAATGATATTGCCGCGCATCGCCCAGGCCAGCGCCGCCGCCGAGATGAACTGAATACCGAATATCGGCGGAAAGTTCACGAAAGTTCCGGCAAACACCCCGCGCGCCACCCGGTGCGGCTCGTCCGGCAGGCGGCGCATCCGGTGGACCATGTATTTGATCGCCCGCAAAAAGCCGCCGGTCGGATACACCAACTGCTGCGCCCAGGCGGCGATAGATCGTGGATTGCGCCGCTTAAAGACCACTCAAGCCCAGCCCTTCTTGTTTCCCCCGCGCCCGGATGTACCGGTTCAGGGTTTGCGCGTCACATCACGCAGCCGCGACACCTGCGCCACGTCGGTTTCCGCCTCCAGCGCCGTCATCACCTTGTGCAGATGCTCCACATCGCGCAGGTCCACATCGAACATCACCCGATAGAAATCTGGCTTCTTGTCGATGAACTTCAAGTCCGAGATATTGGCCTTTTGCTCGCCAATCAAGGTGCAGATGCGCCCTAACACACCAGCATCGTTGGAAATCGTCAGTTCAAGGCCAACCGTGTTCACCGCCGCATGCCGACCTGCGTGCCATTGCAGATCAACCCAGCGGTTCGGCTGTTCCTCCAGCTCTTCCAGGGCCGGGCAATCAATGGCATGGATTACCACGCCCTGCCCGCGGTAAGTGATGCCCACGATCCGCTCGCCCGGCACCGGCTGACAGCAGGGCGCCCGGCGAAAGCTTTGATCGGCGGTCAGGCCCAGCACCGGGCGGGTGCTGTCCACCTCTTCGGCGGTTGAAAGCGTCAGTTCCGGGTAAAGCGCCTCGATCACCTTGCGCGCCGCCAGTTCCGATGATCCGATCTGCGCCAGCAACTCGTTCTCATCGGCCAGCCCCAACAGCTTGGCCGCCGTGCGCAGCGCCTTGTCCGAGGCCTTCTTGCCCGCATGCTCAAACGCCTGCCGCGCCAGTTCCTGCCCAAGCCGCACGAAGCGCCCCCGGTCCTCCTCACGCAAAGATCGCCGGATGGCGGCCTTGGCGCGGCCGGTGGTCACAATATCGATCCAGCTTGCCTGCGGCCGCTGACCCTCGGCCGTGATGATCTCCACCGACTGGCCGTTTTTCAGCCGGGTCCACAACGGCACCCGGATGCCGTCGATCTTGGCCGAAACACAGGCATTGCCGATCCGGGTGTGGATCGAATAGGCGTAATCCAAGGGCGTCGCCCCGCGCGGCAGCTGCACCACATCGCCCTTGGGGGTAAAGCAGAATACCTGATCGGAATACATCTCCAGCTTGACGTTTTCCAGAAACTCGTCGTGATCGCCCTCGTCCAGCCGCTCGGTCAGGCCGGCCACCCATTTGGCCGGGTCCACCGCAAACGGGTTCTGCGCCCTGACACCCTCGCGGTAAGACCAGTGTGCCGCCACCCCCGCCTCGGCCACCTCGTGCATCTCGCGCGTGCGGATCTGCACTTCCACCCGCTTGCCATCGCGCCCCGAAACCGTGGTGTGGATGCTGCGATACCCGTTGTTCTTCGGCTGGCTGATGTAGTCCTTGAACCGCCCCGGCACCGCCCGCCACCGCTGATGGATCACCCCCAGAATGCCGTAACACTCGGCCACCGAGCCGCAGATCACCCTGAATCCGTAAATGTCGGAAAGGCTGGAAAACGCCAGTTCCTTCTCCTGCATCTTGCGCCAGATCGAATAGGGCTTTTTCGCCCGGCCATAAACATCGGCGTCAATCTGCACCCGTTCCAGTTCCAGCCGGATATCGGCGGTGATCTTGTGGACCACATCGCCCGCCTCGCGCTGCAAGGTCAGAAACCGCCGGATGATCGAGTTGCGCGCCTCGGAGTTGATCACCTTGAAGGACAGATCCTCCAACTCCTCGCGCATCCACTGCATGCCCATGCGCCCCGCCAAAGGCGCGAAAATCTCCATCGTCTCACGCGCCTTTTGCGCCTGTTTTTCCGGCTTCATGCTGCGGATCGTGCGCATATTATGCAGCCGGTCGGCCAGCTTGACCAATATCACCCGCAGGTCTTTCGACATCGCCATTAACAGCTTGCGGAAATTCTCCGCCTGCTGGCTTTCGGTTGACGACAGTTGCAGGTTGGTCAGCTTGGTCACCCCGTCCACCAGTTCCGCCACCTCGTCGCCAAACAGCTTGGCGATCTCGGAATAGGTCGATTTGGTGTCCTCGATGGTGTCGTGCAGCAAGGCCGTCACGATGGTGGCATCATCCAGCCGCTGTTCGGTCAGAATGGCCGCCACCGCCACCGGATGGGTGAAATACGGCTCGCCCGATTTGCGCAACTGGCCGTCATGCATCGCGCGGCCGTAAGCATGGGCACGGGCGATCAGATCGGCATTGCTGCGCGGATTATAGTTGCGGACCAGGGCGATCAGGTCTTCGACGTCGATCATGCCCGCCCAGCCTTCTTACTCAACAGCGACCTTCTCACGCAAAATCAGGCTTTCACCAAACCTTCAGAAATCGCCCTGCGCTTCCATCAGCGCCCGCAGCAGCTTTTCTTCCGACATGTCGTCCTGCATCGGCCGGTCGATCTCGCCCGACATCAGCAGCGCCATCTGGTCGTCTTCCGGCTCGTCCACATCGATCTTGGTCTGATGGCTTTCGATCATCCGCTCGCGCAGCAAGGATGCAATCTGCGTCTCGTCGCCGATCTCGCGCAGGGCGACCACCGGGTTCTTGTCGTTGTCGCGGTCCACCGTGGGGGCCGAGCCTGCGGCGATCTCGCGCGCCCGGTGGGCCGCCAGCATCACCAGTTCGAACCGGTTCGGAACCTTGTCAACGCAATCTTCAACCGTCACGCGGGCCATGGATGCTCCATTCGGGGTGTTGGGGGCATGAAGCGGCCTATTTAGGCGCGTCATCCGCGCTTGACAAGGGCCAAATCAATCCAATGCCGCCAAAGCCAAAGGCCCCAAAGGCACCACCGCCGCACGGTCCGCCGCAGGCAAGGCGGCCAGCATCTGCGCTACAGAAACCTCCAGCAACGGATGCACCCACTCCGCCGCCACCTCGGCCAGCGGCACCAGCACAAAGGCCCGGTCCTGCAACCTCGGGTGGGGCAGGATCAGCCGGTCCGGGGCGGCACTCTGCTGGGTTTCCGGCGGCAGACCGCGCCAGCGCGCCTGCTCGCCCGGATCGGGAAAAACCGAATCACCCAGGGCCAGAAGATCAATATCCAGCGTCCGCATGCCCCACCGCTGCTGCCTCTCGCGCCCGAACCGGGCCTCCACCCGGTGCAACAGCGCCAGAATATCTTCACCTGTCATCACTTTACGCGGCGTCATCGTTGCGCAAACGTTTACGTAATCCGGCCCCGCACCTGTCGGAAAGCACGGGGTGCGAAACGCCCGGCTGGCCCGGTCAAGCCGCAGCCCCGCCGCGCCAAGTACGCCAATTGCCGCCAGAATCGTGGTTTCCGGCGGCATCTCGCCCAGTGGCAGATTTCCTCCGAACGCAACCAGAGCGTGCTGTTCAACATCGCGTGTCAATGCTACCCTCGTTCACGGGTTCTACTTGCGAGCAAACCACTCAAGCGGTATTGAACCCTGTTCTCTGTCGAAGTCATTACATTAGGTAATACGCTCACGGAAGCTCGATTGAGGACAATTTATTTCGAGGGGATGACGGAATGTTTTACAAGGATGACCGGCTCGCGCTGTTCATAGACGGATCGAATCTTTATGCAGCCGCCAAGGCGCTCGGCTTCGATATCGACTACAAACTGCTGCGTCACGAGTTCATGCGCCGCGGCAAACTGCTGCGCGCGTTCTACTACACGGCACTGCTGGAAAATGACGAATACTCGCCGATCCGGCCGCTGGTTGACTGGCTGCATTACAACGGCTTTTCCATGGTGACCAAACCGGCCAAGGAATACACCGACAGTCAGGGCCGCCGCAAAGTCAAAGGCAACATGGATATCGAACTGACGGTCGATGCCATGGAACTGGCGCCGCGCGTCGATCATGTGGTGATTTTCTCGGGCGACGGCGATTTCCGCCCGCTGGTGGAAAGCCTGCAGCGTCAGGGCGTGCGGGTTTCGGTGGTCTCGACCATCCGCAGCCAGCCGCCGATGATCGCGGATGAATTGCGCCGTCAGGCCGACAATTTCATCGAGCTGGACGAGTTGCGCGATGTGATCGGCCGCCCGCCCCGCGAACCGCGTGTCGAGCGTGACGAGGTATCCGCCGAGGCGAAGTGACAGCGCGTGTTGCACTGAATTGGCCGGCGCGGGCAACTGCGCCGTCCTTCAAGTTTGCGCCGGGCGGCCCCGGCGAATGATCTCGCTCGCTGGCCTCTTTGCCGCCGCTTTTCTCGCCGCCACCCCGATCCCCTTCCAATCCGAGATCATCTTCGCGGGCCTGATCGCCGCAGGCACCGCCAACCCTTGGCTTCTGGTGCTGGTGGCCAGCATCGGCAACACGCTGGGCTCTTGCGTCACCTATGCCATCGGTCGCGGTCTGGGCAACCTCAACGAAGGCCGCTTCGCCCTGCCCGCCGCAAAACGTGCCCGCGCCGAAAGGTGGTTCGCCCGCTGGGGTGTCTGGGTGCTGCTGCTCAGCTGGGCCCCCGGCGGCGATGTGATCGTGGCCATCGCGGGCCTGATGCGCACACCGGTCTGGCTGTTCGTCACCCTCACCGCCATCGCCAAAACCGGGCGCTATCTGGCGCTTCTGGCGCTGATGTCGCTGGTCGCAGGTTAGGGCTGGACCTGCCCAGCCCGCAGCCATACGTTACCCATACGCTTGCCATCCCTTCCCAATTCGCCGCCGAGACCCGTCATGCCCCTGCCGCCCCTCACCCTCTACCTCGCCGCCCCACGCGGCTTTTGCGCCGGTGTGGACCGTGCCATCAAGATCGTAGAACTGGCCATCCTCAAATGGGGCGCGCCGGTTTATGTGCGCCACGAGATCGTGCACAACAAATTCGTGGTCGACGCCCTGCGCGCGCAAGGCGCTGTTTTTGTAGAAGAACTTGACGATTGCCCAGATGATCGCCCGGTGGTGTTCTCGGCGCATGGGGTGCCAAAATCGGTGCCCGCCGCAGCCAGCGCCCGCCGGATGATCGCAGTGGATGCCACCTGCCCGCTGGTCACCAAAGTGCATAACGAGGCCCAGCGCCATCATGAGGCAGGCCTGCAACTGATCATGATAGGCCACAAGGGCCACCCGGAAACCATTGGAACCATGGGACAATTACCCGAAGGCTGCGTCTTGCTGGTGGAAACCGTGGCCGATGTGGCGGGGCTTTCGGTGCGCGATCCACGCCACCTCGCCTATATCACCCAAACCACGCTTTCGGTTGATGACACCGCCGAGATCGTACTGGCCCTGCAATCCCGCTTCCCCGCCATCATCGGCCCGCACAAAGAAGATATCTGCTACGCCACCACCAACCGTCAGGCCGCCGTCAAGGCCATCGCCCCCCGGATCGACGCGCTTCTGGTGATCGGCGCGCCCAATTCCAGCAACTCGATGCGCCTTGTCGAAGTGGGCCGCACCGCAGGCTGCGCCTATGCCCAACTGGTGCAGCGCGCCACTGACATTGACTGGCGCAGTCTACAGGGCATCCGCGCGGTGGGGGTCACCGCCGGTGCCTCCGCCCCCGAAGTACTGGTCGATGAAGTGGTCAACGCCTTTCGCGCGCGCTTTGAGGTAACGGTGGAACTGGTTGAAACGGCTCAGGAAAATATCGAATTCAAAGTGCCGCGCATCCTGCGCGACCCCGTGGAAGGAACCCCCAATGTCGCCTGAATTTCTACTGACCGCCTTCATCGTCTGCGTGACGCCCGGCATCGGCGTGGTCTATACCCTGTCCACCACCCTGGGCGGCGGTTTCCGCGCCGGGGTCTGGGCTACCGTCGGCTGCACCATCGCCACCGTGCTGCACCTGATCGTGGCGCTCGCGGGCCTCGCCGCCATCCTGCACACCAGTGCGCTGCTGTTTCAAACCGTCAAATTCGCCGGGGTCGCCTATCTTTTGTGGATGGCATGGGCGGTGCTGCAATCCACCGGCTCGCTTGCCATCGAGGCCGCAGCACGTACACCCGCCACCCGCATCATCTGGCGCGGCATCGTCCTGAACATCCTGAACCCGAAACTTCCGTTGTTTTTCATAGCGTTCCTGCCGCAGTTCCTGCCTGCCAACAGTACCGGCCTGCGCCCGATGGTTGAGCTTGGCCTCGGCTTCACCGGGGTAACCGCCCTGACCTTCCTGCTTTACGCCGCCATCGCCGCCTCCGGCCGCCGCACCATTCTTGGCAACCCCAATGTGCTGGTCTGGATGCGCCGCGCCTTCGCCGCCTCCTTTGCAGCGCTGGGCGCAAAACTCGCCTTCGAGCGCGCCTGAACCTAGCGCCAAAGGAGCCGAGATGCCCGATCTTTTCGCCTATACCGACGGGGCCTGCTCGGGCAATCCCGGCCCCGGCGGCTGGGGGGTGCTGATGATCGCGCGTGAAGGTGGCGCCATCGTCAAACAGCGCGAGTTGCAGGGTGGCGAAGCCCATACCACCAACAACCGCATGGAACTTCTGGCGGCGATCTCGGCGCTGGAGGCGTTAAGCCGCACCTCGGATCTGGTAATCGTCACCGACAGCGCCTATGTGAAAAACGGCGTAACCACATGGATTCACGGCTGGAAACGCAATGGCTGGCGTACCTCCGGCAATGATCCGGTGAAAAACGTGGACCTCTGGCAGCGGCTTGAGGCAGCGGCTACCCGGCACAAGGTAGAGTGGCGCTGGATCAAGGGCCATGCGGGCCACGCCGAAAATGAACGCGCCGATGCCCTCGCCCGCGCCGGCATGGCGCCCTTCAAAGGTTGAAAAAGCGCGCAACCTTTGGCTCGAAGCCCGGTGCCGCGCGGTAGCCCAGCCCCAGCAGCACCGCCTCGATCTCGCCCATCCGGTCGTGCCATTTCTCCAGCAACCTCCCATAAAGCAACACCTGATGCAGCAAAGGCCGCGTCAACCCCGGCAACACAGCCGCCAAAACCTCGGGCGACAGGTGTGGGTCGGCAAGCATCAGCGCACCCGGCTTTTCAACGGCAATCAACGCCCCCATCGCGCCCGCCGGTTCATCCCCCAAGACACTGATCTCCAACCGAAAACGCTTGGTCAGGGTCTGCCCGCTTCGCACGCACACGTCCTGCAAAACCGCGCGCAAACCCGGGTTGTCCTCTTGCATCACCAGCGTCAGATCGGGCCGGGTCTGCGCCAGATGCGTCGCCAGAAACCCCACCGCCGCCCCCACCTCCAGCACCTTGGCATCACGCGCCAGAACCTGCGGCACCCGCCGCGCCAGCGCGCGTTCGAACTTCCCCTCCCTGATCACCGCCAAAATCCGCGGCGCAAATATCCGTGGATCAAGCGGCAGCATCACCGCATGATTGGCCACCCATTCCACCTCGGCACCAAGGCCCGGCCCCGGCACGCCACCGATATAGCTGCCCATCGGCACCACCTCGGGCGTCTCGCGCGGCTGCAACTTGCGCTCGGCCTTGGCCTTGTCGTTGCGGCGCTTTTCCACCTCGCTCATCAAGGCGGCGATCTTTTCCTTGTCGCGCGGCTGCGGCGGTTTGGCCACGATCTGGGTGATCGGCACCTCCGACGCCCGCGCCAGATCGGCCACCAAACCCTGATAGGCCCCGGTTCCCCGCAATTCGTCCAGCCGCGCCTCGGCGCGCGCAATCGCCGCATGATGCAACCGGTTCAGCACCGGATCCTCCAGCAATTGCAACATGACAGCGTCGCGCGTTGCAGAATAGCGCAGCATGGTCTCGTCGCGCACCTCGTTGCGATCCTGCAACGACCAATAGTCGGAATTGTACTTGTCGGCCTTGTTGTTCACATTGCCGCGCATCTTGCGGATGGCATAGCTGTCCACCGATTTCACCGCATAGTGGTTCAGTTGCACCCAGTCATACCCCACCGTCCGGGTGATCGACCGCCAGCCCCGGAACTTGAAATAATCCTCCATAACCGCCCCCGAACCGGTCAGCCACTTCACGCTGTCGGGAAAATCGGTCTGGATATGGCGGTTCTTCATCTTGGGCCGGTGGATGCCCAGTTTCCAATACTCAGGGTCATAGGTGAACAGCGTTTTCACCCCCCAGCCCTTGTTCCAGCTTTCGGGTGCCGCCATCAGATACTGCTCGGTCACCGGCCCGCGCGACCAGTCCACCACCCCGCCCGAGCCGAAAATCCGCCAGGTCACCACGATGCCATTGGCCCCTTGCGCCCGCGCCGCCGCAATCAGGCCATCCAGCCGCCCGTCGCCGTATTTGATCGACAGGAACTCGTCGGCATCGAACACCATCACCCAATCCGACCCCACCACCACCGGCTCCACTTCGGCATGGTTCAGCGCCGAAGGCTGTGGCCGCTGCCCCTCGGGGATCACATTGCGCCGGTGATGGGCAAGGCCCAGTTCTTCCAGCCGGATCAGCATATCATCGGTGCCATCGCTGCAATCATTGGTGTAAACCACCAGATCGGTGAACCCCACCGCCAGATGATGCGCGATCCATTCGATGACAAACGGCCCTTCGTCTTTCATCATCGACACCGCCGTCACCTGCCCATGCGGGCTTTGATGCCGTTTCAGCGCAAAGCTGTGCGAGCCGAAAATCGCCGAAGCACCCCGCGAAATCCCCTGCTCATCCGCCACGCGCCATCCCCTGAACCCGCCCGCGATTGTTTCGATATTGAAAACAGTGCCGCCCGGCCAAAGCATAATCGCGGAACCCGGCCCACAGCAAGAGGCGGCCTTAAGCGACGCTCCTGCGGCGCCAACCCGCCGCCACAAAGATCACCAGAAGCACCGCCGCAAGGCCAAGTGCAAACAGCGCAAATCCCGTCCAGAACCCCGATCCCAGCCCCGATCCCAGCCCTGGCATCAGCCCCAGCAGCCAGGGCCAGCCGCCGCCCGTCACCAGCACCGGCAGGATCAACGCCGCAAACAGCCCCAGCGCGGCCAGCGCACCCGCCCGCACCGCGCGGCCCTCGCGCAACCCGCTCCAGAACGCCGCCAACTGACCACCAATATCGTGCTGCACCGCCATCAGCGCCGGCACCACCATCAGCACCAGCAGCATGCCAAACCCCAACCCATACACCAGCGTCACCACCGTCGGCTTCAGAAACTCCGCCTGATTGGAGCCCTCGTATAACAGCGGTGCAAGGCCCAGAACCGTGGTTGCCGTGGTCAGGAACACCGGCTTCAACCGGTCTGCCACCCCGTCCACGATGGCCGCCCGCAAACCACGGTCGGCGCGGTATTCGTCAATCGTGGTCACCAGCACGATGGCATCATTGATGATGATCCCCACCATGCCGATCATCCCCACCACCGAGAACATGCTCATCGGAATGTCCCAGTGATAATGCCCCCAAATCGCCCCCACCAGCCCGAACGGGATCACCGCCATCACCACCACCGGCCGCGTCCAACTGCCGAATATCCACGCCAGCACCAGATAAATGCCGGTCAGACACAGGATCAGCCCCTGCAAGGCGCCGCTCAGGAACTCGTCCTCGGCCTCGTCCAGCCCCGCCACCTGGTAGTCCACCCGATAATCCTGTGCAATCTTTGGCAAAATCTCGGCCTCCAGCGCCCGGCTGATCGCAGTGGCCCGCGCCGGATCATCATCCGCCACAGCCCCCGAAACCGAGATCACCGCCACGCCGTTCTCGCGCTGCACCGTCGAAAATCCGGGTCGCCGGGTAACCGTCACGATATCGGCCAGCGGCAGGTAGGCGCCCAACGCGGTACGGATCAGCGTGCGGTCCAGAAAATCCGCCGTCAGATCGGCTTCGGGCAGTTCCACCTGCACCGTCGCCTCGCGCGTGCCGTCCGGGTAGGCCGCCGCCTTGATGCCGTTCAGCCGGTCGCGCAGCACCCCGCCCAAAGCATCAATCGTCAGGCCCAAAGCCTGCCCCTGCGGCGTCAGTTGCAGAATAAGCTCGTCCTTGTCATAGGCCAGCGAATCCTCCAGCGCCGATACCTCGGGGAACTGCCGCAACCGCGCCTTCAACGCCTCTGCCGCCGCCTTCAGCACCTCGGGGCTGGCTGCGGAAAACTGCACGTCAATCGCATCGCCCCCCGGCCCCGCGCCAAAACTGCGGAACGCCAGCGTTTCGGTCATCGGATGCTGCACCACCTGCGCTTGCAGGGCGGTCACGAACTCGGAACTGGAAAACGGCCGCTGATCGGCGTCGACCAACTCGATCGAGATCGAGCCCAACTGCCAGCTTTCCTTGGTCTCCGCCCCCGCAAGGCCCCGCCCGGCGTTGCCCCCCACGCTGGCAATCACAAAGCGCACCGGATCAACCCCGTTTTCCGCCAGATACTGCACGCCCATCGCCGCCACCGCCCGCTGCATCTCGCGCATCATCGCCATGGTGTCGCTGCGCGTCGCCCCCGGCAACATCGCGAAATTGCCGCTGACCGTGCTTTGTTCGGGTGACGAGAAGAACCGCCACTGCACATCGCCGCGCAAGAACAGCGCCACCTGCGACGCCAGCAGCACCACCGCCAGCGCCAGCACCGGATAGCGCGCCATGATCACCCAGCCGGTGACAGGCCGCACCATGACCCGCAGGAACCACTCAACCCCCCGGTTCATCACCCTTGAGGGCCAGTCATACCAGGGATCGCGCGCGCCGCCCAACGAATGGCTCAGATGGTGCGGCAGGATCACAAAGCATTCCAGCAGGCTCATGCTCAGCACCGCAATCACCGTAAAGGGAATGTCGGCAATCAAACCGCCAAACCGCCCGCCGATGGCGATCAACCCGAAGAACGCGATGTTCGTCGTCACCGTCGCCGAAACCACCGGCCAGAACATCTTGCGCGCGGCCCGTTCCGCCGCCTCCACCGGTGTCTCGCCCAGCACCCGCAGCCGGTAATCGGCATGCTCGCCCACCACGATGGCATCATCCACCACGATCCCCAGCGTCATGATCAGCGCGAACAGCGAGATCATGTTGATGGTCAGCCCGCCCATATACATCAGGGCAACCCCCGAAAGCAGCGCCACCGGTATCCCCGCCGCCACCCAGATCGCCGTGCGCGTGTTCAAAAACAGCACCAGCAACCCCAGAACCAGCACCAGCCCCATCACCGCATTGTCCAGCAGCAGACTCAGCCGCCCGGAAATCTGCCCGGCGGTAGAGTTGAACAGCTCGATCCGCACGCCCGCAGGCAGGCCCGCCTGCATCTCGCGGGCCACCTCCGCCACCGCTGCCTGCAACCCGATCGCATCGCCCCCCGCAGATCTGTCCACCCTTATCTGCACCGCCGGATCGTCACCCACGAAAAAAGCGCGCTCGCGGTCCACCGGTTCGGCCCGCACCCGGCCCACATCGCCCACCGTCAAACTCGCGCCATCCGCCGTCTGCCGCAGCACGATGCCCGCAATCTGATCCGCAGCGCGCTTGGCGCTGCCGGTGCGCACCCGTGCGGTGCCAGACACATCCCCCGCCGGTTCCGCCGTCACCTCGCGGCCAATCGCCGCCGCGATCTCCTCCATGCCGATATCATGCCGGATCAGCGCCAGTGACGGCACCTCCACCACCGTCAGGCCCGCCGCCACCCCCTGCACCGTGGTCTGCGTCACCCCGCGCGCGAACAGCCGCGTCACCATCTCGTCGGCAAAGCGGCCCAACTGCGCCGCCCCCACCGGCCCGGTGATCACCAGATCGGTCACCCGGTCGGAAAAGCCACCCCGGCGGATTTCCGGGTCTTCCGCCGCGTCCGGCAGGGCGCGCGCGCCGTCCAGTGCCGCCTGCACCTCGCGCTCGGCCCGCGCCATATCCTGCCCCGGCCCGAACTCAAGCGATATCCGCGCCCGTCCCTCATAGGCGGTGGCCGCCGACCCCGTCACCCCCGCCACCAGCAACAGCGCAGGCTCCAGCACCTGCACGATGCCCGCATCCACATCACCCGCCCCGGCATTCGGCCAGGCCACCGAAACCGTCAGCACCTCGGATACCACATCGGGGAAATACTGCGCCCGCATATTGGGCACGGCCACCAGCCCGGCCAAAACCATCAATCCCATCAACAGGTTGGCCGCCGTCTTGTGCCGCGTAAAGTATGAAAGAATGCCCCCGCCTGTGCCCGAATCCGCGCCGTTCATCCCCCCACGCTCCGCTGCACCAATATCCCCGGCCCCAGCTGTGGCGCGCGTGCCGCCACCACCGCCCGCCCCTCAAGCCCCCCGGCCCGCACGATCACCCGGTCGCCCTGCTTACGCAACACCACCACCGCCGCCAGTTCAAGCCGGTCCCCCGCCCCCAGAACCAGCACCGATCCGTCCGCCGCCACCGCCGCAGCAGGCAACATCACCACCCCGTTCAACGCCGCCTCTGCCACTCGCACCGTCACGAAATCACCGGGCCGCAAGCCCGCCGTGGCCTCCAGTTGCGCGAAAATCAGCCGCCCCGTCTGCCCCTCGCCCACCGCCGCCCCCTCGCGGCTGATCTGCCCGCGCGCGGCTATCGTTTTGCCCGCCAACTCAAGCGCCGCCGCCTCCAGTTCCACCGCCACCTGGGCCGGTGGCAACCTGCCCTCCGGCCCCAGAAGATCGGCATATTGCGCCGTAGACACCCGGAATGATACCTCCAGCACCGCCGGATCAATCAGTTGCGCCAGCCGCTCGTTGGCCGCAACCCGGCCGCCCGCCGTCGCCGCCACGCCGCTTAAAACCCCGGCAAACTTGGCGCTGATCACGGTTTCTGCCAGCGCCCGCTCCGCCGCCGCCCGCGCAATGGCCAGCCGCGCCAATGCTGTCGCCGTCTGATCCAGCCGGGTTTCCGCCTCGGCCAAAGCCTGCCTACGTGCCAGAACCGCCTGATCGGCGGCCGAGCCTGCCAGTTGCGCCGTCTCAAGCGCCTGCGCCGCACCCGCGCCCCGCGCCAGCAGATCGCGCTGCCGCTGCACCGCCTGCACCCGCAGGCCCGCCTGCACTTCCGCCGCCGCCACCTCGTCGCGCGCCAGTTGCACCGCCCGCTCGGCATCCCGCCGCCCGGCGCTGGCGTCCAGCACATCGGCATCCACCCGCGCCAAAGCGTCTTCGGCATCAAACGGGTCCAGCCGCAGCAACACCTGCCCCTCAGCCACCACCCCGCCTTCGACGAATGCCGCGTCCACCTCCGCCACGGTGCCGCCCACTCCGGCGCGCAGATCCAGCGTCCGCCCCGCGCGCACCTGCCCGAACACCACCAGTTCCGGCACGATCCGCTGCGATTTCACGATCACCACATCCACCGTCTGCACCCGCTCTTCCGCCACCACCGCGCCCGGCCCCGCAGAAATGCTCTTTTGCAACGCCCCGAAAATGATCACACCCGCATAGGCCAACAGCGCCAGCGTCACCGCCGCCAGAAACAACCCTACCAATGATTGCCGCAACCCAAGCATCTCTGCCGCCGCCCCCGTACCGTTCGTCTTTCGAAGAATGGTAGCTCAACCTGCCATTTGTCCACAGCCAAACCGTTCAATCCGGCGTGTGCGTCGCCGCAAAATATCGCTTTGCTATAAACGATCATTCGTTCATAATTCAACCATGCCGCGCCCCCGCACCATATCCGATGCCGAAATCCTCGGCCATGTCTGCGGCCAACTGCTGCTGTCGGGCGAGAAATCGGTCTCCTTCGCCAGCATCGCCGCGCTGACCGGCCTTGCCGCGCCAACGCTGGTACAGCGTTACGGCAGCCGCCGCGCGATGCAGGCCGCAGCCCTCGCGCAGGGCTGGCAACGCCTTGAACAGATCACCGCCGCCGCCGAGGCCGAGGCCCTCGCCTCCCCCAAAGGTGCGGCCGCCCTGCTCAAAGCCATCGGTGACGCGCCCGAGATTCAACTGCTGGCGCTGTCATGGGGCGATGACGCCCTGCGCGCGCTTGCCGCAAACTGGCGCCAAGGTGTTGAAACCGCTCTGGCCAAACGCCTCGGCGGCGGCCCCAAAGGCCAGACAAGCGCCGCCATCGCCTTTGCCGCATGGCAAGGCCGCCTGCTCTGGGCGGGTGCTGGCGGCAAAGGCTTCCGCCTCAGTGATCTCTTGCGCAAATAGCGGCACCGGCCTCAGCCACCCAACCGCGCCACCGCCCAGTCCGCCGCCTCCGCCACCACGGGATCGGCATCGCCCAGCAACGCCCGGGCCGCCGCCACAAGCGGAACCTCGCCCGAATTGCCGATGGCATAAAGCACGTTGCGCACAAAGCGGTCGCGCCCGATCCGCTTGATCGGGCTGCCCGCAAACCGCGCGCGGAACGCGGCGTCGTCGAGGCCCGCCAGTGCCACCAACTCCGGCGCTCCCACCCGCGGCTGATAGCCGATCTCCTGCGCCGCAACCGCAAACTTGTTCCACGGGCACACCGCCAGACAATCATCGCAGCCGTAAATCCGGTTGCCCATCAGGCTGCGCAACTCCGCGTCAACCGGCCCCTTGTGCTCGATGGTCAGATAAGAAATGCACCGCCGCGCGTCCAACTGATAAGGGGCCGGAAACGCCGCCGTCGGGCAAATGTCCAGACAGGCCCGGCACGAGCCGCAATGATCCACCTCCGCCGCGTCCGGCGCAAGCTCATGCGTGGTGAAAATCGCCCCCAGAAAGAACCAGCTTCCCAGATTGCGCCCCACCAGATTGGTGTGCTTGCCCTGCCAGCCCAGTCCGGCTTTGGCGGCCAGCGGCTTCTCCATCAGCGGTGCCGTGTCGACGAAAACCTTGACTTCGGATTTCGATTGATGCGCCAGCCAGTGGGCGAGGCGCTTCAGCTTGCCCTTGACCAGATCATGGTAGTCGCGGTTCAGGGCATGGACCGAGATGACGCCCGTACCTTTGTCTTGCAACCGTTCCAGCGGATCGATCTGCGGGCCATAGTTCTGCGCCAGCATGATGGCCGAGCGGGCTTCCGGCCACAGCTTGAGCGGCGACGAGCGCCGTTCGGCGCTGTCCGCCAACCAGGCCATGCCGCCATGACGGCCATCCCTGATGAACTCCGACAGCCGCCCGGCCTGCACCGGATCATCGCTGACACGCGCAATGCGCGTCGCGTCGAAGCCCTCGCTTGCCGCCCGTGCCCGGATTAAATGCTCCGAGAGGGTTAAGGTCAGTTAACAAGACATGCCGACACTCATTCATTTCGCACTCGACCCGTTCAGCCGCCGCATGCGCCTGGCGCTCGCCGAATACG
>JANNAV010000358.1:0-8244 GCA_031384695.1 Paracoccaceae bacterium
CAGCCTAGATGATGTGGCAGCCATAGGAAATCCCCCAATGCCCCTGCCCCAGATGCCCCAATTGCCCCTCCTCCCCAACCCCGCCGACCCGCGCCTGACACGGCGCATCACCGGCCACGATCACCTTGGCCAGATCACCGAAGCCTCGGTGGTCGAGGAACGCCCCCTGACCATCTATCTGAATTCGCAAGAGATTGTGACTGCGATGACCATCGGTGATCACCCCGATTATCTGGCGCTGGGGTTCCTGCGCAATCAGGGCATGTTGCTGGCCGATGATGTGGTCACCAGCGTGGATTATGACGCGGAGGTTGAAACCGTGGTGGTCCGCACCCGCCGCGCAACCTCGTATGAAGAAAAGGTGAAGAAGAAAACCCGCACCTCGGGCTGTGCCGTGGGCACGGTGTTCGGCGATATGATGGAGGGGCTGGAGGGGCTGACCCTGCCCGCCACCCCCTTGCGCACCTCGTGGCTTTACGCACTGGCGCATCAGATCAACACCCTGCCGTCGCTGTATCTGGAGGCAGGGGCGATCCATGGCTCGGTGCTGTGCCGCGAGGATCAGCCTTTGGTCTATATGGAAGACGTGGGCCGCCACAACGCGGTCGACAAACTTGCGGGCTTGATGTTCGCTCATCGCATCAACCCTGCCGACAAGATCCTTTACACCACCGGGCGGCTGACCTCCGAGATGGTGATCAAAACCGCGCTGATGGGGATACCGGTGCTCGCCTCACGCTCGGGCTTCACCGCCTGGGGGGTGGAGATTGCCCGGCAGGTGGGCCTCACCCTGATCGGACGGATGCGCGGGCAGCGGTTTTTGTGCCTTGCGGGCGAAGAACGGCTGATCCGTGATGCCGATCTGGCGGCGGTGGCGGATGAGGGCGCGAAAAGCCGCCGCAAAGGCACGCGCGATGATTAAGCCGCCGGCCGTGATCCTGGCCGGTGGCCGCGCCACCCGGATGGGCGGCGGCGACAAGGGTTTTCGCGTGGTGGCAGGGCGGCGCTTGATCGATCATGTGATTGCCCGCCTGCAAGGCCAGTGTGGCGCGATGGCCATCAACGCCAACGGCGATCCCACGCGCTTTGCCGAATTTGGCCTGCCGGTGCTGGCTGACAGCCTTCCGGGCCATCCCGGCCCACTCGCGGGCGTGCTCGCCGGCATGGATTGGGCGGCGGCCAACGGCGCCAGCGCCATCGTCACCGCCGCCGCCGACACACCGTTTTTCCCCGGCGATCTGGTCGCCCGCCTGCAGGCCGCCGCCGGTCCCTCCGGCCTCGTGCTGGCCGCCAGCCCCGATCCGCAAGGCCGCATGCAGCGCCAGCCCACTTTTGGCCTTTGGCCCGTCGCCCTGCGCCATGACCTGAAGCGCGCCCTCGAAACCGGCCTGCGCAAGATCGTGCTCTGGACCGAGGCGCATCATTCCACCACCGCCGAATTTGCCGCAACCCCCTTCGATCCCTTCTTCAACGTCAACACGCCCGAGGATATCACCGACGCCAACAGATTGGCCGCGCCATGAACCTCTACGGCGTCACCGGCTGGAAAAACTCCGGCAAAACCGGGCTGATGGAGCGGCTGGTGGCGCATTTCAGCGCCCAAGGGCTGGTCGTCTCCACCGTCAAACACGCCCACCACGATACCGAAACCGATCATCCCGGGCGCGACAGCCACCGCCACCGGCTGGCGGGGGCGCATGAGGTGCTGATTGCCTCGCCCCGCCGCTGGGCCTTGCTGCACGAGTTGCGCGACACCCCCGAACCGCCGCTGGCCGATCTGCTGGCGCAGCTTTCGCCCTGCGATCTGGTGCTGATCGAAGGCTATAAAACCGGCCTCCACCCCAAGATCGAGGTGCAACGGCTTGAAACCGGCCAGCCCCTGATGGCCCCGGATAACCCCACCATCCGCGCCGTTGCCTCCGACACCGCAACCCACGCTACTGCCGGCTGGGGCCTGCACCTGCCGCTGTTCCATCTCGACGATACCCCGGCCATCGCCGCCTTCATCCGGCGCGAGGTGGGGCTTTGACCTTTCACCGCATCGCCATCCTCGATTGGTCCGCCGCCAAAGGCCCCCGGCTGGGGCGCGATTCGATCTGGCTGGGGGTGGCAGGCCCTCATGCCACCCAATGCGAAAACATCGCCACCCGTGTGCAGGCCGAGGCACGCCTGCACGCCCTCATTACCGAGGCACTGGCCGCAGGCCAACGCCTGCTGATCGGTGCCGATTTCGCCTTCGGTTATCCGGCAGGCTTCGCGGCCCACCTCACAGGCGAGCCGAACGCGCTGGCGGTCTGGAACTGGCTCGCCGACCGTATCCAGGATGCGCCGGGCAACGTCACAAACTTCCGCCGCATCGCTGCAGAGATCAACGCGCGCTTTCCCGGCGATGGCCCGTTCTGGGGCAATGGCGAGGCAGCCCAGACCCCTGGCCTGCCCCGGCTGAAACCGGCCCTGCCCCCGGGGCTGCCCGCCCACCGCGCCACCGACATCGCCGCCCGTGGCCCCGGTGCCGCACCCAAACCGGTCTGGCAACTGGCCGGCGCGGGGGCGGTCGGCGCGCAGGTGATGACCGGCCTGCCCGTCCTCGCCCGCCTTCGCTCAGCGTTCAAAGGCCAGATCGCGGTGTGGCCATTCGAGGCGGCAGACGCGCCCATAGTGCTGGCCGAGGTTTACCCCTCGATCCTGTCAGCCGAGGCTAAAGCGATGCAACAGGCCGAAGGCATCGTACTGGATGCCGCACAGGTGCAGGTGCTGGCCGGGGCGTTCTTCGCCCTGCAAACCCGCAACGGCCTCGCCGCCCTGTTCGCGCCCCCCGCACCGGAACAGCACCTTGAGGAAGGCTGGATCCTCGGCGCAGGCGCGCAGCACATCCTGCGCGCGGCCCTGAAGCCACAAATCACCCCACCCCGCCCGCGCGAAAATGCCTCCTCGATGCCGCAAGGGGTGGAATGGGTGCCGGTGGCCGAAGCTCTCGCCCGCCTGCGCGCCGCCCTTGTGCCGCTGGCCACGCCCGAAACCGTCACAATCGCCGAAGCCATGGGCCGGGTGCTGGCCGCCGACGTGCGCGCACTCCGCGCCAACCCGCCCCGCGCCAACGCGGCGGTGGATGGCTATGGCTTTGCCCATGCCACCACAGGCCACGGCGTCCAGCGCCTGCCCCTGACCCCCGGCCGTGCCGCCGCAGGCCAGCCCTTTGCCGGTGCCGTCCCCCCCGGCACCGCGATCCGCATTCTGACCGGGGCCATCCTGCCCGAAGGCGTCGATTGCGTGGTGATGCAGGAAGACTGCGCCCTTGATGGCGCCGCCGTGCTGTTCGATGGCCCGGTAAAACCCCGCGCCAACACAAGGGCTGCGGGCGAGGATATGGCAACGGGCGCGCAAGCCCTGCCCCAAGGCCACCTCTGCCGCCCGCCCGATCTGGCCTTGCTCGCGGCCCTCGGTGTGGCCCAGGTTCCGGTCTTGCGCCGCCTGCGCGTCGGCGTGCTTTCTACCGGCGACGAGATCATCCCCCAACCCGGCCTGCCCGCCCTGCCGCACCAGATTTACGACGCGAACCGCCCGATGCTGCTGGCAATGGCCGCGCGCTGGGGCTATGCGCCCGTCGATCTGGGGCATGTGCAAGACAACCCCGGCCTGATCGCCCGGCGTCTCGATCAGGCAAGCCGCAAGGTTGACGTGATCCTGACCTCGGGCGGTGCATCCGCTGGCGACGAAGATCACGTCTCAACCCTCATGCGCAGCAAAGGCACACTCTCAAGCTGGCGCATCGCGATGAAACCGGGGCGGCCATTGGTGCTCGCGTTCTGGAACGGGGTTCCGGTACTGGGCCTGCCGGGCAACCCGGTCGCGGCCTTTGTCTGCACGCTGATCTTCGCGCGCCCCGCCCTCAGCCTGCTCGCGGGCGCAGGCTGGCCCGAACCGCAAGCCTATATGGTGCCCGCAGCCTTCCGCAAAACCAAAAAACCCGGCCGCCGCGAATATCTGCGCGCGCGGCTGGATGCTGCGGGCCACGCCGAGGTGTTCGCCTCCGAAGGCTCGGGCCGGATATCCGGCCTCGCCTGGGCCACGGGGATCGTCGAGTTGCCCGACGGCGCGGTGGATATCCGCGAGGGTGATCCGGTGTGCTTTCTGCCCTACGGCAGTTTCGGGCTTTGACGGCAACAGCGGGGGACTCGCGCCCCCGCACCCCCGTGGGATATTTGAGCAGCAAAGAAACGAGGGATCAGGCGCGGCGGATCAGATAGACCGGCCCATCAACGCTCACCAACAAATGCCCCGCTTCGGCACAGAAATGCGGCACGTCGATCACAGCCGCAGGGTCGGTGGCGATCAGCCGCAGCACCTGCCCCGATACCATCGCGCGCAGCCGCTTGCGCGCCTTCAGCACCGGCAGGGGGCACAAAAGCCCGGTCGCGTCGATCTCGTCATCCCAGTCCATGGCGGTTTTCATAGGCGATGCGTCGCCGGAAGTCTATCTTCGGGTGCGCAGTTGTGACAGCTTGCCTCACTGAAAGCACCGCCGCTTGATAGAGCGCATCTATCAAGCGACGAAATTGCGGCATTGACGAAACCGGCGTCGCTTCGCATCACGAAGCACTCAAAAGCAAAAGGTCAGCCCATGGCACTCGATGAGAAACCCGGCGTCTGGAAATCCGGCCGCGGCAAGGGCAAACGCACCCAGAAGGGCCGCCAGTTCACCGACGAGGCGATGGCGGATGTGCGCGCGCTGCTGGGAAGCCGCCCGCGCCGCCGCGATCTGCTGATCGAGTTTCTGCATCTGCTGCAAGACGCGCATGGCCATCTTTCCGCCGCCCACCTGCGCGCACTGGCCGAAGAGATGCGCCTGTCGATGGCCGAGGTCTGGGAGGTGGCAACGTTCTACGCGCATTTCGATCCGATCCGCGAAGGCGAGGTGGCCCCGCCTGCCCTGACCATCCGGGTCTGCGACAGCCTGTCTTGCGAACTCGCGGGCTCCGAGGCACTGTTCACCGCGTTACAGGCGGGCCATGATCCGGCAGCCGTCCGGGTGCTGCGCGCGCCCTGCATGGGGCGCTGCGATACCGCGCCGGTGCTGGAAATCGGCCATCATCACATTGATCACGCAACGCCTGCCAAGGTTGATGCCGCGATTGCAGCCCAGCATTTTCACGCCGATATCCCGTCTTATCAAACGCTTGCGGCGTATCAGGCCACCGGCGGCTATGCCAAACTCACCGAACTGCGCGCCGGTGGCGACTGGCAGGCGGTGCAGGATACCGTGGCCCAATCGGGCCTGCGTGGCCTCGGCGGGGCTGGCTTTCCATCGGGCAAGAAATGGGGCTTTGTGCGCGCCAACCCCGGCCCGCGCTATCTGGCCGTCAATGGTGATGAAGGCGAGCCCGGCACCTTCAAGGACCGCTATTATCTGGAACGCACGCCGCATCTGATGCTGGAAGGCATGCTGATCGCCGCCTGGGCGGTCGAGGCGCAGACCTGCTTCATCTACATGCGCGATGAATACCCGGCGGTGCTGCATATCCTCGCCACCGAGATCGCGGCGCTTGAGGCGGCGGGGATGGTGGCCCCCGGTTTCATCGACCTGCGCCGGGGTGCTGGCGCTTACATCTGCGGCGAAGAATCGGCGATGATCGCGTCGATCGAAGGCAAGCGCGGCATCCCCCGCCTGCGCCCGCCCTATGTGGCGCAGGTGGGCATCTTTGATCGCCCCACCCTCGTGCACAACGTGGAAACCCTGCACTGGATCGCCAGCATCCTGCGCGAGGGGCCGCATATCCTGTCAGCTACCGAACGGAATGGCCGCAAGGGCTTGCGCAGCTATTCCGTCTCGGGCCGCGTGGCCATGCCGGGCGTCTACCTGCTGGCCGCAGGCTCCACGATCACCGATGTGATCGCAGCCGCAGGTGGCATGGCCGCAGGCCACAGCTTCAAAGCCTATCAGCCGGGCGGGCCGTCCTCGGGCCTGCTGCCCGCCTCCATGCACGATGTGCCGCTGGATTTCGATACGCTGCAACCGCATGGCACCTTCATCGGTTCCGCCGCCGTGGTGGTGCTGTCCCACAAGGATTCAGTGCGCGACGCCGCCCTCAACATGCTGAAATTCTTCGAGGCGGAATCCTGTGGCCAATGCACCCCCTGCCGCGTCGGCTGCGGCAAGGCGGTGGAACTGATGCAGGCCGCGAAATGGGACCGCGCGCTGCTGGATGATCTTTGCACCGTGATGGCCGAAGCGTCGATCTGCGGTCTGGGTCAGGCCGCCCCCAACCCGATCCGCCTGACCATCAAACATTTTTCGGACGAGGTCTGAGCCATGAGCACTCCCATCTTCTTCACCCACATCTCCTTCACCCTTGACGGCCAAACAGTCGAAGCCGCCGCCGGCGAGACCATCTGGGAAGTGGCCAAGCGCCACGGCACCATCATCCCGCATCTGTGCCACAAGGATCAAACCGGCTACCGCGCCGATGGCAACTGCCGCGCCTGCGTGGTGGAAGTGGAGGGCGAGCGGGTGCTGGCAGCCTCGTGCTGCCGCAATCCGGCCAACGGCATGGTGGTGAAAACCGACAGCGAACGCGCGGTGAAATCCCGTGCGCTGGTCATGGAGCTGCTGGTCGCCGATCAGCCTGCCCCCGAGGCCGCCCACGACCGCTCCTCGCATCTGTGGGACATGGCAAATGCCCAAGGTGTGGTGACCAGCCGCTTTCCGAAACTCGCCGACGGCCACATCCCGCTTCTGGATGACAGCCACGTGGCGATGCGGGTCAATCTTGATGCCTGCATCCAATGCGGCCTTTGCGTGCGCGCCTGCCGCGAAGTGCAGGTGAACGATGTGATCGGCATGTCGGGACGCGGACACGACAGCTACCCTACGTTTGATTTCGCCGATCCGATGGGCGAAAGCTCTTGCGTGGCCTGCGGCGAATGCGTGCAGGCCTGCCCCACGGGGGCGCTGATGCCCGCCTCGGTTCTGGATATCCAGGAACGCGGTGACAGCCGCGATTTCGACGCGGAAGTGAAATCGGTCTGCCCGTTCTGCGGCGTCGGTTGTCAGGTGTCTATGAAGGTCAAGGATGGCAAAATCAAATATGTCGAAGGCATCAACGGCCCCGCCAACGAAGGCCGCCTTTGCGTCAAGGGCCGCTTTGGCTTTGATTACATCCACCACCCCCACCGCCTGACCAAACCCCTGATCCGGCGCGACGATGCCCCCGCCAAGGGCCTCAACGTCGATCCCGCTAACCCCTTCACCCATTTCCGCGAAGCCTCGTGGGACGAGGCGCTGGAGTTTGCGGCCCGCGGCCTTTCCGATCTGCGCAGCTTCTGGGGCGGCAAATCGGTGGCGGGGTTCGGCTCGGCCAAATGCTCGAATGAAGAGGCGTATCTCTTTCAAAAGCTGATCCGTCAGGGCTTCAAGCACAACAACGTCGATCATTGTACCCGGCTGTGCCATGCCTCCTCGGTGGCGGCGCTGATGGAAAACGTCGGCTCGGCGGCGGTCACCGCCACCTTCAACGAGATCGAGAACGCCGATCTCGCCATCGTCATCGGCGCCAACCCCACCGAAAACCACCCCGTTGCCGCCACCTATTTCAAGCAATTCGCCAAGCGCGGCGGCATCCTCATCACCATGGACCCGCGCGCCATGGGCCTGAAACGCCACTCCACCCATATGCTGCAATTCCGCCCCGGCACCGATGTGGCGCTTCTGAATGCCATCATGCACGTCATCGTCGAGGAAAAGCTTTACGACCGCCAGTATGTCGAGGCCTTCACCGAAGGTTTCTTCGAGTTCCGCGACCATATTCGCGCCTTCCCGCCCGAGCGGATGGCCGATCTCTGTGGCATCACCGCCGAAACCATCCGCACCGTGGCCCGCGCCTATGCCGGTGCGAAATCGGCGATGATCTTCTGGGGCATGGGGGTGTCGCAAAGCATCCATGGCACCGACAATGCCCGCTGCCTGATTTCGCTCGCACTTCTGTGTGGCCAGATCGGCCGCCCCGGCACCGGCCTGCACCCCCTGCGTGGCCAGAACAACGTGCAAGGTGCCTCCGATGCGGGCCTCATCCCCGCCTTCCTGCCCGATTACCAGCGGGTTGTCGAACAAGACACCCGCGAACTGTTCAAGCACATCTGGCGCGGCACCGAGATCGACGCCAAACCCGGCCTCACCGTGGTCGAGATCATGGATGCGGTCTACCGGGGCGAGATCAAAGGCATGTATGTGATGGGCGAAAACCCCGC
>JANNAV010000373.1:0-12825 GCA_031384695.1 Paracoccaceae bacterium
CATGGCACCGATGATCGCCGCCGGGATCAGCGCCGCTGCCGGATCGCCCGCGCGCAAGGCGGGCCAGGAGACAAGGTAGGTCAGCCCAGCCACATAGCCGAGGTAAAACACCGCCGCAGGCAGCAGCCGCAACTCGGTCAGCATCAGGCCGCCCAGATGCCGGGCGAACAGTGGGCGCATGACGAAGGTGAGCATCAGCGCATCAAGGATCAGGAAAATGACGCAGGCCGAGGCGTAGAGGGTGGCGATATGCATGAGGACCTCCCGTTACAGCAGAGCTAGCACAGTTCTGGCCGGCGGCCAGTAGCGCGCGGCCGGGCCCCGGCGATGGTTTCGATGGCGGTGCAAGTTTGCCGTGCCGCAAACGGTTCGCCCGGGGGTTCGGGCATAGCGTAAGGTATTATGATCAAAGATTGAATGGTGCTGTGAGAGAGGATTGAACTCTCGACCTCACCCTTACCAAGGGTGTGCTCTACCACTGAGCTACCACAGCCTGTGCGCGGCTTCCGCGTGGCGGGTCACTAGACGGAATTTTGCCCGCGCGCAAGTGGGTATGGGGCTGATTTCGCGCGGGGGGCGGTATTTTCGGCCGGGTGGTGATGCGCCCCGGGGGGCGTTGCTGTCAGATGAAATCGAAGGCGGTGGCGTCAAATCCGGCGAGGCCGGTGGCGGTGGTGAAGGACAGGGTGGCCAGTACCACGGCGGCGCCTGCACCGTTGCCGTCGGCATCGAAGAACAGGCGGCCCGCGCCGGGGCCGGAATTGTCGAACATCAGTTGTGCGGTGGCGTTGGCGGCAACCGCGCCGGTGGTGCTGACCGTCAGGCGGCTGACAAGGTTGCCCGCGTTGATATCGCCAAAGCCGCCCAGCACCAGGGCTATCCTGTCCACCCCCAGCGCGAAATCGCTGATCACGTCCGCGCCGCCGGTGGCCGTGCTGAAGATAAAGCCATCGGCCCCCAGACCGCCGAACAGCGTATCATTGCCGCCGCGCGAGAATACGAAATCATCGCCGTTGCCGCAGCGCAGCACGTTGGCCGCCGCATCGCCACCGATGAAATCATCGCCCGCGCTGCCAGTGACGTTTTCAACCCCGCTTATATCGGCCTGCATGCGGGTGAAGTCATCGACCAGCCCCAGCAACTCCACATCGCCGGTCAGATCGAGATGCGCCCCGCCGGTGCCGGGCGTGAAATTGACGTTGGCGATCACCAGCGTATCAGTGCCGGTGCCGCCGTCGATCTGCTGCACATCGGTGACGGCGCGGATCACGTCGTTGCCCAAGCCGCCAAACACCGAATCCGCGCCGACCTCGGCCAGCAGGCTGTCATTGCCGATGCCGCCGAACAGCGCATCATTGCCAGTGCCGCCGGTGAGGATATCGTCGCCGGCATCACCGGCAAGCTGATCGTCGCCGTCACCGCCAGACAGGCGGTCGTCGTCGGCATCGCCGTTCAGCGTGTCGTCACCCGCATCACCCTTCACCACATCGAACCCGGCGCCGCCGAACAGCAGATCGGCATCGCCGCCGCCGAACAGCTGATCATTGTCGTTGCCACCCGACAGCACATCGTTCTGCGCGTCGCCGCGCAGCAGGTCTTCGCCCGCGTCCCCCGCCAGCACATCATTGCCACCCCGGCCCTGCAGCGCATCATTGCCGGCACCGCCCGTCAGGCGGTTGACCAGCGCGTTGCCGCGCAGATCGTCGGCGCCGTTGCCGCCGGTCAGATTCTCGATGCCTGTCAGCACGATTTCCGACAGCGGAAAGGCGGCGGCGGTATCGAGATCAATCGTGCGCGCGGTGCCGCCGGTAAAGATCACCGTATCAATCCCGAGCCCGCCGATCACGGTATCGGCCCCGCTGATGCCGCTGAACGCATCGTCAAACACGCTGCCGACGAAGATATCGCTGGCCGGGGTCGCCACCAGCGAGACGCCCGCCACCCGCGCATCAAGCACGCTGCTGAACACATCAAGCCCGCCCAGACCGTTGATGAACGACAGGCCCAGCGCGACGCGGCCATCCTGCATCAGATCAGCGCTGATGGTGATGGCGGCGAGGGCCGCATCGTTATTGCCCTGCCCCTGGCCGAGAATGAGCGTGGCATTGCCTTCGATGGAGCCGGTGTTGATGTTGTAAACCTGGGCATAAACTCCGTCGGTCAGCCCGTTGTTGATGACCGTATCGCCGCCATCGGCCACGAACACGATTAGCAGGCGGCCACCGCCAAGATCGACCAGCTCTTTAGCGAAAGTCTGCGCGCCTGCGGTGGTGTTGCCCTGCACGTTGGTGCCCGGAACAACCGTGCCTGCCACGTATTGCAGGATGTTGGCGCCGATGCCGGTCAGCAGGTTCAGGCCGACATTCGCGACCGAAGCGGCACCGCTTGCCACAACCAGTGTGCCGGCGGAAAGTGCCATGATATCGCCCGCGCCGGTGACCGCAAGCCGGGTGCCGCTGGTGCCCAGAATGCCGGTGCCGTCGTCGAACAGCACAAATTCCGCGCCCGGAACCGCCGATTCTATCAATTCCGAGATGCCCCCCGGCGGCATCGGCTGATTGTTGGCGACCACCAGCGGCGCCTGCGCGATCAGGCCCGAGGTCAGGACGGACAGGCGCACAAGGTCCAGCTCGAAGTTGATGTCGATGGTTGCCGCCGTCACGATCAGTTCATTGGTGGCAAGCGGGTTCGCCAGAAGCTGGCCCGAGAAGGTGCCGTTGGGGCCAAATGCCGAAAGGTTGAGCGTCAGCTGCGCCGAGGCCGCGCCCGTTGATCCGGCAAAGCTTTGCACGAACAGGCGGTCATCGGCATTCAGGGGCCCGACCTCGCCCTGGGTCAGGATGGTGAACTGGCCATCGGCGGTGGTCGCGATATCTTGCAGGCTTTGCGAGCGGCCGGTGCCGTTGGCAAATTGCGTCGGCCCGCCCACCTGATTGCCCAGCGCATCGAACCGCTGAAACACCACTTCGGTGTTGCCGCCGACAAAGCTGTTCCATGCCGAAACATAGCCGCCATTGGCGAGGGCCACGGTTTTGACCTCATTTTGGGTGCCGCCTTGCTGGGTGGCGTTGGTGATCACGGGGGCGCTGAAACTGATCATCGTGGAAATCTCCCAAAATATGCCGGTCTGGCCGATGGTGGCCGCAATCAAAGGTTCTATAGCACAGAACCCGACTTTGCCCTGCAAGGATAGTGGGGCATTCATTACCCCCCCTGCCCCGCCGCGTCTGGACGCAGTTTTGCGGATACGGTAGAAGTGTTGCCATGACCCTACCCGGCCCAATCCCCAACCCGAACCCGAACCCGCCGGGTAAACGCATCAAGGCCGAGCGCCGTGAAGCGCGCCTGAAGGCCGCCCTGAAGGCCAATATCGCGCGGCGCAAGGCGCAGGCGCAAAGCCGCGCCATCCCCCCCCAAGAGGCGGAAAACGCGCCTTTGCAAACACCAGAATAAGGCAGAGCAGATGGATTCGATACTTGTTAAAGGCAACGGCGCCCTCAATGGCGTGATCCCGATTGCGGGGGCGAAGAATGCCTGCCTGACGCTGATGCCCGCCACCTTGTTGAGCGAGGAACCGCTGACCCTGACCAACGCGCCACGGCTTTCCGATATCGCCACCATGACCCAGTTGTTGCAATCGCTGGGGGCCGAGGTGGCCAGTCTGCAAGACGGGCTGGTGCTGGCGCTGAGCAGCCATAACGTGACCAACCACACCGCCGATTACGATATCGTGCGCAAGATGCGCGCCTCGATCCTGGTGCTGGGGCCGATGCTGGCGCGCGATGGCCATGCCATCGTGTCCTTGCCGGGAGGCTGTGCGATTGGCGCGCGCCCCGTCGATCTGCATCTGAAGGCGTTTGCTGCGATGGGGGCGGAACTGGAGTTGCGCGACGGCTATATCCACGCCCGCGCGCCGGGTGGCCGCCTGAAGGGTGCGGTGATCGAGTTTCCGTTCGTGTCGGTGGGCGCCACTGAAAACGCGCTGATGGCAGCCACACTGGCGCGCGGCACCACGGTGTTGAAAAACGCCGCCCGCGAGCCCGAGATTGCCGATCTGGCACGCTGTTTGCAGCGGATGGGGGCGGAGATCGACGGTATCGGCAGCGCCACCCTGACCATTCAGGGGGTGGACCGGCTGGGCGGTGCCACCCATCCGGTGGTGACCGACCGGATCGAACTGGGCACCTATATGCTGGTGCCCGCGATTTGCGGCGGCGAGGTGGAATGCCTCGGCGGGCGGCTGGAGTTGGTGGGCGCCTTTGCCGAGCGGCTTGAGGCGGCGGGAGTTTCGGTGGTGGAGACCGCGCGCGGGTTGAAGGTCAGCCGCAAGGGCGGGCGGGTGCGGGCGGTGGATGTGACAACTGCCCCCTTCCCCGGCTTTCCGACCGATCTGCAAGCCCAGATGATGGCGCTGCTCTGCACCGCAGAAGGGACATCGGTGCTGGAGGAGAAGATATTCGAGAACCGCTTCATGCATGCGCCGGAACTGACGCGGATGGGGGCGCAGATCGAGGTGCACGGCGGCACGGCCACCGTCACCGGCGTTGAAAAGCTGCGCGGGGCGCGGGTGATGGCCACCGATCTGCGCGCCTCGGTGTCGCTGATCCTTGCGGGATTGGCCGCCGAGGGGGAAACCGTGGTCAGCCGGGTGTACCACCTTGATCGCGGCTATGAGCGGGTGGAGGAAAAGCTGCGCGCCTGCGGGGCGCAGATCGAGCGTATCCGCGCATGACGGGTGGCGCGGGGGGGGACGCCCGCTTTGAGGATGCCAATGAAAGCCCGCTGCGCCTGATTGCGCAGGACGTCGAGGGGCTTGGCGTGATCTCGGCGCTGCTGCAGGACGCGGTGTTCCCGATCTCTGAGATGCGCTTTGTCCGTGCCCAGCGCCGCTTTGCTTTGCTGGTGAACCGCTTTCGCTGGGAAGGCGATGCGCCCCGCCTGCCCCCCGAACGTGCGCGCGCGCTGCTGGTGTTTCACGATGTGCTGGCGGTGCGCTCACAAGGTATCGCGCGCGGCGAGGCCGAAACCGTGCTGTCGCTGCTCAGCCTGCGGTTCGAGCCGGGCCTTGAAGGTGGCGGCCGGGTGATCCTGACACTGGCCGGCGATGGCGCGATTGCGCTGGAGGTGGAGGCGCTGGACGTGTCGCTGGAGGATGTGAGCCAGCCCTATCTGGCCCCCTCGGGCAAGACGCCGCGCCACCCGGACTGAACTTCCGCACCCACTGCGAAAAGCGGGGGTTTCACACCCCCGCACCCACCGCAAAAAGCGGGGGTTTCACACCCCCGCACCCACCGCAAAAAGCGGGGGTTTCACACCCCCGCACCCACTGCAAAAAGCGGGGGTTTCACACCCCCGCACCCCCGTGGGATATTTGGGCAGTAAAGAAGCGGGCGGGGTGGCGGGTTACCGGGAGTAGCCGGGTTTTCTGGACCAGGCGAGGGCATCGCCGATCATCTGCGGCAGGGTGGAGCGGGCGGGCGACCATTGCAGGTCTTGCAGCGCGCGGGCCGAGCCGGAGACCAGTGCCGCGGCGTCGCCGGGGCGGCGCGTGCCGTTCAGGATCGGCACCGGGCGGTTGGTGACGGACGCTGCGGCGTCGATCACCTCGCGCACCGAAAAGCCACGGCCGGTGCCGAGGTTGAAGGCGCGGTTGCCGCGGCCATCGAGCAGCCAGTTGAGGCCCTTGACATGGGCTTCGGCCAGATCGCTGACATGCACGTAATCGCGGATGCAGGTGCCATCCGGCGTTGGATAATCGGCACCGAACACCGTCAGGGCGGCACGGCGGCCTTCGATCGCATCCAGCATCAGCGGGATCAGGTGGGATTCCGGGACATGCTGTTCGCCAAGCTCGCCCCCGGGATCGGCGCCCGCCACGTTGAAATAGCGGAAAATCACATGCGACAGCCCGTGGCTGGCGGTGAAATTCTGCAAGATATCCTCGATCGCGCGTTTGGAGGCGCCGTAAGCGTTGATCGGGCGTTGGGGGGTGTCTTCATCCAGCAGCACCCCGTCCTGATCGCCGTAGGTGGCGCAGGTGGAGGAGAACACGAAGTTGAGGCAGCCCGAGGCCACCGCCGCCTCGATTAGGTTGAGCGCGCCCAGCACATTGGCGCGCCAGTAGCCTCCCGGATCCTGCATCGAAGCGCCGACCAGCGACAGGGCCGCGAAATGCATCACCGCCAGCGGCCGGTAGCGCGCAAAGGCCGCATCCACCGCCGCGCGGTCGGCAAGATCGGCCTGCACGAGGGGGCCGTATTTCACCGCCTCGGCCCAGCCGGTGGAGAAGTTGTCGAAGGCCACCGGCACAAAACCTGCCGCCGCCAGCGCCTTGCAGGCATGCGAGCCGATATAGCCCGCCCCCCCGGTAACCAGCACATGTTCCATCACGCCACCCTTCCCCTCGGGCCCTGCGCGCGCCTAGCGCCCAATCGCCACATAACCCGCAAAGCCCGCATCAAGCGCCTCTTCCGCCGAATAGACGTTGCGCAGATCGGCCATCCGCGCCACCTCCATCTTCTTGGCCAGCTTTTCCAGATCCAGTGCGCGAAACTCGTTCCACTCGGTCAGGATCACCAGCAGATGCGCACCATGCGCCGCCTGATAGGGCGTCTCCACCCATTTCACCCCCGGCAACAACGCTTCGCCCTCGCGCCGGCCCTGCGGATCGACCACCCGCACCCGCGCACCGGCCCCCACCAGTGCCGGCACGATGGTGAGCGAGGGGGCATCGCGCATATCATCGGTGTTGGGTTTGAAGGTGACACCCAGAATGGCGATGGTCTTGCCGTTCAGCGCGCCATCGCATTGGTCGATGATCTTGTCGATCATCCGGCGCTTGATCTCTTCGTTCACCTTGATCACCGTTTCGGTGATCTGCATCGGCACCGCATTGTCCTGGCCGATGCGGGCCAAAGCCTTGGTATCCTTGGGAAAACACGAGCCACCATAGCCGGGGCCCGCGTGCAGGAACTTGTTGCCGATGCGTTGATCAAGCCCCATGCCCTTGGAGACATCCTTGATATCCGCCCCCACCCGTTCACACAAAGCCGCGATTTCGTTGATGAAGGTGATTTTGGTGGCCAGAAAGGCGTTGGCCGCGTATTTGATCATCTCGGCACTTTCAAGCCCGGTGAACACCACCGGAAACTCGCGCAGAAACAGCGGCCGGTAGATATCGGTCATCACCTTGCGGGCGCGTTTGGACTCCAGGCCCACCACCACCCGGTCGGGCCGCATGAAATCATCAATCGCCGCCCCCTCGCGCAGAAACTCGGGGTTCGAGACGATATCGAACGGCACCTTCGTGCTTTCGGCAACCGCCGCCGCCACCTTGCGGTTGGTGCCGACCGGCACCGTCGATTTGGTCACGATCACCGCGTAGCCGGTCAGCGACTGGCCGATCTCGGCCGCCGCCGCCATCACATAGCTGAGGTCGGCATGCCCGTCGCCGCGCCGGGTGGGGGTGCCGACGGCGATGAACACCGCATCCGCCCCCGCCACCGCCGCCTTGAGATCGAGGGTGAAGGAAAGCCGCCCCGCCGCCACGTTGCTGGCCATAAGCGCCTGCAATCCCGGCTCGAATATCGGCACTTCACCGGCTTGCAGCCGTTCGATCTTGGCGGGGTCTTTGTCCACGCAGACCACCTCATGGCCGAAATCCGAGAAACACACCCCGGACACCAGCCCGACATAGCCTGTTCCGATCATCGCAATTTTCATGAAGCCTATCCCCGCCTGCGCTGGTTTTGTCTAAAGCCTTTTGTGGCTTAGGTTAATCACAATTCAGCCGAGCCTGCGCGGAATTCTTCGGGCAATGCACCGGGAGCGGCAGTTTGCACCTGCGCCTCAGACCAGTTCGGCATCATCGGCGCGGCGGGCTTCGGCCTCGCGCGCGTTGTCTATGCGTTCGCGGCGGCGGCGGCTGATCTCGTACCAGATCGCCATGCCAAGGGTGAACAGGATCAACAGCAGGGCCAACGCGTTGATGGTGGGGGTGATGCCGGAGCGCACTTTGGAAAACACATACACCGTCAGCGTATCGGCACCGCCACGGGTAAAGAGGGTGACGTTGAAATTCTCGATCGACTGAAAAAACGAGATCGCGGCCCCGGCGCCGATGGCGGGATAAAGATGCGGCAGCAAGATGCGGCGCATCACCTGCGCATGGCTGGCCCCCAGATCGAGGGCGGCCTCTTCCAGCCCGGCATCAAAGCTTTGCAGCCGTGCCAGCACCAGCAGCATCACGAAGGACGCGATATAGCTGACCTGCCCCAGCACCGAAAGATGCAGGCCAGACCCCACCGACAGATGGTTCCAGAACAGCAAGGTGGAGATGCCGATCACCACGCCGGGGATTAGGATTGGTGCCACCATCAGCCCGTAAAGCACCGAGCGCACCCGGCCCGAGATCGAGTTGATCAGGATCGCCGCCGCAGTACCGATGGGCACCGCGACGATCACCACCGCGATGGCCACCAGAATGGTGTTGCGAAAGGCGATCCAGATGCGGTTGTCGTTCCACAAGGCCACGAACCACTGATCGGTCAGGCCTTTCCACGGGTAGATGGTGGGCAGTTTGCTGGCGTTAAACGCAGCCCCGCCCATCACGAACAGCGGGATCAGCAGATAGGCCAGGAACAAACCCATATAAAGATGAAACAGGATATTGCGGTTCTTGTGCATGCTCTCCCCTCCTATTTCGCAATGTCAGACAGCTTGACGCGGAAGATCCACATCGCAAGGCTGACAAAAATTGTACAGGAAATCAGCAGGATAAAGGCGAATGCCGCCCCGGTGTTCCAGTCCTGACCCTCAAGCATGATGCCTTGGATGGTCTGGGTGAACCAGCCCGAGGTGGTGGAGCCCAACAGCGACGGCACCAGCAAGGATCCCGCCGACAGCATGAATACCATCACAGCACCACTGGCGATGCCGGGTTTGGCATGTGGCAGGATCACCCGGAAATGCGTGCGCCACCACGGGCTGCCAAGGTCTTCGGCGGCCTCGATCTGGTTGCTGTCCAGGGATTGCATGGCGTTGTAAAGCGGGAACACCATGAACAGCACATAGGTATAGACCAGACCGATGATCACCGGGCTGAACCCTGCGATGAACCGGATTTCAGTGTCGATCAGGCCCAGCGACATCAGCACCGCATTCAGCGGACCTTTCAGCGCAAGGATAATCCACCAGGCGAAAGACCGCAGAATCTCTGACACCCAAAGGGGCACGAACAGCAACAGGAACAGCGTCGGCACCGATTTCGGCGAGGCGATCTTGGCCAGATAGAATGCGAGCGGATAGGCGAGCACGAAAGTGATGACCGTCACCACCGCCGAATAGAAAATCGTAAGCCAGAACACCTTGACCCGCACCGCCATCGCAAAGGTAAAGCCGAACAAGGTTACGTCCACCTCGTTACCGCGGATCTTCAGATAGTTGGCGAACGAATAGGTATCGAGCGGGCCGCCCTCGTCTACCTTGGCAAGATAGGGGCGAAACGAGCTTTCCAGCATGGTGAAGTTCGGCAGCAGCACCAGCATCACCAGCCAGAAGAAGGTCAGGCCGATGCAGATCCATGTCAGGCCAGTGCCGTAACGGCGCAAGAGATCATGCATGGCTCAGGCCTCCGCACTGGAGGTGTCGGGCAGGATCGACGATCGCTGGGCATCAAAGGTCATGTGCATCGCGGTGCCGGGGGCGGGCACGGTGGCCGAGCCGTCGTTGCGCAATTCCGCCACCAGTTCGGTGCCATTTTCCGAGCGCGCCTGCACCGAGATGAAATTGCCCTCGAAAGAGACATCGGCGATGATGACGGGCACCGAGTTTTCGGCACCCGCGCTGGCCGAAAGCGTCATGTGTTCGGGGCGGATGTAAAGTTTGACCGGCTGCGCCCCAACCGCCGCCGCGTCCCACCGGGCGCGAAAAGTGCCGATGGCGGTGACAAAACTGGCCATGCCACCGGCGGCGTTCTGCACCTCGCCCGCAAGGATGTTGTTCTCGCCGACAAAGGACGCGACAAAGCCGTTGACCGGGTTGTTGTAGATATCGCGCGGGTTCGCCACCTGTTGCAACTTGCCCTGGCTCATCACACCAACACGGTCGGACATCGCCAGCGCCTCGCCCTGATCATGGGTGATGTAGATGAAGGTCACGCCGGTGCGTTTCTGGATGGCGCGCAGTTCGGCCCGCATGTGCTGGCGCAGTTTCAGATCAAGCGCCGACAGCGGCTCGTCCAGCAGCATCACCGAGGGTTCCACCGCCAGCGCCCGGGCAATCGCCACCCGCTGTTTCTGGCCGCCGGACAACTGGCTGACCATCTTGTCGGCCGCCCCGTGCAGATCCACCAGCGCCAGCAGTTCTTCGGCCCGCGCCCGGCGTTTGGCGCGGTCGATGCCGCGCACCTCCAGCCCGAAGGCGATGTTTTCCCAGACCGGCATCAACGGGAACAGCGCCAGGTTCTGAAAGATCAGGGCGGTGGGCCGCTGATTTGGCCGCTGGCCGCGCATGTCCCTGCCGCCGATGCGGATGCCGCCGCCGGTGGGTTCGGTAAAGCCCGAAATCATCCGCAGGATGGTGGTCTTGCCGCAGCCCGAGGGCCCGAGAAAGGAAAAGAATTCACCCGGCTGAATGCTGACATTCACGCGGTCCACCGCGCGAAAACTTCCGAAATCGCAGCAGACATTATCGAGATCAATCCCGGCACTCATGGCAGCATCCTTCCCCGTGGTCTTTGTTTTATTTTGTTTTTTGCAGCCTAACAGGCCGTGCCGTTGGCGCAATACCGATTCCGGGATTGTACCCGATACAAATGAACACGCCGGGGCCTTGCGGCCCCGGCGTGCAGATCAGGCGTATCGGATCAGGATGCCTTGTACTTGTCGGAATATTCGCCGCGCTTGGCGACGAATTCTGCCGATTGATCAGGCCACCACCACAATGCCGCCAGTTTGGCATCGTCGAAGGCGGAGTTGTAGTAGGTTGCGACGTCCGGGCTCATCATTTCTGCGGCCCCTTTGCCAACCGCGTTTGACGAGAATGCGCTCGCCCAGCCCGCAGCACCTTCCGGCGACGAGATCCACTTGGCAAACTCATGCGCCTGATCGACGTTGACGGCATTCTTCATCAGCATCAGGCCCTGATGCCAGGCAAACGCGCCTTCCACCGGTGCGGCATAGCCATAACCGTCGTTGCGCAGGTTGTAGCCAGTTGAATCCCAGCACAGGCCAACGGTGGCGCCATTGGCAACAAAACCAGCGTTCGCTTCGTTCTCACCCGCCCAGAATTGCACCACGTTGCCTTTGGCCTTTACGCATTCGGCCAACGCAATGTCCCAAAGTTCGGTCATCGCCGCCATGTCAGTGTAGCCATCCAGCCACGGACGCGGCAGTTTGCCCTGCGATTCCAGCAGTCGTCCCATCGCAGTGATAGCCGAACGTGGGCGCACAACCACCTGATTGGCCGGATCAAACAAGGCGGCCAGGCTTGGCGCATCGCCAAGAACCGCCTTTTCCTTGTTGTAAACCAGCGCCTCGGTGCCCCAGTTCGACGGCACGTAAAGCAGATTGCCCTCTTTGCGCGAACGCTCGCCAGCCGCGCCATCGGCCAGACCCGGCAGATAGTTGCCCATCGCCAGTTTGGATTCGTCCCAAGCCGCGGCAATGCCATTGGTGAAGTACTGATCCACCGTATCGATGGTCGGCTCCATCATATCAATGCCGCCAGCTTCCAGCGCGATCTTGGACGCCGCGAAAATGCCGTCATTGTCAGGCTGCTCGGTGAAATTCACCTTGATGCCAGTGGCCGCGGTGAACGCCGGAAACACCGTTTCCGCCAATGCCGGATAGCCGGCCCAGCCGGTGAAATTCACCTCGCCCGACGAGGCCAGCGCCTTGGACGAAATGAGTGCCGGAGCCGCCAGAGCGCCGACGCCCACGGCGGAGCGCGCGATGAAACTGCGGCGGTTGAGTTTTGACTGAGTGGTCACGTGTATTCTCCCTAGGGTTGATCCGCACAAGCGGATTGGCAGCAAATGCCTTCGCGGCATCTTTTCATGAAGACCGCTCTGACAGCGCCGGGTGACAGCATTATGACAGCACTTTGTGACGATCCCTGACCGCAGTTTACTCCGTCACAGGGCGGCGCTGTCAATCAGCTTTTGCGATGAGCGGCGGGTCGCGCGAAACGCTTTGAAATAACGGCATTCCGCAAGGTCCGCGCGCAGATTGCAGGCAGTTTTCGCGCCTCCGGGCGGTTTTGGATCGCGCTTGCGCGGCATCATAATACCGACTCGACCGCGCGCTGCAGGCGGGCCAGCGTGGCGGGCACATCCGCCAGCTTGTCCAGCCCGAACAACCCAAGGCGGAACGTGCGGAACTCTGCCCCCTCGCCCACCTGCAACGGCACGCCGGCGGCAATCTGCAAGCCCTGGGCGCGGAATTTAGCGCCGTTCTGCACCTCGGCATCTTCGGTATAGCTGACAACCACGCCGGGGGCGGCAAAGCCGTCGGCCGCCACCGACTGCACCCCCCGCGCGGCCAGCATCGCCCGCACGCCCGTGCCCAGCGCCCATTGCGCCGCCTTGGCCTCGGCAAATCCCATGGCGCGGGTTTCCAGCATCGCATCGCGAAAGCCCACAATCGCATCGGTGGGCATGGTGGCGTGATAGGCGTGGCCGCCAGCCTCGTAGGCGGCCATGATGGCGCGCCATTTCTTCAGATCCACGGCAAAAGAATTCGATGTGGTGGCCGCCAGCCTGGCCTCGGCGCGTGGCGACAGCATCACCACGCCGGTGGAAGGCGAGGCCGACCAGCCCTTTTGCGG
>JANNAV010000374.1:0-13035 GCA_031384695.1 Paracoccaceae bacterium
CGGTGGTTGATCCAACTCTAAAACGATCCGTTCACGACCAAGCCAGTGACGATCCAACCACCGTCACCGTCCGGCAAGTTCAAGGTGCCGGACGGTGCCTCCTTTGTCGCATGGGAGGCTGGAATAGTCATAAGACAAGCACGTTGAGTACAATCGGGTTCACCCGATTGTACGCAACACGCAACATTCCCAAGCTGATCTTGTCTTGGATTTCCTTCAATCTGATGCAGATTGAAGGAAATCCGCTCTAAAATTTGTCCTTCGTTCTTCTCTGCCCAAATATCCCACAGGGGCGCGGGGGCGCGAGACCCCCGCTTTTCAACAGCGGGTGCAGGCGCGCGCGCCCCCTATTCCCCGTACAACTCCGCATCCCCCAGATATCCGTTCCAGGCGAACCAATAGGCCACATGCCCCGCCACCCGTGCCAGACTGCGGCCACCCGGCGCCACCAGCGCCTCTTCGGTCTGCCGCCAGACCACGCCATCGCCGCTTACCAGCTTGCCTGATCGCAGCGCAAACGTCAGATCGCGCCGCTCATAGGCCCGCGCCGACCGGCTGTCAGTATCGCCCAGCACCACCACCGCAAACCCCGCCACCGCATCATTGATCACCGGCGCTTTGCGGAATGCCGTCATCGGCCAGGCCTTAGCGCCGCCAAACCGCCGGATGCCAAAAACGTAATCCTTCTTCTTCTGCCGTGACTGGTCCGCCACCGCCGGGAACATCAGGTCTTTCGAGGCAAAATAGTCCTGATACACCACACCCGAGCCATAGTCGCGCCGATACCCCGTTTCCAGCGCCAGCACCTTGCTGCCCGGATTGGCCGCAGCCCACGCATCCCACCGCGCAATCACCACCGGGCGCTGCTGCAACTCGATCCCACTGGCGGCCAGCTTGCCCACCACCGGCTTGCCGGTGAACTGGTTCCACAGGCTCAACGTCGCCCGATCAAACATCAGCTTGTTGGACCGGTACAGAAACCCGGACGAGCCGAAGATGAACGGCTTGCTGCGCCCCGGCACTGCCGTTTCATACAAAATCCCCGACCCGCACAACGTACAATAGGCCAACGCCACCGGCACACCGCCGATCACGTCGTTGAACATCTCGTGCCACCCCATGATCCGCAACGGATAGGCCCGCAGATCACCGTTGATCGACACGCCAAACACCAGATCATCCTCGCGCAGATACCCCGCACCGGCGGCACTGATCATCTGCGGATTGTCCAGCGCCGGAATGCCGTCTTTCACCACCCCGCCCCATGTAATCTCTTCCGCGCGTATCTTTGCTTTGGCGCGGGTCAGATACTCGGGCCGCAAGAACGCGTCAAACTCCGGGTCTATCCGCAGATAAACCTCACGCATGAACGCCACAAAACTGACATGCGGCACCACTTCGGGGTGCTTTTCCTGCCAAAGCATCCAAGCAAACCAGTCATCCGCCTTTTTCTCGCCCGTCAGCCCCCGCAGCGTGGCTGATATCTCCGCCTCCCGCTCGCCGCTGAACCGCTGTGCCAGAATAAGCCCCGCCGCCATATCCAGCCGCTTGCCCTGCGCAATGGCTTCAAGCGCCGCTTTCGCCTCGGAACTGCTGCCCGCCGCCACCGCCCAAAGCCATTGCAACTCGGTGCCCTGCTCGGCGCGAAGTGGCAACGGCGAACAGGCCGCCGCAAGACCTGCGGCGATGAAACGGCGACGACTGGTCATGGCGTTCTCCCTTGTGATCCGCGATCCTTAGACCGAAAGCACCTCACGGTCGCATCAAACCCCGGTGATCGCCCGGTGAACACCCTTCCTCCTAACGCCGCCCTTGAACAGCCAAGCCTTTAGGGACAGGCTAAACCCATTGAAAACGCAGATATTTTGCGCCTCGATTCAATTCAACGGAGTCCCAGCTTTATGGCCCCGAGGTCAAGTGGCACGGCTTTTCACAGGAGAGTTCCGGCTTTTCCTGCCATTGCTTCCAGATGAGCAGTGCTGGCGTGAGCCTGTTGAGCGTCTTCTGCCTGCGCGCCTGGTTCAGGGTTCTGACAAACAAGTGGCCGGGATTTGCCATGCCCGTTGCAGGCGGCGGTGCGAGGACGGCCGCGTGAGATGCGGATCCCAGGCCGCAGGGAACTCGGGCAAGCGGCAGGAGCCTGTGCCGCCGGAAAGCGACGATCATCCCCGCATGCGCGATGCCGAGAACCGTGGGATGGGGCTCCGCAAGGCCGATACGCGGGTCGGAGATTGCAGCCCGCACCTGCCATTTCTGCACCGGCGTCGGGCTGATCGCAAAGTGCCGGGCAACCGACGGGTCGCCGCTGTCGTGGTGGCACTGCCGTGAAGAACCTGTCTTTTGAAGCCTCCATCTCTGTGGCGCTAAACGTAACACCCCTAAGTGAAACTATGCACGTTAACCATGGTGCGATTTGGCTGGGGGCGGGCCGCGCGGCTTTCTGGCGCGCATCAGCCAAAGGCCGCCAAGACCGGCGCGACGCTGGTTGCAAACTTGGGCGCTTTCGCTGGAAATTGACGATGCGCGTATTAATTACATCGCGCTGAGGGAACGATTTGCGTGCCCTTGGTCTGTTTGAACGTTTGGATTTTGCATTGTAGGTGCCTGTGAAGGGCGCGTGCGGGGGCTGGCAGCCGGGCTTTAGGGCGTGTTGCGTACAATCGGATTCAGCCGATTGTATGCAACACGCAACATTCCCAAGCTGATCTTGTCCTGGATTTCCTTCAATCTGAATCAGATCAAGAGAAATCCGCTATAGATATCTTTTTCAGACCACAATGATCACGGAGGGGCATGATGAACACGACAGTCACCACCCCCGCCGGCTTTGCGTCTTTCACGGACTACTATCAGGAGAAACTTGCGCATTTCCCGCAAGAGCATCGCAGCGGCGGCAGTTTTGAAGTCAACATGATGCAGGTCGAGCAGGACGCAACGGAGTTGATCGATCCCCCGATTGATCAATTCACCATTGTCGGCCTGATGTCACAGACAGCGCGGGTTGAATTTGATGCCGGTGACGGGTGGCGGCCGAAACATCAGTTGCATAAAAGTTTCTTTGGCGCTCAGCCGGCCAATCAGACTTATGGCATCAGGATGTATGATCCTGTCCGCATCATGGTTGCTTTTGCCCCAGCCACGATTGTCAGCACCCAGCTTGAACGCATCGGGATTTATGCCGACCCGTTCCTGCGCGCCTATACCGATTTCAGTCACAAGCCTGCGCTGATGACCCTGTTTCAAATGATGTGGGCGGCGATGGACGCGGGCGGCCCTGCCAATAATCTGTTGGTTGATGGCTGTTATGTGGCGCTTCTTGGCCAGATGCTGCAAGACGAGGCCGATCTGCGCGCTTTTGCCGTGGTGCCAAATCTGGCCAGGCCGCAACTGGCCCGGGTGATCGACTATATCGAGGCGCATTTCGATGTGCCGTTGCTGACCTCGGAACTGGCCGCGATTGCCGTGATGTCCACGGCGCAATTTGGTCGGTCGTTCAAGGCGGCCACCGGATATTCGCCGCATCATTATGTGACAGTCCGGCGGATTGAACATGCCAAGCGGATGCTGCGGCAAGGCGATCTGACCATCACCCAGATCGCATTCTGCTGCGGCTTTTCCAATGCCGCCCATTTCACCACGACATTTCACCAGCACCTGGGCCAGCCGCCGTCATCCTATCGCACTGCCATGAAATGATCGGATTTCGAAAGCCGTTGCGCGGCATCCGAAATCGCCTGAACCCAGCGCCCGCTAGGTTGAAATCAAAGCAGCGGAGGCGTCATGGATCATCCTCAATCCGGCAGTATCACGACCGTTGTGCGCAGGCGCGTGCGGCTTGGGCAAGAGGCGGGGTATGAGGCCTGGCTGAGTGACCTTTTGCGCGATGCCGCCGCTTTGCCCGGTTATCTGGGAACCGATGTGCGCCGCCCCACCGCCCCCGACCGCACCTATGTTTCGATCTTTCGCTTTGACACGCTGGCCAATCTGGAGGCGTTCGAGCGGTCTGATCTGCGCCGAACCTGTCTGGCCCGCGTTATGCCGTTCGTTGAAGGCGATGCAATCTGGGATCGGATCACCGGGTTGGAAGTCTGGTTTGATGCGCCAAAGGGCACCGTTGCCGCCCAGGCCACGCGCTGGAAAATGGCGCTTTTGCTGATCGGGCTGGTGTTTGTGCTGGTTGAAGCTTTGCGCGGCATTGTCGGGCTGATCGCCCTCGATTTGCCACCCCGGCTGGCGCAGTTGGTGATTGTTACGGCGCAGGTCAGCCTGCTGACCTACGTGATCATGCCGCCCGTCACCCGGCGGCTGGCGTTCTGGCTTTTCCCCCATTCCCCACCGCAGCAAAAGGACTGATCCCTTGACCAAAAACATCCTGATGATCGCATCAAACCCCACCACATCGCCCGTCACCGGCTGGCCCGTCGGCTTTTGGTGGGCGGAACTCAGCCACAGCTGGCATGCTTTTACCGAAGCCGGTTACAGCGTGACCATCGCCTCGCCAGACGGTGGTGCGCTTCAGGCTGACGGCTGGAGCGATCCGGAACACGAATCCGGCTATTCCGCCAATGACATCCTGTCGCTGGGGTTCAAGAAATCACCCGTGACGGCGGCGTTGTTGATCAACACGCCAAAGGTGTCGGCGCTGAACATGGACGATTACGACGCGCTGTTCATCGTGGGGGGACAGGGGCCGATGGTGTCGATGATCGACGATACCGCGCTGCACAAGACCATCGCGGTGTTCTACGAGACGGGCAAGATCACCAGTGCAGTCTGCCACGGCACCTGCGTGCTGTTGAAAATCACCTTGTCGAACGGCGATTTGCTGGTGAAAGGCAAAACCTGGACCGGCTTTGCCAATTCCGAAGAACGCTATGCCGAACATGCCGCGGGGCAGAAGATTCAACCTTTCTGGATCGAGACCGAGGCGAAAAAGATCGAGGACACCAACTTTATCACCGGCGGCCTTTTGGCGCGCTTTGCCGTGCGCGACGGCAATCTGATCACCGGGCAACAGCAGGTGTCGGCCGCAACCACGGCACAGAAGGTTATCGAAGTGCTTGGCGCGTAATGCACCATCGCATCAAAAGCTAACAAGATGCACGGATGAAAAACACTTGCGCCCTCCGCCCCCGGTGCGATGCGGGGGGCGGCCCACACGGATACCTTGTCAACCGAGGCGGATTCTTTGCAACTTGTGCCCGGCTTGTGGATCGCAAGCCGCATTTGCCTTGTTTCGCGTTACCCACTTCAATTGCGCGCTGCGAGCCAGCTTTCCCGCCAAACAGGTGCAACGTATCCCGCAGACACTTCGTCGCGCCGATCAGCCCGGCGGCGCGACCAATGGATAATGGCAGGCGACAGATCGGCCATCACGCTGTTGCACCAGCGCGGGCCGGTCTGTGCGGCACTTCTGTTGCGCAACAGGGCAGCGGGTGTGAAAGCGGCAGCCACTTGGCGGGTTCAGCGGGCTTGGCACATCGCCCGCCAGGATGATCCGGTTCCGCGCCACGCCATCCGCATAGACGGGCTTTGGCACGGCAGAAATCAGCGCCTGCGTATAGGGGTGCGCGGGGGCCGCGAAAATCTGATCCGCCGCACCGATTTCCACCAGCGACCCCAGATACATCACTGCAATCCGGGTGGAAACCTGCCGCACCACGCTCAGATCATGGGCCACAAACAGATAGGTCAGCTTCAGCCTGTCCTGCAAATCGGCCAACAGGTTGACGATCTGCGCCTGCACCGACACATCCAACGCCGACACCGGCTCATCCAGAATGACCATCCTGGGTTCCAGCGCAATCGCCCGCGCAATGCCAATGCGTTGCCGTTGCCCGCCCGAAAATTCATGCGGATAGCGTTGAGCGTGGTCTGGCAGCAGGCCCACCTGTTCCAGCAACTGCGCCACCCGCGCCTGAACCTGCGACTCGGTCAAATTCAGGTGGATGCGCAGGGGTTCCGCAATCAGATCTGCCACCCGGCGACGGGGGTTCAACGATGCGTAGGGATCTTGAAAAACCATCTGCATCTTGCGCCGATGCGGGCGCATCTGCCGCGCGTTCAGATGCGAGATATCGCTGCCGTCAAAGACCAGCGAGCCATCGCTGATGTCATAAAGCCGCGCCAGACACCGCGCGAGGGTGGATTTCCCGCAGCCAGACTCGCCCACCAACCCCAGCGTTTCCCCCGGCATGATCGACAGCGACACATCATCCACCGCATGCACCGTCCGCCGCCCCTGCGCCGAAAACCGCGTGCCGATGGAAAAGCGTTTCGATACGCCTTTGATGTCATACAGCACCGTCATGGCACGGCCAGAAAGCAGGCGGTGGCGTGGCCGGAGCCGGTCAGCGCCGGTTTGGCCACACAGGCGTCAAACCGTTGCGGACAGCGTGGCGCAAAGGAACAGCCCGCAGGCAGGCTTAACAGAGACGGCGGCGCCCCGGATATCGTACGCAGCCGGTGCGGGCGCAGGCCATCCAAAGGCGGGATCGAATCGAGCAGCGCGCGCGTATAGGGGTGGCGCGGGTTGGCAAGGATATCCGCCTTGTCACTGCGCTCCACAATGCGGCCCGCATACATAACCATGATCCGGTCGGCCAATTCCGCCATTACCCCCAGATCATGGGTGATGAACACAATCGCCGAGCCGTGGGTTTTCTGCAATTTCCGCAGCAGGTCCAGTATCTGCGCCTGCACCGTTACATCCAGCGCCGTTGTCGGCTCGTCCGCCACCAGCAGCGCCGGATTGCACGACAGCGCCATCGCAATCACCCCGCGTTGGCGCATCCCACCCGACAATTGATGCGGATAGCGGTGCGCCGCCTCATCAGGTTTCGGAATATTCACCTCGGCCAGTAATTCCACCGCCCGTGCCCATGCTGCCTTTTTGCTGATCGACTGATGCGCCCGGATTTGCTCCACTATCTGCCAGCCGATGGTGTAAACTGGCGTCAAGGCCGTCATCGGGTCTTGAAAGATCATCGCAATCTCGCGCCCGCGCAGATCACGCATTTCGCGCGCGGGCATCCCCACCAGTTCGCGGCCCCGGTATTGGATCGACCCTTCGATTATGGCGTTCGGATCGGTGATCAGCCCCATCACTGCCAGCAGCGTGACCGTCTTGCCAGACCCGGATTCGCCCGCAATCCCCAACACCTCGCCCGTCCGCACATCAAACGACACGCCGTCAATTGCGCGCACTACGCCCTGTTCGGTGCGAAACGACACCTTCAGATCGCGCACTTGCAAGATCATGCCGTGCGCGCCCGCGGGTCCAGCAGGATATAGACCACATCGACAACCGCATTGGCCAATACCACAAAGAACGACGCATAAAGCACGGTCGTCATGATCACCGGCAGATCAAGGTTTTGCAGCGCATCGAACGTCAGCTTGCCCACGCCCTGCAGACCAAACACCACTTCGGTCAACAACGCCGACCCGCCCACCAGCGCGCCAAAATCCAACCCGAACAGCGTGACGAAACTGATCAAAGAGGTGCGCAGTGCGTGGCGTAAAAGAATCCGCGTTTCTGACAGCCCCTTGGCCCGCGCCGTGCGGATATAATCTTCCTGCAACGCCTCGGTGATGCTGGCGCGCAGCACCCGGCCATAAAGGCCGATATAGAGGATCGACAGCGTGAACCACGGGATGATCAAGGTCAGAAACCAACCCTTTGGATCATCGCCGAAATTTTTGTATCCCAAAGGCGGCACCCACGAAAACAACCAAGTGTCGTGATATCGGCTTTGGGTGATCAGGTTCATCACCTCGCCCAGCCAGTAGACCGGCATCGAAATGCCGATCAGGCCAAGGATCATCAACAGCTTATCGATCCAACTGTCGCGGTAGGCCGCCGCCAGCACGCCGATGATGATGCTGAACACCACCCACAGTACAGCAGCCCCCATCACCAGACTTAAAGTGACAGGAATGGTGTCCAGCACCGCAGGCACCACTTTCCAGCCCCGGTTCACAAAGCTGGTCAGATCGCCGGTGATGAAAATCTTTCTCATCATCACCAGGTACTGCACATAAAACGGCTGATCAAAGCCAAAGCTGATCCGCACCGCCTCCAGCACCTCGGGCGACGCATTGCGCCCGGCAATGCGCGCGGCAGGATCCACCCCCGGCGTGCCAAAAAAGATCGCAAACACCAGCAAGCTGATGCCCACCATCACGAACACCATTTGCACCAACCGCTGCGCCACTGCATAAATCATGCGCCGCGCCTCAGCTTTATCTTCGATTTCGGGTCCAGCGCGTCGCGCAAGCCATCGCCGAACACATTCAGCGACAGCACCGATGCCACTATCATCAAACCCGGTGCCAAGGCCACCACGGGCCGGGTATAGAGCAGCGTCTGGCCATCCTGAATGATCGTGCCCCAACTGGCATCGGGGGGTTGCACGCCGATGGACAGAAACGACAACGCGCTTTCCGTCAGCATGTTCAGCGCCATCATGATGGGCACGAACACGATCAGCGTGGTCGAGATATTGGGCAGGATATCCTTGATGAGGATGCGCGAAGGCGGCGCACCCAGCCCGATGGACGCCATGACGAAATCACTGTTGCGCAGCGCCATGACCTGGCCCCGGATGGGCCGCGCGACGTAAGGGATGTAGATCAGCCCGATGATGAAGATGGGCAGCCACAGCGACCCGGATTCGATCACGAACGGCCCGATGGTAATGCTTGACGTGATCATGACAACGCACAGCGATATCGCCAGCAGATAGACCGGAAACGCCCAAAGCACATCCAGAATGCGCGACAGCACCATATCGACAATGCCACCAAAAAACCCGGCAACCAGCCCGATCAACGTGGCAAAGCTCAGCGTGAAAATTGTGGCGGCGCCGGCGATGGCAAAGGAATTCATGCCGCCATACAGCAACCGCGCCATCACATCGCGGCCCTGATTATCCGCCCCCAGAAAGTAGCTGCCAAACACCCATGTCGGCCCGATCGGCGTATAGCCCAGCGCCAGCCCTTCGGTTGGCAATTCCATCACCGGGCGCTCGGCGCCATCAATCACAATGACCGCATTCAGCGTGGATTTGAACGGCTGCACGCCCGCCCAATGGGCATAGACCGGGGCCAGCAGGCAGGCCGCGAGAATCAGCAGAAAAACACCAAGCGCCGCCAATGCCGCGCGGTCGCGCAGCAGGCGGCGCAAAGCCGTGGCCCATGGGCCACGACTGACCGATACGGTTGCAATGGTCATTGCAGTGGCTTTATCACTGCACCCAAGACTGGCTGACCATCCAGTAAAACTGCGAGTTGAACTGGAAGTTGCCAACGCGTTTGGACACAAAATCAATCCGCTTCGGCGTGAACAGCGCGGCCATTGGGGCTGCATCCGTTACCGCCTTGTCGATTTCCGTCCACATCGCATTGGCCGCCGCCGGATCGGTTACCCCCAACAACAGCGCCGCATCCATCTTGGCCTGAATGTCCTTGTCACAAAAGCCCGCGATGTTGATCGAACTGTCAGACCCCGGCGTAAAGCTGGCACAGCCGAACAGGATGTTCAGAAAATCCGACGCGGCGGGGTAATCCTGATACCACTGGGTGATCGAGATTTGCACCTTGTTGTTGGTGTTCTGGATATAGGTGAACTGGATATTCGGCGAGATCGGCTTTACCTCGGCCTCATAGCCGATATCCGTCAGCACCGATTGCATATAGGTGCCGATTGCCTTGGACACGGCGGTATCCTCGGCAATGATCGTCACCTTCTGGCCTTTGGTGCCCGATTCCTCGACCAATGCCTTTGCCTTGTCCAGATCGGGTGCAGACCATGTGGTGCCCGGATCAACGGTGTAGGGGCAATAGGGTTCATGGCCCGGAAAATCCGGCGGCAAAACCTGGCATACCGGTGCCGCCAGCACCGGCCCGCCAAACAGGTTGACCAGCGTGTTGCGATCCAGCGCAAAGTTCACCGCCTGCCGCGCCTTGAGGTTGTCAAACGGCGGCAGGTTGGTGTTCATCGGCGCATACCACCACGCCGTCAGCGGGGTGATATAAACCTGATCCTTATAGGTGGTGCCGATCTCGCCCAGACGGTCTGTCGGGGGCTGATCATACATCCAGTCCGCCTCGCCGTTCTGCACGGCTGTGACCTCGGCCTCATCCGTCAGGCCGAAATCGTACTGGATCACATCCGGGTAACCATCCGGCTGGGCATCCTCGCTCCAGACTTTGAAATGCGGGTTGCGCGCCATGGTCATGCCGGTATTCGGATCATAGGCCGAAATGTAATAAGGCCCCGTGCCCGGCACCGGCGTGGTGCCTGCATCGGTGGCGGGCGTGTCGGCAGGCAGGATCACCGCATGCGGCAGCGCCAGTTTATCGAAAAATTCCGCATCTGGCCGCGTCAGGTTGATGGTGACGGTGCCTGCCGCCTCATCGCCCACAACACCGCCTTCCAGCGTGCAGGTTGCCGGATCGGCCAAACACTTGTCCGCCCCCACGATCACCGCATAAAAACCGCCCGCCGTCGGACTGGACACTTTGAAGATGCGCTGCAGCGACGCCACCACGTCTTTGACGCCCACTTCTTGCCCGTTCGAAAACATGACACCTTTGCGGATCTTGAAGGTATAGGTTTTCCCGTCATTCGAAACCTCGGGCATCGCCTCGGCCAAATCGGGAACCTTTTCAAATCCTTCGGCCCCTGCGGCCTTTTTGAAGCCCAGCAACCCGTCATAAAGGCCCTGATAAATCTGCCAGTATTGCAACGTGTAATTGATATGCGGATCCACCGTACCCGCCGCCGACCGCGCCACAAGGCGCATGGTGCCGCCGCGATGTTCGGCCAGATATTCGGCCTGCACAGGCAGGCTGGTCACACCAAACGCCCCCGCCATCACGGTGGCCAACAGAAACTTTTTCATGCGTATCTCCCCGTTTGTTTTTGTATCTTCAGTCGTGTTTCGTCAGAAAACCACCCACCGTTGCCATGCACAAAGCCATCTCTTCGACATGCGGCATATGGCTGCTGTCTTCAAAAATCACCCATTCCGCGCCAGCGATATGGTCTTTATAGGGCTGCACGCAAGCCGGTGTGGCCTCATCATAGCGGCCTGATATCACCAGGGTTGGCACATTGATTTTCGGCAACTCCGGGATCACATCCCAATGTTTCAACGTGCCGATCACAAAAAACTCGTTCGGCCCGTTCATCACGTTATAGACGGTTGGATTGCGCGCCACCTGATCAAAGGTTTCGGTCACTTCCGCCGGAAACGGCACCACGCGGCAGACGTGGCGCTCATACACCCACATTGTTGCCGCCTGATAATCGCCATTGGCGTAATCCCCCAGCGCCTCGTGCTTGTTCAGCGTGTCCTGAATATCCTGCGGCATGTCGCGCCGTTGCCGCATCGCCTCGGACGACCATAGCGCCATCGAGGCGGGCGAATTGGCAATCGTCAGGGATTTCAGGCCCACCGGACGGCGCGTGCCATATTCCGCTGCCAGCATGCCGCCCCAGCTTTGCCCCAGCACATGAAACCCCGCCCGCGCGCCCAGATGGTCGATCAGATTTTCCAGCTCGTCCACGAACAGTTGCACCGTCCAGAAATCACCGCCCTTGTCGGGCAAAATCGTGGAATTGCCGCAGCCAAGTTGATCATAATGCACCACCGCCCGGCCACCCGACGCCAGATGCTTGTAGCTGTCGACGTAGTTATGCGCCGCCCCCGGCCCGCCATGCAGGATAAAGACCGGCGGCTTGCCCGAGGCCAGATCCCCCGTCACGCGATACCATGTCTCATATCCCCGAAACGGCGCGCGTCCTTCAACCTGATCCATGCCAAACCCCATGCCCTTCTTTCGCCCACCTAGCCCCAGATAAGAGGCCGTCAACAAGCGCCAGCACAGGTTGGGCCGATTCTACCGCACCCGGCAAGCGCGTATTTGATGGTCTTTTGGGCGCAGATAGCCCCAAGGTTGAACGCCCGCCTTTTTCTTAGGCAATTTGCGCGCCTATTCGAACACGCAGCGCGGGAAATAGAAGCTGACCACCCAGTTTGGCATATCCACAATTTCGGATATCCGCAGATCGCCGCAGGTTGAACACAGCATATATGCGTCAACCGCAGACATCCCCCGCGTGGCACATAAAAGATCAATCATCCCCGCCACCGCATCACGCGCGCCGGTCATCAGATCGGGCCCGATGCCCGTCGTCACCTCATACCCCTTGGCGTCCAGATGCCGCGTCACCGGCCCCGGTGTGGTAAAGCGCGGCGACTTCAGATGCGCGCCCTTAACCACGTCCAGCGTCAGCACCACATCCATCGGGCTTTCAATCGCGGTGCCGCACACCTCGCCATCGCCTTGAGCGGCATGCGTATCGCCGACGCTGAACAAGGCCCCCGCCACTTCAACCGGCAGATACAGCACCGTGCCCGCCGAAAGATCGCGAATGTCCAGATTGCCACCCACCCGGCGCGGCGGCACCACCGAATGCAGACCCGCCTCGGCAGGCGCGTTGCCGATGGTGCCCGCGAACGGCTTTAACGGCACGCGGCCTTCGCGGCCAAACAATGCAGGCGCAAGGCTGGCGGCATCATAGCCCCAGATGTGCAGCGCAGGGTCGGGGAACTGATCCGCCAACAGGCCAAACCCCGGAATATTCGCCGTCCAGCCCCAGCCTGATGGCGCAAAACTGTCGATGGTGATTTTCAAGGCATCGCCCGGTTCGGCCCCTTCCACAAAGATCGGCCCCGACACCGGGTTGATCCGGCCAAAATCCAAGGTCACAATATCCGCGACGCCCGAGTTCCGGCCCAACTGCCCCGCTGCCGCATCCTGACAGTGAAACAGGATCGTCGCCCCCGGTTCCGCGCGCTGCACCGGCGCAAAGGCGTTGTTCCAGCCGAAATGATGCTGCGCTGCGTGGATGGTGTAATTGCAGTCTTTGCACATGGGGCGCCTTTCTGGTTGGTCCAAGGGAATGCCCGGACGCCGACCCCCAGCATAGCCAAAGCCATCCTGGTTGGAACAGCCCCTATTCAG
>JANNAV010000040.1:0-4517 GCA_031384695.1 Paracoccaceae bacterium
TAGCAGCCCAGATCCATCAGACGCTTGATGTTCATCGAGGTTTCGCGGCGCAGATCGCCCTCGACCTTGACATTGGCATCAATGAACTCGCGGATCGCCAGAACTTCGCTGTCCGAAAGCTGGTTCACGCGGCGGGCGCGGTCGATGTTGATCGAGGCACAGATCTGCTCGGCAATGGCCGGGCCGATGCCTGCGATGTAGGTAAGTGCGATGGGTACCCGCTTTGCAGTCGGGATGTTGACGCCAGCAATACGTGCCAAACGTGTCTTCCTTTTCAGTTGCGGTTCCGTAGTGCCAGAACCTTTTTTCACAACTCCACCCTGCCTGATGGCAGTGAGGACCGAATCCCGACATGGGGAGACCCAAAGCAATTCCGCAGCGGGACGCCGTGCTTTATGGGCTTTTCAGCCAAGCGTCAAGGGCGGCCGCAGTGATTCTCAGCGCTTATCAAGAATGGCGGCAATGGCGGCCGAAACCGCATCCATTTCGCCCAATCCATCCACCGCCGACAGCTTGTCCCTGGCATAATAATAGCCGATCAGCGGCGAGGTTTTCTTGTAATATTCCATCAGCCGCGTCTTCAGCGCCTCGGCATTGTCATCCGCCCGCCGTTTCAGATCATGCGAGCCGCAATTGTCGCAAACGCCCGCCACTTTCACCGGCCGGGTGGTGTCGTGATACACCTCACCGCAATTGCCGCAGGTATAACGCCCGGAAATCCGCGCCACCAGTGCGGCATCATCCACCTGCATCTCGATCACCGCATCCAGCGCCTGCCCCTTGCGCGCCAGCAGTGCCCCCAAGGCATCCGCCTGCTTCAGAGTGCGCGGAAACCCGTCAAAGATGAAGCCGCCCGCCGCCGGATGGTTCAGCTTTTCCTCGATCAGCCCGATCACGATCTCGTCGGTGACCAAAGCCCCGCTATCCATCACCGAAGCCACCATCCGCCCCATCTCGGTCCCCGAAGTGCGCGCCTCGCGCAGCATGTCGCCGGTTGAAAGCTGCACCATGGCGCGCGTCTCAACCAGACGCTTCGCCTGCGTGCCTTTGCCTGCACCCGGAGGCCCGAGTAGGATGATGTTGACCATGGTTTCCCTTTACCGACGGGCCGGAGGCTTCGTGGCCCCCGTGCGCTTTTTGCCGCGAAGCTGCGATTTCTCGATCAGCCCTTCGTATTGATGCGCCAGCAGATGCGATTGGATCTGGTTGATGGTGTCCATCGTCACCGACACCACGATCAACACCGAGGTGCCGCCGAAATAGAAGGGAATAGCGAACTGGTTGCGCAAAATCTCGGGCAACAGGCACACCGCCGCCAGATAGGCCGACCCCAGCACCAAAACCCGCGTCACCACGTAATCCAGATAGTCCTGCGTCTTCTGCCCCGGCCGGATACCGGGGATAAAGCCGTTCTGGTTCTTCAGGTTATCCGCCACCTCATCGGTCTTGAAAGACACGTTCGCGGTATAGAAATAGGCGAAAAACACGATCATCGCCACGAAGAACAACAGATAAAGCGGCTGCCCCGGCCCGAAATACGCCAGCACGGTTGACATGATCGGCCCGGTGTTCGCCCCCGAAAACGCCGCCAGCGTGGTCGGCAGCAACAACAGCGACGAGGCGAAAATCGCCGGAATAACCCCCGCCGGGTTCACCTTGATCGGCAGGTTCGACGATCCGCCATCATATACCTTCATGCCCACCTGACGGCGCGGATACTGGATGTGGATCTTGCGCAGCGCCCGCTCCATGAACACCACGAAGGCGATCACCGCCACCACCATCACCATCACGCCCAGAATAACCGGGGTGGAAACCGCCCCCGACTGGCCCTGGCTCAGAAACTGCGCCATCGCCGCCGGTATCTCCGCCACGATGCCGACAAAGATGATCAGTGACACACCGTTGCCGATGCCGCGCGCGGTGATCTGCTCGCCCAGCCACATCAGGAACATGGTGCCGCCCACCAGGGTGATCACGCAGGACAGCTTGAAAAACAGGTCCGGGTCATGCGCCAATCCGCCCGCCGCGATCGAAACCGCAATCCCCCAGCCCTGCATGATCGCCAGACCCACGGTCAGATACCGGGTGTACTGGTTCATCTTCTTGCGGCCGGAATCGCCTTCCTTCTTCAACTGCTCCAGCGCCGGCACCATCGAGGCCAGCAACTGAATGATGATCGACGCCGAGATATAGGGCATGATCCCCAGCGCGAATATCCCCATCCGCTTGATGGCACCGCCGGTGAACATGCTCAGGATGCCGCCGATCCCCGCGCCCTGCCCATCCATGAAGTTGCGAAGGGCCGTGCCATCGATGCCCGGCACCGGAATAAAGGTGCCCAGCCGGTACACCATCAACAGCGCCACGGTGAAAAGAATGCGTTGCCGAAGGTCGGTCGCCTTGCCAAGCGCACCCCAACTGAGGTTCGCCGCCATTTGCTCTGCAGCAGATGCCATATCCGGTCTCTTTCAAGGACAGCGCCGCCGAACCGTTTTCCGGTTGGCGGCGCGGGAAAACATTTACCCGATGTAAGCGGTCCTAGGCCCGCTCACAACCCGTTATTCCGCCGTTTTCGGCTCCAGCGCCGTGATCGTGATGGCGCCGCCCGCTTTGGCAACCGCCTCCACTGCCGTCACCGAAGCGCCGGTCACATGCAGCGAGATTTTCGCGGTGATCTCGCCCTTGTTCAGCACCCGGATACCGTCGCGCTTGTGGCCCGTCAGGCCCGCCGCCACCAACATGTCTTCGGTGATGTCCAGCTTCGCATCCAGCTTGCCCTCGGTGATGAATTTCTGGATCAGACCCAGATTGATCACCGCAAAGCGCTTCTGGTTTGGCTTGTTGAAACCGCGCTTCGGCAAACGCCGGTACAGCGGCATCTGGCCACCCTCATAGCCGCCGATGGCCACGCCACCACGGGATTTCTGCCCCTTGATACCCCGGCCGGCGGTCTTGCCCGATCCCGAACCCGGACCACGGGCCACCCGCTTGCGTTTCTTGGTCGCGCCGGCATTGTCGGCAAGTTCATTCAGTTTCATGTCGCATTCTCCTATGCCGGAACTGCCCAGGCTGCGACGGCGAGGACAAACACGGCGATGACGATTCTCATGGCCATAGGCGGCCACCGGGGGCGTATAGGGGAAAGGTCAGCGTGGAGCAAGATGCAGGGTGAGCATTTATGCTCACCCCAAAAAGCTGACGCGTGGCGAGTAGGGCGGGCTTCACCCCGCGCTGCAGGTCACGCCCCCGCAGGCCAGTGAAACTCCGGCCGCAGCGCGTGATGAACCGGCCGTCCATCATGCGGCTTTTCATAGCCCTTGGTCTCGTCCCAGAACGCATGATACGTCGCCTTCGGAAACGCCGCATCGTCATAGCCCATCACATTCGGCACCGCCACCCGGATGCGCTTTTGCTTGTCGTCCAGCATCAGCACGGCCCCGCAATCGGTGCAAAGGCAGATCTCCAGCGGCCCATCCGGGTTGCCCGCATTGAACGGCACCCGCTTGATCTTTTCGGGATGATCCACCGTCACATCGCCATGGTTGAAAAACGCCACATGGGTGTGCTGCTGCCCGGTCACGGACTTGCAGACGTTGCAGTGGCATTCGTGGTTGTCGATCGGCTCGGCAGCGGCTGTCACGTGGCAATGCGCGCAGCCTCCGGCATATTTTGCGGCCATAATACCCTCCCTGAAATCACCCCGTCTCCCCCGGAGCATGGTGGCAGGATAGCACGGCAATGGCGTTTGGGAAGATTCGTTTCAACGCCTGAATGGCCCGCGTTAACCACGCCCGGCGGCACGCCGGTGTAGCGACGGAAACCCGCCGCGTGCATGACGGTTCTTCCGACACCAAGGTGACGGCATCTTTCAAGCCTTTTCAACCCGTTAACCACCACAAACCGCAAAACGCCCCAGTCTTGCGACCGGGGCGCTTCAATGCGTAGGTCGGGGCGTGCCCCGACTCTGGCTAACAACTTCGCGACCTACCCGCGCTCTTCAATGATCGTCACAAGATGCGAGATCTTGTTGACCATGCCGCGCACGGAAGGCGTATCTTCCAATTCGCGGGTACGGTTCATCTTGTTCAGGCCCAAACCCTTGAGGGTTGCGGTCTGAATCGCCGGGCGGCGGGCAGCCGAGGCCACCTGCTTGACCACAATGGTTTTGCCGGTGGGGACTTTCTTTTCGGTCATGATCAGGCCTCCACGGTTTCGGCTTCGGGCTTGCGCAGGATCTCTGCCACTTTCTTGCCACGGCGCGAGGCCACCTGGCGCGGCGAGGTTTCCTGCTTCAACCCGTCGATAGTCGCACGGATCATGTTGTAGGGATTCTGCGAGCCGATGGACTTTGCCACCACATCTTGCAGGCCCAACATCTCGAACACCGCGCGCATCGGGCCACCGGCGATGATGCCGGTGCCGGCCACGGCCGTGCGCATCACCACTTTACCGGCGCCATGACGGCCTTCCATATCGTGGTGCAAGGTGCGCGCGTCCTTCAACGGCACCCGGAT
>JANNAV010000361.1:0-1566 GCA_031384695.1 Paracoccaceae bacterium
GGTCTTGTACGCGGCTGGCAGCACGTCGCGCGTCACCTTCAGCGGCGGCACCACAACGTAGGGCGGTGTCACCTCGCCAATCAGCGCCAGCGCACCCACCTTGGCTTCGGCCACGCCCTGATCATAGGGGCGCTGCGACGAAATTCCCGCGATGAACCCATTCTGCGACATGTTCAGTGCGACAATCTGGTCAAAGTTTTCGTTCACGATCTTGAAGTCGGCAGATGTGCGGCCTGCAACGGTCGCTGCGGTCACTGCCCCCATCGCCGGGATCGACCAGCTGGCATACATACCCGACAGCGTTGGGTACCGCGCCAGCACGCCCTGTGCCACTTCCTGGCCCTTGTTCGGGTCATTGTGACCGGCTGCCACGACCACGTTCAGATCAGGATACTTTGCCATGACGCGGGCGATGAAGCCCTCATACCGCAGGTTAGTCACGTAGAAATCGTTTGCGAAATACATCGCCGCGACGTCACCCTTGCCACCCAATGATGCTGCCAGCGTATCGGCCAGATACATGCCCAGCGCCAGATTGTCGGACGAGATGATAGAGGCGTAATCCTTACCTGCAACCATGCCCTCAACGGCCTGGTCGATAAACACGATCTTGGTCCCGGCCTCTTGCAGCCGCTTGAAAGCCGTCGCAGTGGTCTGGCCGTTCAGCGGGATTGAGACCACCAGACTGGGCTTCAGCACAGCGATGGTTTCAAGGTCGGCAATCTGGCGGGCGTCGTCCCAGTTGGCATTGGTCTCAGCAACCACTTCGATGCCATAAGCGGCAAAGGTTTCCTTAAGGCCGATCAACTGCTGGCTGGCCCAGTCATCGCCGGACCACCCCATCGAAATGGCGACGGTAAACTTGCCCGCCTTGACCTTTTCGATCTGTTCGGGCGTCAGCATCAGATCGGCGGCCGGAAAGCCTGCGGCGCCGTCCTGACCATCCGACACAACAACGCCGTCAAGTTTGTCAAGCGCTGCAAGTTCCATGGTCTTGGCCGACGGGGCCGTGTACCAAAGTGGGTGCTGGATGTCGGCGGCGATTTCGGCCAGTGCCACGCACGGCACCAGTGCCGTGGAAAGCGCCAGCGCCAGAAGCGTTCTTTTGGTGATCATTTTCGGGTCTCCTCCCAGAATGTTGTCCCGACGGCTGCCGGGGGCGGTTCGTTGTGTCAGGCGCGGTTCAGCATGAAGTCGCGCAAGGTTTGTGCCAGCCGGTCGGGGGCCTCCAGTGCAAGGCTGTGCCCGCATTCCTGAAACACCTCGGACCGTTCGACCCCGCTTGCCATCTTTTCCATCTGGCCTTTGACCAACTCGCCAAAGAACTCTGGCGCGCCGATGGTCAGGATGGGCAGGGTTAACGGGATTTTCTTCAACTCGCTGTTGATGCGCCCGTTCTTCAACCCGGCGCGGTAGGTTTCCAGACAGCCACGCAATCCGCCCGGGGCAGACAGGCAGCCGATCCATTCATCAATCGCCTCTTTGGTGATGGCGTTCGGGTTCCAGGTTTCGGCCTTGATCCAGAATTCCCAGAACTCGCGTTCACGACCGGTAATCAACATCTCG
>JANNAV010000064.1:0-8064 GCA_031384695.1 Paracoccaceae bacterium
CCGGCACGCAGGGCGAGGCCGCAGGCGATGTGTTCGCCGGGATCGAGCGGCTCGCAGGCTCGGCCTTCGCCGATAACCTCACCGGCAACACAGGCGTGAACCTGCTCCGTGGCGGCGCGGGTGCCGATACGATGGACGGCGGCGCGGGCACCGACACCTTCTATTACCGTACCGCCGCCTCGGGCATCCGCGTTGATCTCTTCGCAGGCACCGGCTCATTGGGCGACGCCGCAGGCGATGTCGTTTCGGGCTTTGAGGTGGTGTTCGGCTCGGCCTTTGATGATACCGTCACCGGCAACGCTTCCGCCAACCGCATCCGCCGCAGCGCGAGGGCCGATATCATCGACGGCGGCGCGGGCAGCGACACGCTCGATTATGTGACATCGGGTGCCGCCGTCACCGTCAACCTGCTGACCGTCACCGGCCTTTTCGGCGATGCCGAGGGCGATATGATCTCGCGGATCGAGCGGGTCATCGATTCGCGCTTTGACGATGTTCTGACCGGCAACGCGCTGCGCAACTTCCTCGGCGGTGGTGCGGGCGACGATGTGATGAACGGCGGCGGCGGCAACGACGTGTTCCTGTTCGGCGCGGGCGATGACAGCATCAACGGCGATGACGGTATCGACGTGGCGCCGTTCATCGGCAATCAGTCGGAGTTCACCATGTTCGATTTCGCACCGGGCAACTGGACGTCACCCAGACCAGCACTGGCGATACCGACACCCTGACCAGCATCGAAACCCTGCGCTTCTCGGACGGGGATTTCCTGCTCATCATGCAGGGCAGGGCGGGCTTTGTTAGAAACGCCCCGGCCCCCCTGTTTCTTGCCGGATTTAATTTCAAACAAGCAAGGGGCCATCGCCCCGGCGGTCGCGATAGTGCGCCAGGCCAGGCAAACGCGCCCTGATTTGCCTAACCCACCCGATTGCGGAACATCCCTTGCTCAAGCGGCCTCCGGCCTAATGAGCAACAAACCCGGGCAAACGCGCCATCAGGCGCTTTTCCAGATCAGTTCGGGCGCAAAACTCCGCCTAACCTCGCGGCCCGTCCAGCCAATCGCAAAACGCGGCCACCACATCGGGGTCGCAGGGCACCAGATGCGCCGCCGCCGGATAGGCGCCCGAGCGGACTTCGCCGACGAACTCTCCCATCGCCGCTACCCGCATCTCTTGCAACCGCGCCGCCTCGGCTGCGAAATCGGCATAACGGCGCGCGTGGCGTGGCACGTGGCCCTTTGTCTGCCCCAGCACGTCATCGCTGAAGAGATACTGCGCATGCCCCGCCGCCCCCGCCCCCATCGAGATCAGGAACAAATCGCAATGCGCCGCAATCGCCTTGGTGACAGCCTCGGGCACCACCTCGATCTCCACCGCGAAAGCCCCCGCAGCCTGCAAATCCATACATTGCCGATACACCAACTTGGCGCTGTCCAGCGTCTTGCCCACCGCCTTGAAGCCGCCCGTCCAGGTGCGCTTTGACGGGATCAGCCCGACATGCCCGCACACCGGCACCCCGTGATCCGCCAAGGCGCGCACCGTTTGCAAACTGCCCGAACAATACACCGCGTCCGCGCCATGTTTCATCAGCGGAAAGGCCCATTTCAGAAAATCCGCCGTACCGCCGATCTCGTAATAATTGTCGCCCGGAAAGGCGAAGGCATCCGGCGCCACCTCGCGGAACCGCCCGTCAAAGATCATCGTCGGCGGCACCGAAAGCAGTTCCACCCCCGCCCGCGCCGCCGCCTCCGCCTCCTCCAGCGTCTCCACCCGCAGCATCGCCAACTGCCGCTTGCCGCGCATCCCGCGCAGGTCGGCGACCGTCAGGCGCTGTGTCATGCGCTGTGTCATGCGCCCACCCCCAGCCACACCCGGCCGGCCTCGACCTTCACCGGATAGGTGCGCAGGTTCACACAAACCGGCGCGCGCTTTGCCTCGCCGGTCCGGTAGTCGAACTGGCCGTTGTGCTTTGGGCACTCGATCAGATGGCCCATCACCAACCCGTCCGCCAGATGCACCGCCTCGTGGCTGCACAGTCCCGCCGTGGCATAAAACGCGCCACCCGGCGCGTGATAAACCGCATAGGTCGCCCCCGCATGATCAAACCGGATCAGGTCTTCCTCGTCGATATCCCCGGTGCCGCAAACCTCAATCCAACCGCTCATTTCCGCTCCTATTCTGCTGCCGCGCCAAGGGCTGCTGCGTGGAAATCCTCGCGGTAAGGCCGCGCCGTCACCGGCAACGCCCGCTTTACGAAATACTCCTCATTGGCCAACTGCCGCCGCAACGCCGACCACATCTCGGCAAATCCCGCCGCAATCGAAGGGTTTGGTGCCGGCAGATCATCCCTGATCAGCGCATGCAGCCGGGGCAGGGCGTGATAAGGCACCATCGGAAACATGTGATGCTCCACATGGTAATTCATATTCCAATAGATGAACCGCGACACCGGGTTCATCATGACCGTCCGCGCGTTCAGCCGGTGATCGGTCACATTATCCGCAAGCCCGCCATGCTGCAAAAGCCCTGTCAGAATGTGGTGCCACGCGCCGTAAAGCCGTGGCAACCCGATCACCATCAATGGCAGGATTGATCCCAGAACCACCGCAAGCGCCAGCGTCGCGGCATAAATCGCCATCCAGATCCGCGCCACCCGCACCACCTTCGTCGCCTCATGCGCCGGCACATACGTCGCCTCCTCAGGATGCAACCGCCCGCTCGCGTTCAAAAGCATCCGGCTCCACCCCACATAAGCATCGAAAATCCCAAAGAAATTGCCGATCACCTTGACAAAGGCAGGCGGGCGCATCACCGCAATTTCGGGATCACGGCCCACGATATAGGTGTCGGTGTGATGGCGCGCATGGCTCCAGCGCCACGTCGCCGGGTTGCGCACGATCATGAAACAGGCGATCTGATAGACCACCTCGTTCATCCAGGGTGTCCTGAACGCCGTGCCGTGCTGGCACTCGTGCCACCGGCTGTCCGACGCCGAGCCATAAAGCACCCCGTAAGCCAGCCAGAAAGGCACCGCCCACAGGCTGCCCCAAAGGACAATCCCCGCCGCCGCCGCGCCGATCATCGCACCATAAAGGATCACCGTATCGCGGATCGCCGGGCCATCACGCCGCTGCATCAGCTCTTTCATCACCCGGCGCGGCACCTCGCTGTGATACCACTCCGCCGCCGCAAGCCCCGTCTCCACCGCCCGCGCCCCGTCCGGGCCAAGCAGGCTGTAATCACGTCTGGCCATCTGGTCCTCCCCGCAACATCCGCGCGTTATCCGCTTATCGTAACGGGCAAATCCGCCCGCCCGCAACCGGCAGCATTTGACATCTCGTCAAAAATCGTCAGACCATATCTCTGGATGACGATATATCGTCAAAAAAAACCGAGGATATCATGGCCAAACGCCCCGGAATGGCAGAACTTGCGGCCGCAGCGGGGGTATCCGTCGCCACGGTTGACCGCGCCCTGAATGGCCGCGAGCCGGTGCATGCCGCAACATTGGCCCGCATCGTAGCCGCCGCGCGCGCAACCGGTCATCCGGCGGCCGCACAACTGTCGCCCGTCCCTCCGGACCTGCCAACCCTGCGTCTGGGCGTGGTGCTGCACAAGGGGGGGCAGGCGTTCTATCAGGATTTCACCCGAACCCTCACCGCCGGGGTCGCCGCCGAAACCCGGGCGCGGGTGGACCTTGCGCTCAGCTATGCCAACTCGCAGGCCCCCGCCGAAATGGCGGCCCTGCTCAGGGCTATGATCGGGCGCTGCGATGTGGTGGCCGCCACCGCCGTCAACCACCCCGAAATCACCGCCGCCGTCACCGCGCTGAAGGCCGCAGGCGTGCCGGTCTTTGCCCTGCTTTCCGACTTTGCCGAAGGCCAGCGCGCGGGCTATCTGGGGGTCGATAACCTCAAAGCCGGGCGGGTGGCGGGCTGGATCACGGCGCTTGCCGCCAAAGGTCCCGGCAAGGTCGCGGTGTTCATCGGCGGCCACCGCTGGCATGGCCACGATCTGCGCGACGCCGGTTTTCGCGCCTATCTGCGCGAAGGCGCGCCGCATCTTGTGGTGATGGACAGCCTGATCAACCTCGAAACCCGCGCCCTCACCTTCGAGACAACCCTCGCCCTGCTCGCCCGCGAGCCCCACCTGCGCGGCATTTATGTCGCCGGCGGCGGCATGGAGGGCGCCATCGCCGCCCTCACCGAGGCCCGCGCGCCCGGCGAAGTGGCGCTTGTGGTCAACGAATTGACCGAAGTTTCCAAAGCCGGCCTTGCCGCAGGCTGGGTCACCCTTGTCGAGGCCACGCCCCTCGCCCCCATGATGCGCCTGCTGCTGGACATGGCACTGAACGCCGAACGCCCCAGCCAGCACCTGCTGCAACCGGTCATCCATGTCCGCGAGATGCTCTGAGCGGCCGCCGCATCTTTGCCGTCAATTTTAGAATTTTTCGGTTGAATTGCCGCACAAATAGAATAGATATTCCATATTGAGCGGCTCGATTGCGCCGCCCAAGTGGAGAATCACCCTCGATGCCGCCGTTTGCCCTGAACCATATGACCGCCCCGAATATTGGCTGGGAGGCGTTCCTGACCCTCGCGTCGCAGCTTGGCTGCGTCGGGGTGGAGTACCGCAACGACCTGCCCGGCGCGCTGTTTGGCGGCACCGATCCCCGCGTTGTGGGGGATGCGGTCAAGGATCGTGGCCTGCGGTTTCTGGCGCTGGCCGAGGTCAAGATGTTCAACGACTGGTCCGACGCCAAACGTGCCGAGGCCGAGGCGCTGATGCAGATCGCCGTCGCCGCCGGTGCCGAGGCTGTCAGCCTCATTCCGCGCAATGATGGTGTCGCAACCGGGCGTGCCGAAAGCCGCGCCGCCTGCGAAACCGCGCTGCGCGAGGTGCTGCCGATGCTGCGCGCGCATGGCCTCAAAGCCATGGTCGAACCCTTGGGCTTCGAGGTCTGCTCGCTGCGCCACAAGGACATTCTGGCCGATGTGATCACCGCTTTGGGCGGGCAGGGCACCCTTTACATCGTGCATGACACTTTCCACCATCACCTCGCGGGTGGTGGTGCAATATTCCCGGAACTAACTGGAATCGTTCACGTATCCGGTGTGACCGACCCAGCGGTCAGCGTCTCCGACATGCGCGACGGCCACCGGGTTCTGGTCGATGCGCAAGACCGCCTCGGCAATCTGGCCCAGCTATGCAACTTGCGTGACGCGGGCTATACTGGCCCCATCAGCTTTGAGCCCTTTGCCGCCAGCGTTCACGCGCTTGCGGCCCCGCAGGCGGCGCTTGCCGCCTCGATGGAATTCATCCGGTCGGGCATGGCCGCCTGAGGCCGCCCGACCGCGCGAATACCGCCCGAAGGGGCGGTCCGGCAGGGAGAGCAAGGTGTGCCGGACACCATCTTTGGAGGAGAGACACATGAAAAAGACCCTTATCATCGCCGGTTTTGCCGCCCTTATGGGCACCAGCGCAATGGCCGACGGCATCGGCGTTTCGATGGCCAAATTCGACGATAACTTCCTCACCGTTCTGCGCAACGGCATGGAGGCCAAAAGCGCCGAACTGGGTGTCAGCCTGCAGATCGAAGACGCGCAGGATGATGTCGCCAAGCAGTTGGACCAGATCAACAACTTCATCGCCTCGGGTGTCAGCGCCATCATCGTGAACCCGGTCGATACCTCGGCCACGCAGGCGATGTCGGATGCCGCTGCCGCCGCCAACATCCCGCTGGTCTACGTCAACCGCCAGCCCGTCAACGTCGACACGCTGCCGGACAATCAGGCGTTCGTGGCGTCAAACGAGGTGGACTCCGGTACACTCGAAACCATCGAGGTTTGCGCCCAGCTGAAGGCCGCCGGCAAAGATAATGCCAATGTCTATGTGATGATGGGCCAGTTGTCCAATCAGGCCGCCGTTCAGCGCACCGCCGACATCCATGACGTGATGGCCGCCGGTAAATGCGCCGTCACCCTGAACATCATCGACGAGCAAACCGCCAACTGGTCGCGCGAAGAAGCGCAGAACCTGATGACCAACTGGCTGTCCACCGGTGCCGCGTTTGACGGCGTGATCGCCAACAACGACGAAATGGCAATCGGTGCCATTCAGGCGATCAAAGCTGCGGGCATTGATATGGCAACGGTTGTCGTCGGCGGCGTCGATGCCACCCAGGACGCTCTGGCGGCCATGCAGGCGGGCGATCTTGACGTCACCGTGTTCCAGGATGCCGCCGGTCAAGGCGCAGGCGCGCTTGATGCCGCGATCAAACTCAGCAAGGGCGAGGCCGTGGACCAAAAGGTTTACATCCCGTTCCAGCTGGTCACCCCGGCCAACGTCGCCGATTACGCCAAGAAGAACTGATCCCTTCCGGGGATACCCTGGGGCGGCGCGCCAAAGCGCCGCCCTTTTCTCTTGCCGCGCAGGGCCGCGCGGACGCAAACTGATCAGCAGATATCCGGGGGAGAACACATCGTGGCAGATCAGACGCACGGGCTTGGGGGCCTGAAATACGATCCCACCAAAAAAGCCAGACCGCCAGAGTTGAACGTCTTTATCGCCTTCGTCGCCATCGTGCTGGCCTTCGAGGTGCTGGGGCGGCTGATCATCGGCGACAGCTTCCTCTTCAACACCCGCGACAACGTGACGGGCCTCTTCAACACCCAGCGCCTCTCGATCATCATCCTGCAGGTCGCCACCGTCGGCATCATCGCCAACGGCGTAACGCAGGTGATCATCACCGGCGGCATTGATCTTTCATCGGGTTCGGTGGTCGGTGCCACTGCCATGGTGGCGATGAGCTTTGCGCAAACCGCGCTGGTGAACGGCAACCCCAACCCCAAGGCGATCTTTGGTGACTGGGCGATGGACCTGCCGGTGCTGGTGCCGATTGTGATCGGCCTTGGCGTGGGCCTGCTCGCAGGCCTGATCAACGGCGCGCTGGTGGCCTATACCAAAATCCCGCCCTTTATCGCCACCCTTGGCATGATGGTGTCGGCGCGCGGTTTCGCGCGCTGGTGGTCCACCGGCAACCCGATCTCGTTTCCCACGACCAGCTATAACGCCATCGGCACCGGCATGCGCCCGGTGATCATCTTCGTCGGCCTCGCGGTGCTGTTCCACCTGATCATGACCTATACCAAATACGGTAAACACAGCTATGCCATAGGCTCGAACGAGGCCGCCACCCGCATGTCGGGCATCAATGTTGACCGCCACAAGGTGCTGGTCTACGTGATCGCCGCCATGCTGGCCTCGATAGCGGCCATCGTGGTGTCGTCAAAGGGGCAAACCGCGCAGGCCAACATGGGGGTGATGTATGAATTGCAGGCCATCACCATGGCGGTGATCGGCGGCGTCTCGCTGTCGGGCGGGCGCGGCTCGATCATCGGCACCGTGTTGGGCGCGCTCATTCTGGGGGTGATCATCTCGGGCTTCACCTTCCTGAAACTCGACGCCTATTATCAGGATATGACCATGGGTGCGATCATCGTGGGCGCGGTCGTGCTCGATCAGTGGCGGCAAAAACGCGGGGCCAGAGCATGAGCGATACCATCCTTGAAACCCGTGGCCTGACCAAGCACTACGGCGGCGTTCACGCGCTGGAAGACGCGAATTTCATCCTGCGCGCGGGCGAGCATGTGGCCGTGGTGGGCGACAATGGCGCGGGCAAATCCACCTTCGTGCGCCAGATCACCGCGGTCGAGCAACGCAGCGCCGGCAAGGTGTTCTTTGATGGCCGCGATGTCGCCTTTTCAGGGCCATTGCAGGCGCGCGAGGCCGGGATCGAAACGGTGTTCCAGACCCTCGCCCTCGCCGATGATCTCGACGTGGCCTCGAACCTTTTTCTGGGGCGCGAGCTGTTCGCCCTGAAACTCGGGCCGTTTTCCATTCTGGACCGTAAGACCATGCGCGCCCGCACCCTCGAAGCGCTGAAAACCACGGCGGTGAAAATCCCCAACGTCGATAACCCGATCCGCAACATGTCGGGCGGCCAGCGCCAATGCGTGGCCATCGCCCGCACCGCCGCCTTCGCCTCGAAACTGGTGATCATGGA
>JANNAV010000097.1:0-2062 GCA_031384695.1 Paracoccaceae bacterium
TCGTTCATCATCACTTCGGTGCCGGTTTCGGGATCGAACAGATAGTTGCCGCAAATGCCGTGCACGCTGGGCGGGCGACCGGTGGCGATGGAAAGGTTGTTGGGGTTGGTGAAAGACGGGATCACCGAATGCGCCAGCCGGTCGGTGCCATTTGCCCGCATGTGTTGCAGGGTGGGCATCAGGCCCTTGGCGATGGCGACATCAAGATAGGCGGGCTCGCAGCCATCAAGGCAGATGGCGATGGCGGGCACCTTTGGCCAGGGGTAGGCGCGGTCATTCACCATCAGGGGCGCGCGCAAGATATCATTCATATCAGGTACTTTCCGAATATCGGCCCATCAGGCCACAAGTTTCGCGCGTTCCGCAAGGGCCTGCGCCGGGGGGGCGGCACAATCGACACCCAGTTCGGCCAGCGCCCCGGCCGCCGCCGCGACCACAAGGCGCATCACATGTTCGTCCAGCCGCCCGATGCAGCCGATGCGGAACGAGGCCACCACCGTCAGCTTGCCGGGATAGATGATGAAGCCGCGCGCCTTCATCAGGTTGTAAAACCGGGTGAAATCGAAGGCGGGATGCGCGGGGTTGAAGAAAGTGACGATGATCGGCGACAGCCAGCGGTCGCGCAGCAGCGTCTGAAACCCCAGCGCGCGCATGCCTTCGACCAGCACATCGCGGTTGCGGGCATAGCGGGCACCGCGGGCGGCGATGCCACCTTCGAGATGGTGCAGGCGCAAAGCTTCAAGAAAGGCCGCGACCACATGGGTGGGCGGGGTAAAGCGCCACTGGCCGGTTTTCTGCAGCGTTGCCCATTGGGCGTGCAGATCGAGGCTGAGGGAATGGCTGTTGCCCTGGGCGGCTTCAAGGGCTGCTTTGCGCGCCACCACAAAGCCGAAGCCCGGCACCCCTTCAATGCATTTGTTGGCCGAGGACACCATCGCCTCATAGGGCAAGCGGCGGATATCGAGATCGACGGCGCCAAAGCTGCTCATCGCGTCGATCAGCAGTTTGCGGCCATGCGCGTGGACGGCCTCAGTGATTTCGGCCAGCGGGTTGAGGATGCCCGACGAGGTTTCGCAGTGGATCGCCAGCACATGGGTGATGGCGGGATCGGCGTTAAGGGCGGCGGCCACTTCGGGGCCGCGCGGCGGCAGGTAATCGCCTTTGTCGATCAGGGTGAACGCCCGGCCAAGAACGCGCAGGGTTTCGGCAGCGCGCAACCCGTAGGCACCATTGGCCAGCACCAGCACCTTGCCATCGCGCGGCACCAGCGTGCCCAGCATCGCCTCGACACAAAACGAGCCCGAGCCCTGCATCGGCACGCAGGCAAACTGGCCATCGTGATCACCTGCCAGCGCCAGAATCTGATCACACATCGCGCGGGTCATGGCGCGGAAATCAGCATCCCACGAGCCCCAGTCGCGCAGCATCGCGGCCTTGACGCTGTAGGCGGTGGTCAAAGGGCCGGGGGTCAGCAGGTAGGGCTCGCCCAGTTCGGGGGCGGAGAGGGGTGGGATGGGCATGGGCGGCGTCCTTTGCCAGGGTGGCGGGTTCGGGGTGGTTTTTCCACAGGTGATGCTATATGTAAAATCGTTAATACAGATCAACCTATAAGTTTGAAGGTGCCAAAATGCGCTATGTTCAGTTGCGTGCCTTTCATCACGTGGCGATCTGTGGCGGGTTTTCGCGGGCCGCCGAGGCGTTGCACCTGACGCAGCCCGCGATATCCGATCAGGTGCGCAAGCTGGAGGACGAGTATGACGTGCTGCTGTTTGACCGCCGCAAAAAGCAGGTTCTGCTGACCGGGGCCGGGGAGCGGTTGCTGGCGATCACCCGGCGGCTGTTTGAGGCGGAGGATCAGGCGGTGGAGTTGCTGGCCGAAAGCCGGGCGCTGCGGGTGGGAAGTTTGCGCATTCTGGCCGACAGCGCGCATCATCTTCTGCATGTGCTGGTGCATTTTCGCGCGCGCTATCCGGGGGTGCGGATCACCGTGCAGTCGGGTAATTCCGAGGCGGTGATGCAGGGGCTGCGCAGCTATGCCGCAGACGTGGGGGTGTTGGGCGAG
>JANNAV010000128.1:0-8921 GCA_031384695.1 Paracoccaceae bacterium
GATATCCATCAGAAGATCGGTGACGGCGGCCTGCACCGAGACATCAAGGGCCGAGACCGGTTCATCCGCCACCACCACCTTGGCACCACCGGCAAAGGCGCGGGCGATGCCGACGCGCTGTTTCTGACCGCCGGAAAGCTGACGCGGCATGCGTTCGGCAAAGGCGCGCGGCAGTTTCACGAGGTCCATCAGTTCCAGCATCCGGGCTTCGCGCTCGGCATCCGATGCGCCGTATTTGAAAATCTCCAGCGCGCGGATGATCTGGCGGCCGACGGTCATCGAAGGGTTGAGGGTATCGAACGGGTTCTGGAACACCATCTGCACCGACGAGACGGTATCGGTGTTGCGCTGCTGGATTGGCGTCGATTGCACGTTTTCGTCAAACAGCATGATGGTGCCGGAGGTGGCGGTCTCCAATCCCATCAGCACCTTGGCGAAGGTGGATTTGCCGCAGCCGGATTCGCCGACGATGGCGAGGGTTTCGCCTTCACGGGCCTCGAATGACAGGGTCTCATTGGCCTTGACCACTTTCTTGGCGCCGCCGCCGAAAGCGCCGCTGGAGACGGCATAGTATTTGCGCAGATCCTCCATCTTCAGCACCACTTTGCCGATCGGGGTTTTCGGTTTGGAGGCGCGCTTGGTGATGGGCGCGTTCCAATCTATCTCGGTCCATTTCAGGCAGCGGCTGCCGTGCCGGTCGTCTTCGGGGACGGTGGACATCGCGATATCGGCGGCATCACAGCGCCCGGCCTGAAAATAATCGCAGCGCGGGCCGAAGTTGCACCCCGGTGGGCGTTCGTGCGGCAAGGGGAAGTTGCCGGGAATCGACACCAGCGGGTGCGAGTTCTTGTCGGCACCCGGCAGCGGGATCGAGCGGAACAGCGCCTGAGTGTAGGGGTGGCGCATCTTGTCGAACACTTCGATGACGTTGCCAGTTTCAACCGCTTCGCCGGAATACATTACGCAAAGCCGGTCGCAGGTGTCCAGGATCAGGCCGAGGTTGTGCGAGATGAACAACATCGAGGTGCCGTATTTGCGGCCCAGTTCCTTGACCAGATCGACGATGCCGGCCTCGACCGTCACATCAAGGGCGGTGGTCGGCTCATCAAGGATCAGCAGGGCGGGTTTCGACATCAGCGCCATGGCGATGACGATGCGCTGTTGCTGGCCACCCGAAAGCTGGTGCGGATAGGCGTTGATGATGCGGTCGGGGTCGGGCAGGCGGACGTCGGCGACGATCTGGCGGGCCAGCGCCCACGCCTCGGCTTTTGGCATGTTCTGGTGAATCATCGGCACTTCGGCCAGTTGCGCGCCGATCTTCATCGCCGGGTTCAGCGAGGCCATCGGTTCCTGATAGATCATCGCAATCTCCGAGCCACGGATGACGCGCAGTTCTTCCTCGGTCATGTGCGTCAGGTCGCGGCCCTTGAACTTGATCGTGCCGCCGACGATGCGGCCGTTCTTGCCCAGATCGCGCATCACCGCGAGGGCGACGGTGGATTTGCCGCAACCGGATTCGCCCACGAGGCCCATCGATTCGCCCTGCATCACGGCGCAGGAGAAATCCATCACGGCAGGTATTTCACGCAGACGGGTGAAAAACGAAATCGAGAGATTCGAGATTTCGAGGATCGGCTTGGAGGGATCCCAGGGGGCGGATGCATCGGACATGGCGGCCTCGTTTCATTGGGAGAGGGCTATAGGGATGGAGCGTGCCGGAGGGGGTTCAATCCCTCAGGCTTTCTTCGCGCAAGCCGTCGGCCAGCAGGTTGAGGCCGAGAACGAGGCTCATCAAGGCCAGCGCCGGGGCAAGGGCGGGGTGGGGGAAGATCGACAGCAGTTTGCGGCCATCGTCGATGGTGGAACCCCAGTCGGGGGATTCCGGGCTGACGCCGAGGCCGAAGAAGCCGAGGGTTCCCAAGAGGATGGTGGTATAGCCGATGCGCAGGCAGAAATCGACGATCAGCGGGCCGCGCGCGTTGGGCAGAATCTCCCACAGCATGATGTACCAGGGGCTCTCGCCGCGCGTCTGGCCCGCCGCCACATAATCGCGGGCTTTGAGATCCATCACGATGCCGCGCACGATGCGGAACACGGTGGGGGCGTTGACGAACACCACCGAGACGAAGACGTTGAGCAGGTTCGGCTCCATCGACCAGAAGCCGGTTGGATCGAGGTTGAAAGCAAGGCCGGAGTAGGCCCAGAGGCCGATCAGCAACGTGATGCCGACATAGAGGTTGCGGCGTGGCGGGTTGGTGAAGTAGCGCGAGTTCAGCAGCACGCAGAGGAAGATGATCGGGAACAGGAACAGCACGGCGGCGAGGTAGATCGGGATGCCGGTGTCGCGGATCTCGGGTGTCACCAGCAGGTAGAACAGCAGGATCACCGGGAAGGCGAGCACCAGGTTGGCGATGAACGACAGGGCGGTATCGAACTTGCCGCCGAAATAGCCTGCGGGCAGGCCAAGCGTGATGCCCACCATGAAGGCGAAGAGGGTGGCGGCGGGGGCAATTTGCAGAACACGCCGCGCGCCCATCACCATACGCGAGAACACATCCCGCGCCAGATGGTCGCCGCCGAGCAGGAAGTAGAGGTATTGGCCGGGGGCGGGATCGACCAGCGGCGTGCCGGGCAGGGGGTTTTTCACCCGGCCGATCGGGCTGATCGGATCATGGGTGATGATGATATCGGCGAAAACAGCGGTGAACACCCAGAACATCACCAGCGCGAAGCCGAGCATGCCGACGGTGCTGTCGAACAGTTTGCCGTAGAGGCCGAGTTTGCGTTTGTAGCGGATGGAGAGGGCGAAGGTGACGACGAGGGCGATCCACACCGGCAGGAAGCGCAGGACCACCGAGGCGAGGATGCCCCGCTCGGCCTCGGTGTTGAAGATCAGAGTGGCGGCCAGCCAGAGCACGGCGATGGCGGCAAGGGCGCGCCACAGGAGGCGCATCATCCGGGCGAGCAGGCGGGGGGCGTCATTCAGCGATTGGCGCAGGATCCAGCTTGTCAGGGCGGCGAACAAGCCGAAGGCCACCAGCACGGCGGCGATGCGCAGCAGCGTGGTCAGCACCGATTCGTAGTTCACCCCGGCACCACCCTTGAGAAACAGGAACACCAGAATGAAAAACGAGATGAACAGGAACGCCATCGACAAAAAGCCGGTGCGCAACAGCGCAGTCTGGCCGTTGCCGCTGGCGAAACTGAGCAGGCCGTTGGTCAGCGCCACCATGACCATCATCGCGATCAGGGCCGAAACCGGGGTGGTCAGGGTGCTGCCGTAGCTGCCGAACCAGGAGAGAGTTTCCATAGGAATGCTACCTTATGCCAGCCGGATACGGGGATTGAGGAACACATAGCCGATGTCGGAGATCAGCTGTGTCACGAGGACAACCAGAACGGCTATCACCGAGCAGCCGAGCAGCAACTCGATGTCGTTGTTGCCGGCAGCCTGCACCAGTGTCCAGCCGAAGCCCTTGTAGTTGAACAGCGTCTCGACAATCACCACGCCGTTCAAAAGCCAGGGGAATTGCAGCATGATCACGGTGAAGGGGGCTATCAGCGCATTGCGGAGCGCGTGGCGCAGCACCACCTCGCGAAAGCCCACGCCTTTCAGGCGGGCGGTGCGGATGTATTGCTGGGTCATCACCTCGGTCATCGAGGCGCGGGTCATCCGGGCGATGTAGCCGATGCCGTAAAGGGCGATGGTCAGCACCGGCAGGGCGAAGTTCCAGAAGGTGATATCGTCCATCGCCGAGGTGGCGGTGCCAAAAAACAGCGTCTTGCCTTCGATCAGGCCCCAAGAGGCGAGCATCGGCGAGATGCCGATCTGGGCGGAAGCGAACAGCGTCACCAGGATAACGCCCGAGACGTATTCCGGGGTGGCGGTGGAGGCGATGGCAAAGCTGGACAGCACCCGGTCGGTGCGGGAGCCTTCGCGCATGCCCGAGATGACGCCGAGGATCAGCGAGGTTGGCACCATCACCAGCATCACCGCCAGCATCAGCCAGCTGGTGGCACCGAGGCCCTTGCCAACTTGTGACAGGACCGGCACCTTGAATTGGGTGGAAAAGCCCCAGTCGCCTTGCAGCACGCCGCAATAGCGGGGGGCATCTTCGGCGGTGACGCCCGCGTCGATACAGCGGCCGCGCGTCACACCTTTGTCATCGGTGATCCGCCAGCCGGGGGCGATGCCCAGCCATTGGCTGTAGCGCCCGATGACCGAACCGGAATGGCCGTTCTGGACCACCCAGTTCGCCACCGATTCGTCCGTCATGCGGATCGAGCCTTCGGAACGGGCAAGTTTTTCAAGATTGGGGGGGAGGTTGGTAAGGTAGAACACGATGAAAGTCAGGGCGAGTGCAGTGAGGAGCATGACCCCCAACCGACGCAGAACGAATTTTAGCATGAACTCTATCCCCCCAGGACAAGCGAATAAGCGCCAGTGGCGCGATGGCCACCAGAGATCCGGGTGTGGGACGCGCCTGTGAGCGGCGCGTCCCGGTTAGAAATCCCGAAGGATTATGCCAGCGACCACTTGTAGTGGTGATGCTCGAACGACGGGTGCTGTTCGGCGCCAACCACGTTTTCCTTGGCGTGGCGATAGAGCGAGCGCCAGAACGGCTGCACGATGAAGGCTTCGTCCTGCATGATGGTTTCCAGACGGACCATCACTTCGCGGCGCTTGTCCGCGTCGGCAAGCGCCAGGGCTTCGGTCATGGCCGCATCAAACTCGGGGCTGGCCATGGCGGTTTCGTTCCACGAACCGGTTGAGGTGTAGGCAAGGCTCATGTTCTGCACGGCCAGCGGACGGTGGTTCCAGGTGGTCGAGGAGAACGGGAACTTCTGCCAGTCATTCCAGAAGGTGGAACCGGGCTGAACCGTCCGCTTAACGTTGACGCCGGCGTCGCGCAGCTGGTTGGCGACGGCGTCGGTGGTGGCGGCTTCCCAACCGTCATCGAGGGAGATGATCTCGAACTCGGTGTCGGCGGTGAAGCCTGCGGCGAGGATCGCAGGTGCGGCGCGGGTTTTGTCCATCACCTGCGCGGGCAGCGGTGCATACTCGGGGTGAACCGGGCAGGCGTGGTGGTTTTCGGCGGTCTTGCCGAGGCCGTTATAGCCCAGCTCCAGCACCACGTTCAGATCGCAGGCCGCGACGAAAGCCTGACGCATCGCCTTGTCCTTGTAGAGATCCGAGGCCTGATTCATCCGCACCACGATGGTGGAGGCGGTGACGGCTTCGTATTTCTTCCAGCCGAGGCCATCCATGATGCCGATGAAATCGCCGTTGGATTCGTAGTTCATGTCGATCTCGTCGGAACCGGCGAGGGCGACCATGGCCGAGGGATCGGTGCCGAAGTCGATGTAGTGAACTTCGTCAAGCGGGGCTGTGCCACCCCACCAGGTGTGGTTCGGCGCGCGCACCAGGATGGCGCGCTGGCCAACCGAAACCTCGGACGGGAAGTAGGGGCCGGTGCCGATCGGGTTGGTCGAGGGATCCTGACCATCGGCGAGGCTGGCGTGGACCACGGCCGAAGGATAGTCGGCAAGGTTCGGCACCACGGCGATGTCGGAGACCGACATCATCAGCTTGACGGTCGACTCGTCGACCTTGACCACCGCGCCGTCGCGCAGTTTGGAGACCATGACGGGCGCGCCCGCATCGTCGACCTTGGCAACACCGGCTTCGTCGAGCGCGGGAACCATTTCCGACAGGCCGGCAAACCGCGATGCCATGGCGTTGCCTTCGACCGAGCCATCGGTCCAGCGGGCGAACATGCGCACCACGTCATCGGCGGTGAAAGGATCGCCGTTGTTCCAGGTGACGCCCGGACGCACCTTGAGGGTGTATTGGGTGGCGTCGGCGCTGGCTTCCCAGCTTTCCAGCAGGCGGCCTTCAAAGCTGCCATCGGGGTTGTACTGGATCAGGTATTCCAGCCAGCCGCGATAGATGTTGGCGATATGCGGCCAATCGGCGGTGCGCGGGTCTTTCTGAGCCTTGACTTCCATGGCGACGCGCAGGATGCCACCGGTTTTGGCCTCCTGAGCGGCGGCGGGGGCTTGCAGGCCGATCAGGCCGTAGGCGGCAGTGGCCGTCACGCCCAGAGCGGTGGTGCGCACGAGAAACTCGCGGCGGTCAAGCGTGCCGTCGTGGTATTCGGCAGCATACATGGTGGCTGCAGGATGCAGTGCAGCTTTTGCATTCTTGGTCATTGATATCTCCCTGTCAGGCCGAGGCCTTGTCGTTTTTTCATTCGGTCGGCGTTTTTTCATTTTTGATCGTGTCGGAGCTTTAATCGTGTCGGAGCCGGGTGTCGGTTTGCGGGATGGCGCGCAACTGTCCGTCCGGCCGGCGCCATACCCTTCCCCACAAGGGGCATGAGCGGAAAAGGGCCGGGCGGCTGTTGCAAACCTCGCATTGCTATTGAGTGTCTTTTTTTCCGCCGCGTCAACGGTTGGATTCGCCCCCTGAGGGTACGTTTACGACATATTGGTGACGGATCGGGCAGCGCGCGAAGCCGTGGCGCGGCGATGCCGCTTGTCGCGATTGGCGGACGGGATTCCGTCAAGGCGGACGAATCGCTGCGTTGGTCGTGGCGCAGGGCGGTTGGGTGCCGGGCGACGGCTATTGTGTACGACGGAATACCGTGGGGGACACGCCGGTGACGTGCTGAAACGCGCGGGTGAAATAGGCGGCGGAGGCGAAGCCGAGGCTTTGGCCGATCTGGCCCACCGGCAGTTTGGTTTCGGCCAGCAGGCGGCGGGCCTCGAAGATGCGGCGGTCGGACAGAAGATCGGTGGCCGAGCGGCCGCAGGCGGCGCGGCAGCAGCGGGTCAGATGGGTGGAGGTAACGCCAAGGTGGGCTGCGATCTCGCCCACGCCATTGCCGCGGCGAAACTCGGCTTCCATCAGGGTGGTATAGCGGGCGACCAGCCGTTTGGCGGCATCGGGGCGGGGGGCCTCGGCGCTGGCGCGCATCGACTGACGCTCCAGCCAGACGCCGAGCAGGCCGAGGTAGTGGTGCGTCGCGCGGTCATGGGCGGCGACGGAGCTGTCGATCTCGCGCTGGATGGCGTCGAGGATCACGTTCAGTTCTTGCTGGGCATGCACCTCGCGGATGCGCAGGTGCTGGGGGTGCGCGGGCAGGGTCACTGTGGTGTCTTTGCCAAAAAAAATAGCGGAACCAAACACCTGCGCGCCAACCTCAAAACCGTGCATGACGCCTGCGGGGATGAAGATGGCGTTGTGGGCGGTATAGCCACGGGTGACGCCGGCGATGGTGATGCGGCCCTGACCTTTGGTGAACCACAGGAAACACGGCTCGGACAGGGTGCGCATCGCCTCGACCCGCCAGCGGCCACCGGCGGCGAGGCGGGGGATGGCGATCATGCGGGTTTGCGGTGTGTCTTGCAGGGCGTTCATATCAGGGGTGCCGGATGTTGGGACGAAGGGACAGGATAGCCGCCTCTTGAACGCCAACCCAAGCGAAAAGATGGCGGCTTTGGGGGGTTGAGGCGGGTTTGTGCCGAAAGCTGTGGGTAAGTCTGTGGGTGGTTAAGGGGCCGTTTGTTGCGACCGATCAGAAAACTCTCCGGGGGGGAGTTTTCCGGTTCGTTGCCTGAAGGCGGGACGCCGTAGGGCGAGGGGTTGTCCGCAATCGGGCGGCTTGGGCAAATTGGGGCGCGCCTGTCTGGCTGGTGCGGCTAGCCGCGCCTGCCCGTTCAATCAGATAGTGGGCCGGCAGGCGCGGCCGCCGGGGCGATGGCCCCTTGCTTGATTGAAATCAAATCGGGCAAGAGAAAGAGATGGTTATGGGAGTTTGATCTCGCGCCACTCACGCATCCGGCTGCGGAACCATGTGCGCTGGCGTTTGGCGTATTGGCGGCTGGCGAGGGTTGCGGCCTGGGTGGCTTGTGGCAGGGTGAGGTGGCCTTGCAGGTGGGCTATCAGCGCTGGCGCACCGATGGCGCGGGCCGAGGCGAGGCTGGCATCCCAGAGCGGCAGTTCGGCACGGGCCTCGTCCAGCGCGCCTGCGGCCAGCATGGCATCGAAGCGGTGGGCGATGCGGGCGTCGAGCCATGCCACTTCGGGGCGCAGGACGAGGGGTTCGCATTGGAGCAGGGGCAGGGCGGGCGCGCCGGTGTCGCGCTGCCAGTCGGCAAGGCCGCGGCCCGTGGCGTGCAGCACTTCCCATGCGCGTTGAACCCGCATCGGGTTGGCGGGGTCGATGCTTTGGCGGGTGGCGGCATCGAGTTCTGCCAGCAGGCCCGCGTGGCCTTCGGTGGCGCGGCGGTGGTTGGCAAGCGTGCGCAGGGCGGGCGGGGTAGGCGGGATTTCGACCAGCCCTTCGGTGAGGGCGGCAAAATACAGGCCGGTGCCGCCGACGATCACCACCGGGCGTGTCAGAAAGGGCAGGGCCTCGCGCAGCCAGTGGCCTGCCGAATAGGGCGCATCGCGCGCGATGTGGCCGTAGAGCGCGTGGGGCAGGGCGGCATCGTCGGCCAGCGAAGGGCGGGCGGTGAGGATGCGCCAGTTGGCATAGACCTGCAACGCATCGGCATTGACGATGGTGCGGCCATCGCGGGCGGCCAGTTCCATCGCCAGCGCCGATTTGCCGCTGGCGGTGGGGCCTGCGATCAGCACCGGGGCCTCGCGCGAGATGGTGGAAAGCTGCATGCCGTGCTCCTGTGGCGCGGACGCATCATCCCATGCCGCAAGGGGCGGCGGAAACCCCCTGATTGTGCGACGTTCCCGGTTGAACCCGGCGGGGTTTTCATACATTTTGTGGCGCAATCAGAATGCACCACGAAAAGCAGGGAAAACCCATGTCAGATGCAGGCCCCGAACCCCGCATATCCTACAAGCGCGTCATGCTGAAAATCTCGGGCGAGGCGCTGATGGGCAATCTTGGTTACGGGCT
>JANNAV010000153.1:0-12483 GCA_031384695.1 Paracoccaceae bacterium
CAAGACAAGCAAGCCGCTGGTTATGTTTCGTATCTCTTTTGATCAGGTGAACCTGATCAAAAGAGATACGCTCTAAGCGGGCTGTGCGGCGGGGCGGATTTACGCCCCGCCGCGGCCGTAGGCGGCCATCACCGCTTGCAAACGGGCGGTGTCGATGCCGGCGCAAACCTTGCCTTCGGGTTTGAACGTCGGCACATCCTCGCCCGCCACGATGGCGTTGATCACGCTTTCATCAACCGCCTCGACCACCGCCTCGTAAAACGGATCCAGCAGATCCCAATTGAGCGAATGGCGGCTGATCACCGGGCCCGCACGGTGCGAGATCGGCATGTCATCGGCCACCGAAAAGGCCAGAAAGATATCGCCCGAACTGTTACCACCCGGTGTGCCCGACCGCCCGATGCCAAGCGTTGCCCGCTTGGCCACCTGCCGCAGGATCGCATCCGACAGCGGCGCATCGGTGGCGATGATCACGATGACCGACCCGTTTTCCTTGTCGCGCAGCCGCTGTCCGGGCATCTCGCGGCCCACCGGCACGCCCAGCACGGTGAACCATGGCCGCAGGCCAAAGTTGGCCTGCACCAGCACCCCCACAGTATAGCTTTGGCCGCCGATCACCACCCGGCGTGAGGCGGTGCCGGTGCCGCCCTTGAACTCGTAGGCGATCATGCCGTTGCCGCCACCGGAGGAGCCTTCGGCCACGGGGCCTGTGCGCGCGGCCTCCAGCGCTGCCACCGCATGCGCGGGTTTCACATGCATCGCGTTGATATCGTTCAGGCAACCATCATAGGTTTCCGCCACCACCGGCATCGCCCAGCCGTGTTCCTCGTTGAAAAACCGGCCATAGGTTTTGATCATCCATTCGGTCGCACCGCTGTGGACCGCACCGATGGCATGGGTGTTGGTGATGCAGACCGGCCCGATGAAATAGCCCGCATCGTTGATCCAATGCACCCCCGTCATCTCGCCGTTGCCGTTCAGCGCGTGAAAACCGCCCCAGACCGGGCGGGGAAAATCCTGCTCGGCGCGCGGGATGATCGCGGTCACACCCGTGCGCATGTTGCGCGCCGGATCGGTCAGGGTGGCAAAGCCAACCAGCACGCCGGGCACATCGGTGATGGCGTTGAACGGGCCGGGCTGGCCGGGAAACGGCAATCCCAACGCGCGGCCTCGGGGTTTGGTCATGGCGGGGTCTTTCGGGCTTGGTGTGGGGCGGATGGGCGATAAGGCAGTGTAACCGGTTTGCCGGTTGTGCAAAGCCAAAGAGTAGGAGCCGAACTGAAAGTCATGCGCGCGCCTTCAAATCCGAAACCCGTCCGGCACCGCATCGCGCCCCTCCAGCACCAGATCCGCCATCACCTCGGCCACTTTCGGGGCCATGCCGAAACCGATCTTGAAGCCGCCATTGGCCACAAACTGCCCCGGCCGCCCCGGCCATGCCCCCAACAGCGGTGCCCGGCTGGTGGCGCGGGGCCGCACCCCGGCCCAGCGCGCCACCACCGCAGCCCCGGCAAGAACCGGCAAGGCCGCCACCGCGCGCGCCAGCAGCGCCTCGCCCAAACCGTCCACCGCCTGCGGATCTTCCCACTGGCTTTCGCTGGTCGAGCCGATGGCCACCGTGCCATCGGCATGCGGCACGATATGCAAGCCCGCCACGAACAGTTGTGCCGCATCCAGCGCCGCAAACTGCACCGCCAGCGCCTGCCCTTTCACCCCGCCGCCCGCGCCCAAAGCCTGCAGCCCCGCCACCCCGGTGGCCCAGATCACGCGGCCTTCAACCTCACCACTTCCCACCAGAACCTCGCCACCCGAGGCCCGGATTGCGGCCACCAGTGCCGCCAGCGCCGCTTTGGGCTGCACGCGCGCGCTGAGCGTATCTTCCGCCAGCCAGCCCGAGGCGCTGGCAGGCTCCCATGCCACCCCAAGGCACGCCCTTACCCGCCACACCGCCGCATCGCCCCACAAACTGCGCGCCGAAACCGCCCGCGTCCGCGCAAGATCCACCGCCGCCTGATCTGCCAACCCCTGCAACCGGCCCGTCCGCCCATAGCCCGTCTCACATCCCGAAGCCGCCGCCACCACCGCCCACCAGCCTTCGGCCATCAGCAGGCTTTGCAACTGAAACGCCTTCTTCGGGTTCCATTGCTCGGGCACATGCGGCGACATTGCCCCCACCAGCCCGCCACTGGCCCCCGCCCCCACGCCCGCAGCCTCGATCACCCGCACCCGCGCGCCGCGCCGCGCCGCCTCCCATGCGATCGACAGGCCGAAGATCCCGGCCCCCATCACTGTCAGATCGACCCTTGCCATTGCCCGCAGCCTTCCCCATGGTCCGCCCAATTCAAGGGCATAAGTTAAATGGCGGTCGACGAACAGAGCAGCATCAGCTGGCGCGACGGTAGCGTGCCGGTGTCGCTGCGCTTTGACGACCCCTACTTTTCGCTGCACGATGGCCTTGCTGAGACCCGGCATGTGTTTCTGGCGGGCAACGGCCTGCCCGCGCGGCTGACCCCCGGTTTTCAGGTGGCGGAACTGGGGTTCGGCACCGGGCTGAACCTGCTGGCCACTTTGCTTGCCGCGCCGGAATGCGCCTTTGGCTATACCAGTTTCGAGGCTTACCCGCTGCACCCCGCCGACATCGCCCGCGCGCTGGATCATTTCCCCGAGGCGCGCGCCATCGCGGACCCGCTGCTTGCGCATCTTCTGGCAGGTGACTGCCAGTTCACCCTTGGGGCGGCCTGCGTCACCATCGTTCACGGCGATGCCCGGGGCACCCTGCCGCTTTGGCCCGGCATGGCCGATGCGTGGTTTCTTGACGGCTTCTCCCCCGCCAAAAACCCCGAGCTGTGGTCGCCCGCGCTGATGGCCGAAGTGGCCCGCCACACCAACCCGCAGGGCACTTTCGCCACCTATACCGCCGCAGGCCATGTCCGCCGCGCCCTGGCTGAGGCAGGCTTCACCGTCAGCCGCCTGCCCGGCCATGGCCAAAAGCGCCACATGTCCGCCGGATACCTTGCATGAAGGACAACCGCCGTGGCATCTGGTTGATGATCGCCACCGTGGCGGTGTTCGCCGCACAAGATGGGTTCTCGCGCCATCTGGCCGACAGCTATAACACGCTGATGGTGGTGATGGTGCGGTATTGGGTGTTCGCGGGGTTCGTGATCTTCCTTGCCCTGCGCCGCCCCGAGGGGGTGCGCGCCGCCGTCCGCTCGGTGCATCTGCGGATGCATGTGGTGCGCGCGCTGCTGCTGGTGACCGAGATTTGCGTGATCATCTACGGCTACACTCTGATCGGGCTGATCGAAAGCCATGCGGTGTTTGCCATCTGCCCGCTGTTGGTGGTGGCGCTTTGCGGCCCGGTGCTGGGCGAGCGGATCAGTTGGCAACGCTGGGCCGCAGTGGGCGCGGGCTTGGCAGGCGTCGTCATCATCCTGCGCCCCGGCAGCGGCGTGTTCAGCTGGCCCGCGGTGCTGCCGCTGATCTCGGCGGCACTGTTCGCGGTCTATTCCGTGCTGACCCGGCTCAGCGCCCGCATTGAGCCGACCTTTCCCGCCTTCTTCTGGCCCGGCATCATCGGTGCGCTGGTGATGACCGCCATCGGCCTGCCGTTCTGGCAAAGCATCACCCCGCAAGACAGCGTTTTGCTGGGCATTTACGCAGCCCTCTCGGTGCTCTCGCACTGGCTGCTGCTGAAAACCTATGCCGCAGCCGAAGCCTCGGCGGTGCAGCCCTTCGCCTATCTGCAAATCGTGTTCGTCTCGGGCATCGGCATCACCGTCTACGGCGAAACCCTCGCCCCCGCCGTGGCCTTTGGAGCCGCGATCGTGGTGGCCGCAGGGCTTTATGCGCTCACCCTGGAACGCAAGGCCGCGCCCTGACGGTGGATGTTGGCCCGCCCGCCCCGCTAGCCCTTCAGTTCCGCCGTTATCCGCACCGGGCCGACCGCACCCTTCAGCTTGGCGCGGTAGATCACCACCCCTTCCACCACGCGCATCACATAGGTGCGCGTTTCGGCAAAGGGGATGGTCTCGATCCAGTCCACCACATCGACATCGGCCCGGCGCGGATCGCCGAAATCGGTGATCCATTGCCGGGGCCGCCCCGGCCCAGCATTATAGCCCGCCGCGATCAACGCCAGCGCAGGCCCGAACTCGTCGGCCAACTGCCGCAAATACTGCGCGCCCAACACCACGTTATAGGCGGGATCGCCGGTCAGCTTTGCCAGCCGATAGTCCAGCCCCAGACGTTTCGACACCGCCTGCGCCGTGGCGGGCATCACCTGCATCAGGCCGCGCGCCCCCACCGGGCTTTGCGCCGCCGGATCGAACTCGCTTTCGCGCCGCGCGATCGCCAGCGCCAGCGCCCGGCTGACCGGCAGCGCCTCGGGCACCATATCGCTGAGCGGGTAATAGGCGCGGGGCAGGATCAGGCCGCGCTCTGCCGCCGCCTTGCCGATCACCAGCGCGATATGCGCCTCGCCCATCGCCAGCGCCATATCGGCAAGCTGATCCAGTTCCACCCCGTCCAGACCTTCGGCCAGTTGCAGCGCAAAGCGTTTGGCCAGCGTGCGGTCGCCTGCCGCCAGCAACAGCCGGGCGGCGGCCAGCACCGAAGACCCGGCAAACTCCGCGCCGCGCCAATCCGCAGGCCGCGCCTCGGACAGCAGCGCCGTATCCAGCGGCAGGCCCAGCTTTTCCGCCGCCATCAGCCCGTAAAACGCCGTCTGATAGCGCGCCGCCCGGCGGAATGCCGCCTTGGCCTCCGCCGCATCGCCCGCAGCCTCGCGTGCCCGCCCGATCCAGTAATCGGCCCGCGCCAGCGAGATCGGCGTCGCCACAGCCGCCTTCAGCCGCTCGAAATGCTGCAAGGCGCGCCCCGCATCCCCCAGCTTGCGCAGCGCTACAAACCCCGCCACAAATTCCAGATCGGCATAGTCGGTGCCCGCCTGCAACTGATGGCCCGCCGCCACCGCATAGGCCTCGCGCGGGCGGTCCAGCCGGATCAGCCGCCGCGCGAGCAAAGCCCGCCGCTCGGCCCAGAGCTGCGGATCGCCCAAAGCCGCCGCCGACCCGCTGCGTGCGATGATCAGGGCGGTTGCATCGTCATAACGGTCCTTGCGCATCCGCCAGTCGAACCGCGCATAGGCCAGCCCCGCATCACCTGCCAGATCCTTTGGCACCGCATCCACCAGCGCGCTGACCCCGGCGCGGTCGGTGGCCAGCGCCAGCCGCGCCACCGCCAGCGCCCGCCAGCCTTCGGACACCCGCGGCAGCATCCGCTCGGCCTCGGCCACCCGGCCCCGATCCGACGAACTGGTGGCCCACAGGATCCGGTCCAGCCGCTGCTGATGCGCGGCTTGCAATCCGGGTTGCATGGCCAGCATCGCGGCCTCGTCATCAACGGTGAAGGCCAGCGCAACCCAGGCCCGCAGTGCCTCGGCCCCGCCGTTTTGCCCCTGCGCCATCTGCGCCCGCACCAGTGCCACCGCCCCTGCCCCGCTGCGCGGTGGCTGGGCCGCAAAATACGCCAGCACCCGGGCCGGATCGGTGGAGCGCGCCACCGCCACCTCGCCCTTTTCCCGCACCAGCGCCAGCCCCGGCCAATCGGGCCTGCGGGCCAGAAACCGCTCGTAATCGCCCAGCAAAGCGCCGCCTTCGACGGCACCTGCGCGCAGGCGCTGCCATTCGATGATATCTGCGCCCACCGCGCCCGCGCCGGTGGCCGCGACCGTTGCCGCCGGCCAATCCTTCGCCGCCGTCAAAGCCAGCGCCTGCCGCAGCGCCGCCGCCTCGTCGGCCCATGCCGCCGCTGGCCACAAAGCCAGCCCCAACACCGCCACCCGCAGCCATCGCATAATGTTCATCATGTGTCCGAGTCTGCCCCACCCCGCGCCCCCCTTCAACCCACAACCCCGTCATCAAGCCACCAAGGGCAATTCCCCGCCTTCGCCTGACAACCGCCTCCGCCTGGCATCCGCCTTCGCCTGGCAACCGCCTCCGCTTGGCAATCACCTCTGCGCCCGCTAGGAAGGGCGCGGCTACATTGCGGCGATTCACCAAATCCGCCGCCTCAGGGAGACGCGCGCCATGATCCAAGGGTCGATCCCCGCACTGGTAACGCCGTTCGCGAACGGCAGCCTTGATCTGGCAACGCTGCAAAAACTAGTGGACTGGCATATCGCCGAAGGGTCCAGTGGTCTGGTGCCGGTTGGCACCACCGGCGAAAGCCCGACGCTCACCCACGAGGAACACCAGACCGTGATCGAGGCGGTGGTGCAGGCCGCCGCAGGCAGGGTGCCGGTGATCGCTGGGGCGGGCTCCAACAACACCGCCGAAGGGATCAGCCTGATCCGCCATGCCGAGCGCGTGGGGGCCAGCGCCGCCCTTGTTGTCACCCCCTATTACAACCGGCCAACGCAGGCCGGCCTGATCGCGCATTATACGGCACTGCATGATTGCTGTGCCCTGCCGATCATCATCTACAACATCCCGGCCCGGTCGGTGGTGGATATGACGCCCGAAACCATGGGCATACTGGCGCGGTTGCCGCGCATCATCGGCGTCAAGGATGCAACCGCCAAGATCGAGCGTGTGAGCCAGCAGCGCGCCATCTGCGGCACCGGTTTCATCCAGCTTTCCGGCGAGGATGCCACGGCACTTGCCTTTAACGCCCATGGCGGGGTGGGCTGCATCTCGGTCACCGCCAACGTCGCGCCGCGCCTGTGTGCCGAATTTCAGGCGGCCACCCTGCGCGGCGATTTCGCAAGTGCACTGGCCTATCAGGACCGCCTGATGCCGCTGCACGAGGCGATTTTCATCGAGCCGGGGTTGGTTGGGGCCAAATACGGGCTGTCGCTTCTGGGCCTGTGCCGCGAGGACGTGCGCCTGCCGCTGGTGGGCCTGACGGATGGCACCAAAGCCCGCATCAAAGCCGCGATGCAGCACGCAGGGTTGATCGCGTGATCAGGCCCCGGCGTCTGGCGGATGTGGTCCGTATCCCGCGCCAGGATCCTGCGTGGCGGGATGGACGTTAGACAGGCCAACCTGCGCGGCAGCCTGTTCATGACTGCCGCGATGGCGGGTTTTGCGGTTGAGGACATGTTCCTGAAATCGGCTGCCCGCAGTCTGCCTCTGGGCGAGGTGATGCTCGGGATCGGCCTGTTGGGCATCCTGGCCTTTGCCCTGATCGCGCGCGGGCGGGGCGAGGCGGCGTTTCCCCGCGCCATAGCCTCGCGCACCATGGCTGTCCGTTCGGGTTTCGAGCTTGCGGGGCGGCTGTTTTATACGCTGGCGGTGGCGCTGACGCCGCTGGCCACCGCCTCGGCCATCCTGCAAGCCACGCCGCTGGTGGTGCTTTCGGGGGCGGCGCTGATCTTTGGCGAAAAGGTGGGCTGGCCGCGCTGGCTGGCGGTGGGCCTCGGGTTTGCGGGGGTGCTGATCATCCTGCGCCCCGGACTTTCCGGCTTCAACGCGCTGTCACTGCTGGCTGTGGCGGGGATGATCGGCTTTGCCGGCCGCGATCTTGCCACCCGTTCCGCACCGCCCGCGCTGTCCAATGCCCAGCTTGGGGTGTTGGGTTTCACGGTTCTTACCCTGAGCGGCGCGCTCATTCTGGCCCATAGCGGCGGCGCGCATCTGCCGGGGCCCGTGGCCGCCCTGCAAACCGGCCTTGCTGCGCTGTTCGGCATCAGCGCCTACGCCGCCCTTACCGCCGCCATGCGCACGGGCGAGGTTTCGGTGGTCACCCCGTTCCGCTATACAAGGCTGCTGTTCGCGCTGATCTTCGCCGTCGCGGTGTTCGGCGAGCGGCCAGATGCCGCCACGCTGGCCGGTTCCGCCCTGATCGTGGCCTCGGGCGTCTATACCCTCACCCGCAGCCGCGCGAAAATCACCGCTCCGACGCGAATCACCTGACCACAAGCCCGGCGATTGTTGCTTAACGCAGGTTTAATGCCGCCCCGAACCGGCGACATCACAGCAGCACCCCGCGCCTTCGTTTCCGCGCCAGAAACACTGCCGCCGCCACGCCGCAGACAAGACCAAAAAACGGCAAAATTCGGGTGCTTATGGGGCATAAGGTCATCAAGGCCGCCACATAAGTTAACCCGGAGGTTCCCACCATGTTCATGCAAGATTTCACCCGCACCACCGCCGCCGCCGCCATCACCCCGGTGGCCCTTTTGATGGCCCCCGCCACCTCGGGGTTTACCGCAGGCACGCTGGTGGAAACTGCCACGGGCTGGCAGCCGGTTGAAACGGTGACGCTTGGCACGAAGCTGCACACCGTTGATGGCGGCCTTGCCCGTGTCCTTGGGCTTGATCGCCGCATCCTGCGCCCCGAAGCGGGGACGGCGCTGATCCGGGTGCAGGGCGGCAGCCATGATGCCTGTTCAGATCTGGCGCTGATGCCGGGCCAGCATCTGCTGATCGACACGCTGGGCGATCCGGAATATCCCGATGATATCGCGGTGCTGATCCCCGCCGCCGCCCTGATCGGCCGCCACGGCGCCGGCCGCCTGTTTCCGGCCAGCGCGGTCGAGGTCATCACCCCGATGTTTGCCGAGGAAGAAGTGGTCTGGGCCAATTCCGGGATGCAGCTTTACTGCCCCGCCATCACCACCGGCGCGGGCCGGCGCCCGGCCTCGGATTTCTTCACCCGGCTTGAGACCGCCGCCGCCCGCACCCTGCTGGCGCGCCGCGATCTGCGCCTGCGCCGCGCCGCCTGATCTGGACTTTGCCCGGCTCAACGCCTATCTGGGGCGGATCATGGTGGAAAAATCCGATCCCAACTCCAAGCTGATCGCCGAAAACCGGCGCGCGCGGTTCGATTATCACATCGACAGCGATATCGAGGCGGGGATCATGCTGCTCGGCTCGGAAGTGAAATCGCTGCGACAGGGTGGGTCGAACATCGCCGAAAGCTATGCCTCGGTTGAGGGGGGCGAGTTGTGGTTGATCAACGGCTACATAGCGCCCTACAAACAGGCGAAAACCTGGGGCCACGATGAACGGCGCCGCCGCAAGCTTTTGGTTTCAAAGAAGGAACTTTCGCGCCTATGGAATGCGGTTGGCCGTGAAGGCATGACGATCGTGCCGATGAAGATGTATTTCAATGACCGTGGCACGGTGAAGTTGAAGATCGGCATCGCCAAGGGCAAGAAGCAGGCCGACAAGCGCGCCACCGAAGCCGCCCGCGACTGGAACCGCCAGAAAGCCCGGCTGATGAAGCAGAACAATCAGTAACCAGCGGAATTTGTTGCCGAACGGTGAACAATCAGGCAAACTTCCCCTTACGCGCCGCAGTGCCAGGCAGTCTTGTGAGCGCGCGAAGCCATCCGGGAAAATCCGGAGGCGATTGTCAAAGGGAACAGTCAGAATGAATATGGACCTTATCATCCAACTTGTGGCGGGCCTGATCGGCGGTAACGCCGCAGGTGCGGTGCTGAAAAACCTCAGCCTCGGCACCTTGGGCAACTCGATTGCCGGTGTGCTGGGCGGCGGTGTCGGTGGCCAGTTGCTGGCCATGCTGACCGGCGCCGGTGCCGCGGGTGCAACAGCGGCGGCGGGCGGCCTTGATATCGGCTCCATCGTCACCTCGCTCGCCTCGGGCGGGGTCGGCGGCGGCGTGTTGATGGCGGTAGCGGGCATGCTCAAGGGCATGATGGCCAAGACCTGATCAGACCACAGGGCAACGCGACGAGCAGGTGCGGCTTGATGGAACCACGCAGCGCCTGCTGCAGACAATTCACCTGAAATTGTCCCCCCGCTTCTTCATTGCCCAAATATCCCACGGGGGTGCGGGGGTGTGAAACCCCCGCTTTTAAGCAATGGTTGCGGGGGCGCGAGTCCCCCGCCCTTAAGCAGTGGGTGCGGGGGGGCTGCGTCCCCCGCTCTTTACAACCGATGCACCGCCGCGCGGTTTTACCCCCACCCACCCCCCGCCTGCATCTTGCTTGCCTCTGCCCGAAAGGGTACTGCATCGGCATCGCCTTGCAGGAGCATCCCATGCCTTTCCTTGATGATCCCAGAACTCTGGTGTCCACCGACTGGCTGGCGGCCCACCTGAAAGACCCCGACCTGCGGCTGATCGACGCCAGCTGGTATCTGCCCGACGCCGGCCGCAGCGCGCTTGCCGAATACCATGCCGCCCATGTCCCCGGCGCGCGGTTCTTCGATCTGGACGAGATCGCCGACACCCGCTCAGCCCTGCCCCACATGGCCCCGCCGCCGGAAAAGTTCATCAGCCGTATGCGGGCGATGGGCATTGGCGACGGCCATCAGGTGGTGGTCTACGATGGCGCGGGCCTGTTTTCTGCCGCCCGCGTGTGGTGGACCTTCCGGCTGATGGGCAAGTTCGATGTGGCGGTGCTGGACGGCGGCTTGCCCAAATGGCGCGCCGAGAACCGCGAGACCGAGGATATGCCCCCGGTGCTGCGCGACCGCCACATCACGGTGTCGCGGCAGAACCACCTGATCAAGGATGTGACCCAAGTGGCGCATGCCGCCAAACTGCGCGAGGCCGAGATCATCGACGCCCGCGCCGCCCCCCGCTTTCGCGGCGAGATGCCCGAGCCGCGCCCCGGCCTGCGCGCGGGCCACATTCCCGGCGCCAAAAACGTGCCCTACGCCAGCCTGCTGAACCCCGATGGCACGCTGAAACCCGCGCCCGAGTTGCGCGCGGTGTTCGAGGCGGCGGGGGTGAACCTCGCCAAACCCGCCATCACCTCCTGCGGCTCGGGCGTCACCGCCGCCGTGCTGTCGCTGGCGCTGGAGCGGATCGGCCACAGGAACCACGCGCTTTATGATGGCTCCTGGGCCGAGTGGGGCATGTACCCGGACCTTGACATAGCGAAAGGCTGAACCGATGTTTGATGCCCTGAACCCCCAGCCGCAGGACAAGATCCTCGCCCTGATCCAGATGTTCAAGGATGATCCGCGCGACGGCAAGATCGACCTCGGGGTTGGCGTCTACAAGGATGCCACCGGCGCGACGCCAGTGATGCGCGCGGTCAAAGCCGCCGAACAGCGCCTTGTCGATGGGCAAACCACCAAGGCCTATACCACGCTGGCCGGTGATCCCGCCTTCAACGCCGCCGCCTGCCGCATGATCCTCGCGGAGGCGGCAGGCACTGATCGCACGGCCTCGGTCGGCACCCCCGGCGGCACCGGGGCCATCCGTCAGGCGTTCGAGCTGATCCGCATGGCCAATCCCACGGCCACCGTCTGGCTGTCGAACCCCACATGGCCGAACCACCCGTCGATCCTGAAATACCTGAAAATGCCGATGGCCGAGTACCGATACTTTGACGACCAGACCCGGGGTGTCGATATCACAGGCCTGCTGGCCGATCTGGCGGGCGTCAAACCCGGCGATGTGGTGCTGCTGCACGGCTGCTGCCACAACCCCACCGGCGCAAATCTGACCATGGCCGAGTGGCATCAGGTGGCCGATCTGCTGGAGGCCAAAGCGGCCATCCCCTTCATCGACCTTGCCTATCAGGGTTTTGGCGATGGGCTGGAGGCCGATTGCGCCCCCACAAGGATGATCGCGGCGCGTTTCCCCGAAGTGCTGATCGCCGCCTCCTGTTCCAAGAACTTCGGCATCTACCGCGAGCGGACGGGCGTGTTGATCGCCCTGACACAGCCCGCCCGCCGCGCGGTTGTGCAGGCCAACCTCGCCTTCCTGAACCGGCAGAACTACTCTTTCCCGCCCGATCACGGCGCGCGCGTTGTCACCACCATTCTGGAAGACGCGGCTCTGACCGCCGACTGGCAGGCCGAATTGGAAGATATCCGGCTTTCGATGCTGGCCCTGCGCCGGGCGCTGGCGGATGCGCTGCGGCTTGCCACCAATTCGAGCCATTATGATTTCATCGCCGATCACCGGGGAATGTTTTCGCGCCTTGGGTTAAGCGAAGCACAGGTCGAGGTGCTGCGGTTGCAGCATGGCATCTACATGGTCTCGGACAGCCGCATCAACATCGCAGGGCTGAACGCCCGGACCGTGCCGATATTGGCGGCTGCCATTGCCAAACTTGGCTGAACGCCACCAGAACGACAACCGGCCCGCAGGGTGATCCTGCGGGCCGATGCCATTCTGCCAGTGGAGGGAGAAGCCGCTGGCGTCGTTGGTTGCAAGGCGCTTCGCTTACATGTTGTAGGCGCGCTCGCCATGTTCGGCCACATCAAGGCCTTCACGCTCGATCTCGGGGGCAACCCGCAGGCCCATCGTCATGTCGATCAGCTTGTAGAGGATGAACGAGCCTGCGCCGCTGAACGCGAGGGTGAAGGCAACCGCCTTGACCTGCGCCATGAAGGCGGTGGCAAACACATAATCCGCGACCAGCAGCGCACCCGGTTGGGTGAGGTAATCGGGGATGCCCGCGCCCCCCAAAGCCGGGTTCACCAGAATGCCCGTGCCCAGCGCGCCGATGATCCCGCCCAGACCGTGGATGCCGAACACATCCAGACTGTCATCCAG
>JANNAV010000189.1:0-4262 GCA_031384695.1 Paracoccaceae bacterium
TTTACCTACATTTTTTTAATTTTTTTCCCCATCCCTTCACAATATCCTTTGGGTTTTTTGGGTTGTGGCGAACCTGCGCCACAACCCTTTTCCCCCCAACACGCTCCAGGCGGCAGGTTCAGACCGCCACAAAACCATCGCGGGCGGGGTCGTATTGTTCCAATGCGCCCTCGCCCGTGTCGTTCCACAGCCCGTGCAGGGTCAGCCTGTCATCCGCCACCGCCTCGCGCACGAAGGGGAAGGTCATCAGGTTTTCAAGGCTGATCAGCACGGCCTGCTTTTCCAGCGCCTGATAGATTTCGGCCTCGGGGAGATGCGAGACGCGGGCGTAGCCGGGGCGCAGGATATCCATCCAGCGGCCGACAAAGCTTGATTTCTCTTCCAGTTGCGGCGCGTGGCCGGCGCACATATCATAGCAGCCCTTCACCCCGCCGCAGTTCGAATGGCCCAGCACCACGATATGGGTGACGCCCAGCGAGGTGACGGCGTATTCCACCGCCGCCGAAGTGCCATGATATTCGCCGTCGGGGTTATAGGGCGGCACCAGGTTGGCTACATTGCGGTGGATGAAGAACTCTCCCTCATCAGCACCGAAGATCGAGGTGACATGCACCCGGCTGTCGCAGCACGAGATCACCATCGCGCGGGGGTGCTGACCGGAACTGGCAAGGCGGCGGAACCACGCCTTGTTGTCCTGATAGGAGGTCGCGCGCCAGCCCTGAAAACGTTGGATCAGATAGGCGGGAAGCGGGCGGATATAGCTCATCTGGGGCATCCCTTTGGCAGGCTGTTCGTGGAGTAAGGGGAAATCGAGGAAAATTCGAGGGGTTAAATTCGGCGGCTGCAACCTTTTCTTCAGCACGAGGGCGCAAGTTGGGGGTGGGTGTGTGAATTGAAGGTGTGGGTGATGACAGCAGAGAACATATTTGTTCTGATGCACAAGGAACGTGTGCGTCAGGATGCCGAACCGATAGCCACCATGTACCGCAACCTTGGCACGGTTTCGGCCGAACAGGTGGTAACGCGGGCTTTGGGAGAGTTGGCGCTGACAATGGCGGGGCTGGCCAATCAGGTGCGGGCGCATGAGTTGCAGGATGTGGAGCGGCAGTTGCGCCGTTTGCAGCGGATGTCGGAAAACCTGGGGATGACCAGTCTGGGCCTGGTGGCGGGCGATGTGCGGGCCTGTATCGACCGGGGCGACGTGACCGCATTTTCCGCCGTGTGGGCGCGGTTGCTGCGGATCGCGGAGCGGTCTTTGATGGCCGATAAGGACCTGCTGGATCAGACGCTGTCGTGACTTTCCGGGCTGCGCGGGATGCGTTAGGGTCGGGGCCAATCTGAAAGGAAGCGCCGATGCCGATGACCCCACCTGCCTTCGCGGATGCGACGGCTGCCAGCCGGGCCCTGCATGTGGTGGAGGCGGGGGCGCTTGCGGATTTTCACGCCAGCCAGCCCGCAGAGGTGCGGGCATGGCTTGAGGCGACCGGGTTTGAGGCGGCATTGGGCGATTTGCGGCTGATCCCCGGCGGGAAGGGGGGCGCAGAGGGGGGCGTGGCAGCGGCAGTGGTGGGGTACGGCACTGCCAGCGCAAGGGCGCGCAGCCGCTTTGGTGCGGTCAAGGCGGTCGCGGGGCTGCCCGCAGGGGCCTGGCATCTGGCGGGCACGTTGACACCGGCCGCGATGGATGAGATCGCGCTGGGCTGGCTATTGGCGCAATACCAGTTCACCCGGTACAAGGCGGGCAAAGCGGTGCTGGCGCAGTTGGTGTTGCCCGGGGGGGCGGATGCGGCGCGGCTGCTGGCGATGGCCGAGGGCGAGTATCTGACCCGCGATCTGATCAACACGCCCGCGTCGGACATGGGGCCGGAGCAACTGGAGGCGGCGTTTGCGGCCCTTGCCGCGCGGTTTGGGGCGGCGGTTACGGTGCTGCGCGGCGATGATCTGCTGGCGCAGAACTTTCCGATGATCCATGCGGTGGGCCGCGCTTCGGTGCAGGCGCCACGGCTGTTGGAGATGCGCTGGGGCACGGCGGGGCCGCATCTGACGCTGGTGGGCAAGGGCGTGTGTTTTGATACCGGCGGACTGAACATCAAGCCGTCGGCGGGCATGCTCTTGATGAAAAAGGATATGGGCGGGGCGGCCACGGTGATGGGCCTTGCACTGATGATCATGCGGCTGGGGTTGCCGCTGCGGCTGAGGGTGCTGGTGCCGGCGTTAGAAAATGTGATTGCCGGCAATGCGATGCGGCCAAGAGATATCCTGACCTCGCGCAAGGGGCTGACGGTGGAGGTGAACGATACCGACGCCGAGGGGCGGCTGGTGCTGGCCGATGCGCTGGCCTATGCCTGCGAGGAGGACGCGGCGCTGGTGATCTCGATGGCGACGCTGACCGGGGCGGCACGGGTGGCGGTGGGGCCGGACCTCGCGCCCTATTACACCGATGACGCCGGGTTGGTGCTGGCGTTGGAAGCGGGGGCGGTGGCGGCGCATGATCCGGTCTGGCGGTTGCCGCTGCATGCGCCTTATGAGGCGGTGATCGAGCCCGGCATTGCCGATCTGGACAATGCGCCGGGCTGGGGGTTTGCGGGGTCGATCACGGCGGCGCTGTTCCTGCGGCGGTTTGTGGCCAACCCGCACTATCTGCATTTTGATATTTACGGCCACACGCCCGCCGATCAACCGGCACGGCCCAAGGGCGGTGCGGGGCAAGGCGCGCGCGCGGTTCTGGCGGCGCTGCCCGCGATGTTGGGCTTGTGATGGACCGCAGGATGACCCCTGCAACCGCCCGCGTGGCGCATGTCTCGCTGCGGGGTGTTGTCGAGGCCCCGGCCTTTACCGAAGGTGAAGCGCTGCGGGTGACGCTGCCGCTGGTGGATCTGCTGCGCGCGCCGGGGCGCGCGCGCGAGCGGCAGTTGTGGCTGGGCGACGGCTTTACCGTGATCGACCGCGACCGTGGCCATGCCTTTGGTTTTGCCAGCAAAGACGGCTATTGCGGCTGGCTGGCCGAGGCCGCACTGGCTGAAGGCCCGGCACCCAGCCATTGGGTCGCCAGCCCCGGCACCCATCTTTACCCCGAAGCGCGGGTGCAAGCGCCCCAGATTGCGGCGCTGCCGATGGGGGCGCGGCTGGCGGTGACCGGGCATAACGCCAAATGGGCCGAGACCGCGCTGGGCTTTGTGCCCGCCACCCACCTGCGGGCTTTGGGCGTCTGGCATGCCGATCCGGTGGCGGTGGCGGAAAGCCTGCTGGGAACGCCTTACCTGTGGGGCGGCAATTCCCGCTCCGGGATTGATTGTTCAGGGTTGGTGCAACTTGCGTTTCTGAGTTGCGGCCTGCCCTGCCCCGGCGACAGTGATCTGCAGGAAAGCCTTGGCGCGGATGCCGGCGGCACGGGATACCAGCGCGGCGATCTGTTGTTCTGGCGCGGCCATGTTGCCCTGATCACCGCCCCCGCGCGGCTGATTCATGCCAATGGCCACACGATGTCGGTGGCTTATGAGGGCATCGCCGATTGCATCGCCCGCATTGCCGCACAAGATGGCGGCCCCGCCACCCACCACCGCCGCTTCTTCTCTGCATAAATATCCTCCGGGGGGTGCGGGGGGTGGAAAACCCCCCGCTCTTGGGGAGCAACAGGGCCGTCATCACACCGACCGGATCAGCTTGCGTTCCAGCACCCGCAGCACGGCGGCCAGATCGGCGCCGCGGCGCAGCACCTGGCCTTCAGCCCCCAGAACCGCGTAAAGCCCCTGTCTGGCGCGGAGTTTGGGGCGCTTTTCCACCCGGTACAGCGGATTTTCCGCGGCCCGGCGAAAGATCGAAAACACTGCCACCTCGCGCAGGGCCGAGATGCCGTAATCGCGCCATTCGCCCGCCGCCACCATCCGGCCATAGATGGCGAGGATCTGGCCCAGCTCGATCCGGTCAAAGCTGACCTGTTCGGGCAGGGCGGATGGCAGGGGGATCGGTGCTGGCGTTTGTGCGGTCATGCCGCAAACGTGGCGCAACTTTTGTGGCAAATCAAGCGGGGGCCCGATTATTTACAGCGTTTTGCATTTGATCTGAATCAGCAGATCAAATGCAAAACGCAACATTCTCGGCGTTTGACCTGTCTTGGTTTACCTTCAATCTGACTCAGATTGAAGGCAAACCGCTTTAGGCCTCAAAGTATCCGTGCCTGTGGGCAACCTTAATCTCGCCCTGAAAACACCCAGACAATGCTGCGCCTCCACCAAAACCCCGCCGTGTTTGGCCGTCATACC
>JANNAV010000228.1:0-1526 GCA_031384695.1 Paracoccaceae bacterium
CGCCCCCGCGCAAGAATGTCGGCGGTGCCATCCCAATGCCCCCGCGCCAGCGCCCCCTTCAGGCTGCGGTCATGCATGCCATAAAGATTGGTAAAAATTCGGTCCTGATCCTTGAGCATTTCGCCCCTTCCTTCAACTCCGGCGCTTGCGCCAGATCTGATATGTCACCACCAACGCCCAGATGAACGCGGCCAAAGCTGCCAGATCGAACAGAAGGGCAAAGCGCGGCGGCCAGCCCATTTCTGCTCCAACCCATTGTAATCCCACCCAAAGCACAATCGTCGCCACCAGAACGATGCCCACCAGCCGCGCCTTCCGCGCCCGCGCGATATCCCCCGGATCAGAAGCCGTCATACCTTACACTCAGTAATCATTGGTCTTGGCGCGGCGCTGAAACTCGGGGATGCCCACCTCGCCGATCAACCGCGCCTGCGCCACCCATCTGTCGCGCGTCGCCCGCCCCTTGAAGCCTTTCAGGTTGTCGTCCACCCAGGCCACATCCGCCGCCGACCAGCCCGCGATCTGATCAAAGTGGTAAAACCCCAACCCGTTGCACAGCTTTTCCATCGCAGGCCCGATGCCCTCGATCACCTTCAGATCATCCGCCCCGCCCGCCCGTGCCGCCGCCAACCCTTTCGGCTGCACCGGAACCGCCGACGCCACCGGAGCCATAACAGCCACCGGAGCCACCACCGAAGCAGGCGCGCGTGGCACCACAACCGCCGCCACCGGCGCTGCAACCGGAGCCACCACAGGTGCAACAGGCGCTGCAACCGGAGCCACCGGCATCACCGGAGCCACTGGCGCATGCGAATGCCCCTCATGCCCCTCATGCCCATGATCCGGCTCCGACCGCTCCACCCCGCCCGAGCCGAGCAGCACCCCGAACACCCCGAACACCAATATCCCCACCAGAACCGCCGCCGCCATCCCGACATCGCCGATCAGCCGCGCCAATATCGCCGCGACAACCCCGGCCACCGCCGCAATCATCCAGCCCCCCGCCCAGGTGCCGCTTTCACCGCTCTCCGTTTGCATCACCGCTCTCCCCAATTCGGGCAATCCGCCCAAAACACACCGCTCAACACTCAGTAATCATTGGTCTTTGCGCGCCGCAGAAACTCCTGAACCCCCACCTCGCCGATCAGCCCCGCCTGCGCCACCCACCTGTCCCGCGTCACCCGGCCCTTGAACCCCTTCAGGTTGGCATCCATCCACGCCACCTCGGCCGCACCCCAACTTGCAATCTGGTCAAAGTGGAAAACCCCCAAGGCCTGACACAGCTTTTCCAGCGCCGGCCCGATGCCTTCGATGGTTTGCAGATCATCCCCCACCCCGCCCCGCGCCGCTTTCAACCCCTTCGGCTGCGAACCGGCCCCAACTTCCGCCTTGGCAGCAACCCCCAGCCACGGCGTCACCAACGCCACTTCACTGCCATCAATCCGCTTCACCGTATCGCGAAGGTCCACCGCCGCCTGCACCGAGGCATTATGCGCCAGCCGCCCGGCAAAATGCTCCTTCAGACT
>JANNAV010000233.1:0-7970 GCA_031384695.1 Paracoccaceae bacterium
CCCCCGCGCCGCAGGCCGCGCAAAAACCCGTGGCTGAAGGCGCAAGGCATCGGCCAGAACCCGCGCCTGCAAGGCCTGCGACACGGAATGCGGCCTTGCCCGCGCCTCCGCGAAAAGATCATCCATTTCAGACATTTCCACCCCTTTCTTCATAGCCCGAGCACCGCCCGTTGCCCGGCCAGCGCCAGCCCAAGCGCCCGCTTGCCACGCGCCGTCAGACTTTCCACCGCCTCCACCCCGATCTCCAGCACCTCGGCGATCTCGGGGTTGCTCAGACCTTCGATATGGCGCAGCACCACCGCCTGACGCTGCCGCTCGGGCAAGGCACCCAAGGCTGCGGTCAACGCCGCCATCCGGTCGGCTGCGATCAGCCGGGCCTCGGCCCCCGGACCGGCATCGGCAGGCTCGCACCCGTCGTCCAGCGCCTGCACCGGACGGCGGCGCCTGGCGCGGTGCCGGTCAAAACACAGGTTCCCCGCCACCCGGTAAAGCCACGAGGCAATCTGCGCCTCGCCCGCCCGCCACTCCGGCGCCGCCCGCCAAAGCCGCAGCATCGCCTCTTGCGCCACGTCCTCGGCCTCGTGCCGGTCGCCCAGCAACCGCGCCGCATAGCGCAGCACCTGCGGCAACAACCGCGCCGTCAACAGCCGCGCCGCCTGCGCATCACCCGCCGCATAGCGCGCCATCAGGTCGGCATCCGAAAGATCGGCAGAGGTGTCGCGCGGCATGCTCATCCTGAAATCTAACCCGTTTGCCGGACGATGCGCAAACACCGCCACGGCAAAATACGGCTTAGCCGTTGTCATCATCACCCTTGCCGAATCCTTGGCCGAATCCTTGGCCGAACCCTTGGCCGAACCCTTGGCCACCCCTGTGCGCCTGCATCTTGGCGCGCGCAACCTCCACCTCGGCCACGGACAAAGCGCCATCGCCATCGGTGTCAACCTTGCCAAAGAACTTGCCCTCAAAGCGCGGCGCGGGCATCTCGGTGGCGCTCAGGAATCCGTCGCCATCGGTGTCATGCGCCTTGATCATCCGCCCGGTCTTGTCGCGCAACTGCGCGCGCACCGCTTCCAGCCGCATCTCGAACAATTCGTCGACCGAGAATTTGGCATCACCATTGGTATCCGCCTTCAGAAGCCTTGCCGCATGCTGCGCCTCGATCTCGGCCCGGGTGATCTTGCCATCCTTGTTGGCATCCATCGCGCCGAAATCCAGAAACTCCAACGGCCCGCGCGGGCTGCGCTCGGCAAAGGCGGCACCGGACAGGGTGGCCGCGATCACCGCCGCAAGGGTAAAGCCGGAGGCCAGTTTATGTGATGTCATGGTTTCGTCTCCAAACTGCACAGCGGCGCCGATCGCCCTGCCCTGATGCCTGTTAAAACGGCCCCGCCCGCCATTTCCGTCGCGGCTTTTGCCAGTAAATGCGACAAAGGCGCGCGACCGTCGGCGCGCCTCTCCCCTTTAGCCGGCAAAAGTCTTATGTCGGGCTATCAAACCGAAAGCGGTGCAATGTCCGAATCCCTCACCTTGCCCGGTTTATCCGCCGAGCGCCCGCTGAAGCCCGCCCTGCTGCGCGGCTGGCGCAGGCATTGCCCGTCCTGCGGCTCGGGGCCGATGTTTTCCGGCTATCTGAAAGTGCGGGCCAGTTGCCCGGTCTGTGGCGAGGCGCTGCATCACCAGCGCGCCGATGATGGCCCGGCCTATCTGACCATCCTGATCGTCGGCCATCTGATGGCGCCGACCTTCTTGATCGTGTTCACCAAATTCCGCCCCGAACCTCTGACGCTGGCCGCGATATTTTCGGTGGGCACGGTGGCGCTGTCGCTGTATCTGTTGCCGCGCATCAAGGGCGCGCTGATCGGGTTGCAATGGGCCAAGCGGATGCACGGCTTTGCCGGGCCCATCGCGCGTGACTGACGCCGCCGCCATTCGCCCTGCGGCCACCGTCATCCTGTGGCGCGAGAGTGCGACCGGCCCGCAGATTCTGATGGGGATGCGCGGGGCGGCTGCGGTGTTCATGCCGTCAAAATATGTGTTTCCGGGTGGCGGCGTTGACGGCGAAGATCACGCTTGCGCCGATACTTCGCGTCTTGCGCCGCTTTGTGCTGCGCGTCTGGCGCGCAACTGTCCTGCCGATGCACCGTCGCCCGGGGCGCTGGTCACCGCCGCCCTGCGTGAATTGGCCGAGGAAACCGGCATCCGGCTTGCCGCCGCCACCCGCCTGCACTTCGTCTTTCGCGCCATCACCCCGCCGGGCCGCAGCCGCCGCTTTGACGCGCGGTTCTTTCTGGCCGCAGCAGCAGGTGCGACGGGCGATATGGCCACCTTTGCCGACGCTTCGGATGAGTTGTCGCACCTGCACTGGATCGGCCTGCCCGAGGCCCGCGCCCTCGATCTGCCCTTCATCACCGAGGTGGTTCTGGCCGAAGTGACCAGCCTGATGGCCGGAACCCCGCAGCCCGGCGTGCCGTTCTTCGATAATTCCGGCCCGCAGCCCACCTTCCGGCGGCTGGTTTAGCGCTTGTTGCGGACAATCGGCTTCACCCGATTGGACGCAACACGCAACATTCCCAAGCTGATCTTGTCCTGGATTTGCTTCAATCTGAATCAGATTGAAGGAAATCTGCTCTCGCCGCCTACTCGGGGCGTTTTTCGCGCCAAAGCGGATGTGGCACCGGGTCTTTCATGCGGAAGAAATAGGCGCGAAACACCTCGCCATAGGATGCAAACACATAGCCCTCGTTGCGGCTCAGGTAATGCGCGCGCTTTGAGGCATAAAGCGCGGGCAGCCGGTACCAGGCCACATTCGGGCTGCAATGATGCACGGAATGATAATTGTTGTTCAGAAACAACAGCGCCAGCAGGCCGCGATCCTCGATCACCACCGAGCGCGCGCGCGGGTCTTCATGCGCGCGGTGCTCCAGAAAGGTGCGGATTTTCAACAGCCCGAACCCCAGATAGGCCGCCAGCAGGTAAGCCCAGACCGGCATCGTCCCAAGCGCCCACAGCCACAGCGCCACCATCGCCACCCCCGGCACATGCAGCGCCCAGGCGCGGGCAACGCCGCGATCCCCCGCCCGCATCGCCGCCAGATCAGACGTCACCACCGCCTGAACTGAAAACGCCGGGCCCAGCAAAATCCGGCCCAACAGCGTGTTGTTGCACCGCAGCAAACCCCGGCGCAGCGGCGAAAGGCGCGGCCATTCCGCCGGATCGACAAAATTGCTTTCCGGGTCATCATAGGGGTCGGTCAGGATCGGGTCGTGGTGATGCGCCAGATGAGTGTCCCGAAACCGGCCGTATGGGATGAAAAGCGTGATCCCCGCAAACACCAAAGCCTCGTTCAGCGCGGTGGTTTTGAAGGGGTGCCCATGCAGCACCTCGTGTTGCAAAGACGAGAATTGCGCGATGGAAAGCGTGGTCACCACAAAGGCCAAACCCGGTGATACCTGCCAGAACGCCGCCGTGCCCAAACCCCAGACCGTATAGGTCAACGCCATCATCAACAGGGTAGGCCACTCCAAACGCGTCGGCTCACCACTCATTCCAAATCCCTGTCACCTGATATCGGAAACGATAGCACTTGCTGATCGGCGGATAAACGCCGAGAATACGCACATAATTATCAACTTTCGGGATTAAACAGAACAAATGCCGGATATGATCGACAAGCGCGACCGCGCCACCCTGTTTCGCCATCGCCTTGCGCAAGCAATGGCCGAAGCCGGGCAAAGCCAGAGCGCCCTTGCGCGCGCCACCGGGGTTGACCGCTCCACCATCTCTACCCTGCTTGCCCCCGGCACCCGCCTGCCCAATGCCCAGCTTGCCGCCGATTGTGCGGCCGCCCTCGCGGTGTCCTGCGACTGGCTGCTGGGGCTTGCGGGGCGGCCCGAGCCGGTGGAGGAGCTTCTGGCGGCGGCCATCAGCCTGACCGACGCCCCCCGCGCCCTGTTTGACGAGGTGATGTTCGGCTGGCACCGCGATGCGGCGGGCTTCAAGGTGCGCCATGTGCCCGCCACCTTGCCCGACATGCTGAAAACCCGCGCCGTTGTCAGTTGGGAATACCGCGACGCGCTGGGGCGCACCCCCGATCAGGCGGTGACCGCGTTCGAGGCGCAACTGAACTGGATGCGCGGTGCGCGCTCGGACTACGAAATTGCCATCCCGCTGCACGGCCTTGCCGATTTCGCCGCAGGCTCGGGCTATTGGGCGGGGCTGCCCGCGCCTGCGCGGCTGGAGCAACTGGACCACATGATCCAGCTTTGCGAACAGCTTTACCCCTCGCTGCGGCTTTATCTGTTTGACGCCCACCGGGTATTTTCCAGCCCCGTCACCATCTTTGGCCCGCATCTGGCCGCAATCTATCTGGGCCGCCAATACATCGCCTTCCGCGATCCGGTCCGCGTGGCGGGCATCTCGCAGCACTTCGACTGGCTGCTGCGCAACGCCACCTGCTCGGCCCGCGACGTGCCCGATAACCTGCGCCTGCTGCGCGCCACGATTTCGGATATTGGGTAATTTGACGGGGCTATGCCCTACAGCGTTTTGCATTTGATCTGGATCAGCAGATCAAATGCAAAACGCAACATTCCCGGCGTTTGGCCTGTCTTGGTTTGCCTTCAATCTTATTCAGATTGAAGGCAAACCGCTTTAACCGCCGAACACCTGCAACTGGCGCAGGTCAAAGCCGTTGAAATCAAGGATCTCCCGCGCCGCAACCAGCCGGTCCTGCGGCAAAACCCGGTCACGGTTCAGGATGAAACCGAACTGCCCCGACGGCGTGCCGATGATCAGCGTGCGGTAATCGGTATCGGCCCAAAGCACCCACCACGGCTCGCCCAAACCCGGAACCGCCGCCCCTTGCAGCGCGAAACGCCCCGGCCCCACCACCTGCAACGCCCCCGCAGCCCGCACCTCTGCCCCCGACAGGCAAAGCCTGAGGGTGGCCTGCAAGCCTTGCGCGCCGCGCCGGATATCCACCCCGCCGGGCTGGCAATCGCGCGCGCCCGCCGGGCCAAAGCCCGCCACCTGCACCCAGCGCCCCTCGATCCGCGCCACATCCAGCACGGCGCTTGAATATATCGGCGCGCCCGCCACCCGGTAACGCGCCACCTGCTCGGCAACCGGGGCGGCGCAGGCGGCGAGGATCAGGCACAGCGCCGCACTCAATCGATACAAAGCGTCACCTGCAACCCATTGTCCTGCAAGATGTCATTGCAGCCAAACAGCGGCTGTACCGGCGCGCAAGTGGCTGATCTTGCGAGGCATAACCCCTCGCAATCGCTTTGCCGCCGGCAATGCCGGCCGCCATCGCGGGTGGGCTTCACACAAGCCTGCGCCCCGGTTTTCCCTGCGCCAAGCCACGCGCCACCCTTTTTGCCACAGCGGATTTCCTCGGGCGATTTCGGTTTTGCGGGCGGTTCCGCTGCGGCTGCAACCTCGGGTGCCACAGCTTCAACCGGCTTTGCCACTGCGGCGGCCTCAGGCAGGGGTTTGGGCCGGGGTTTGGGCCGGGGTGCCCCGCTCAGTGCAACTCTGGCTGGTGCAACTCTGGCTGGTGCAACGTCGGCACCCGCCGGGGCCGCATCCAGCGGCGTCACCGTGATCACATCCCCGGCAACCGGGCGGGTGCCTTTGTCCCCTCCCCCCGGCAATGCCGCAATACAGGCCGATTGCAGGCCCAAAGCCAGCAGGGCCGCCACAAGAGTGAAACGCAGGCACGGCAGCATGATCGGGGGCTCACCTCACAACTGCTTGCAGAAGGCATCAGGCAGACCGGCGATGCAAGGGCTCAAAACGGTTGCGGATGCGCACGGTGGGCGGCATCAATCGCGGTCAGAACCTCGGGCGGCAAATATACGCCCGCAGCGCCGATCGCCGTTGCCAACTGCGCCTGGGTGCTGGCGCCGATGATCGGAATGGTTGCGAACGGCCGCCCGATGCAAAACGCAATCGCCATCTGGCAGGGGTCCAGCCCATGCGCCGCCGCGATGCCGACATAGGCCGCAACCGCCTGATGCGCCTCGGGCGTCAGGCGTCCGCTGAGGCTGGGGTTAAGGGTGCGGCGCGACCCCGCAGGCACCGCATTGCCCGCATATTTTCCCGACAAAAGCCCGGTCGCCAGCGGCGAGAACGCCAGCAGCGGCATCTCCTCGCGCACCGACAATTCGGCCCAGTCGCTGTCAAACTGGCGGCACATCAGCGAATATTCGTTCTGCACCGAAACCATGCGCGGCAGGCCGTGGCGCTCGGCCAAAGACAGCCATTTCGCGGCCCCCCAGACGGTTTCATTGGACAGGGCAATCGCCCTGATCTTGCCCGCCGCAATCAGATCGGCGGCCACCCGCAGCATCTCCAGCATATGCGCCTCAACGTCCGCGCGCAGCGGGCCGCGCGGATCATATGTCCAGATATCGCGAAAGTGATAGGCGCTGCGATTGGGCCAATGCAGTTGATAAACATCAATATAATCGGTCTGCATGCGGATGAGCGACCGGTCTACCGCCGCGCGCAGCACCGGCCCGCTCAGCGCCTCGCCGCCCCTGATCTCCGGGTGCCCCGCGCCCGCAACCTTGGTTGCCAGCACCAGCCTGTCGCGCCCGCCGCGCGCACCAAGCCAGGTGCCGATGATCTCTTCGGTGCGCCCCACGGTATGGGCGCTGACCGGGTTCACCGGATACATCTCGGCGGTGTCCCAGAAGGTGACGCCGTGATCAACCGCCAGATCGGCCTGCGCATGGCCCTCGGCCTCGGTGTTCTGCGTGCCCCAGGTCATCGTGCCCAGACACAGCGCCGAGACCGGAATACCGGTGCGGCCCAGCGGAACCATCTTCATCGCAACTCTCCTTCTGGCATTGGCCTTCTGGCATTGGCGACAGCCTAGCGATTGCGCCACCAGCGGCAAGGCCGGAACCGCAGCCGGTTGAGAACATTGTGCGAACATTATAGGCTGGCCGCATGTCGATTCCGATTCTGCACAGCCCCCACGGCCCCAAACCCCGCCCGGCACTGGCCTTTGCCGGCGGCGTGTCGCTGGCGCGCGGGCGGGTACACGAGCTTTGCGGCCCTGCCCGTACCACGCTGGCGGCGCTGATCCTTGGGCAGGACGGCAAGAACGCGGGTCCGGCGATCTGGATCAGCCCGGCATGGCAGCCCGGGCGGATATTTCCTGGCGGCCTTGCCGCCTTCACCGATCCGGGCCGGATCATCTTCGTGCAGGCCCGCCACCCCGAGGATGTGCTTTGGGCGATGGAAGAGGCGCTGCGATCGGGGGCTGTGTCTTTTGTGCTGGCCGATCTGCAAAGCCCGCCCGGCCTGACCCCGGTGCGCCGCCTGCATCTGGCAGCCGAAGCCGGAGCCGGTATCGCCGGCGCGAAAGCCCCCATCGGCCTGATGCTGACCCCCGATACCGGCGGGGCGCAGGGCGTGGAAAGCCGCTGGCATCTGGAGCCGCACCCCGCTCCCACCCCGCAGCCCCTGTGGCGCCTCAGCCGCCTGCGCGCCCGGATGGAGCCACCCGCCGCATGGCTGGTGCACCGCCCGCCCTATGGCAAGATGGTGCTTGAAGCTGCGGCGGCTGTGGTTTGATCCGGATGAGAAAGTGTTGCCAGCATACTGATTCAAAACAGTAAAACTGTATGCTTCGCAAATTCTGTTTCTGTTGCCGGATTTGATTGCAATCACGCAAGCGGCCATCACCCCGGCAGCCCACCCCGGCAGCCCACCCCGGCAACCCACCCCGGCAACCCACCCCGGCAGCCCACCCCTGCCACCCGGCCATGGCTTATCCCCCCACCCTCCCCCCACACAAACGCGCCCTGCTTTGCCTCCCGCCATTCAACGGAGAAAAATGCACCCTCCAACTTCGCCATCAAACACCTGGCGTGTTGCCTTCGATTGGATTGAGGGCAGTCACTCCGCACCCTATGGCCGCGATTGCGCTTGCAAACGCGTTCGGGGTGCAGAGT
>JANNAV010000273.1:0-1706 GCA_031384695.1 Paracoccaceae bacterium
AACGATAATGAAACCCAACGCATCCACCGCAACCGAAGAACCTGCAACCAACGAAACCGAAAGCCAGGCTGTGCCAGCACCCGTCGAGCCGTCTCCCGCCCCGGCTGCTCCGCCCGCACCTGTTCCGACCGAGGCCGCGACGGCCGTGGCCCTCGTCCGCGCCGAGGCGGCGGAACTGGCCACCGTCGGCGCGCAGGCGGCGCGGTTGGGTGTGACAATTGATGTGGCCGAGGCCGTCCAGAAGGGCATCCGACCGGACGCGCTGCGCGCCTCCGTCCTCAACCAGTTGGCTGCGCGCAGCGATGCCGCTGCCATCGCCGTGGTGCCGCCGCCAAAATCCGCCGCGCCGGAAAGCCCGCTCCTTGCCGCCGCCAAACGCGTTGCAAGCGCTGGAAAATCGGCCTGAAACCCAAGCCGTCGCCTTGGATGCGATGGCCTCACCCCAACCCAAAAAGGAATATGAACCATGCCCACCCTCACGCAGGCACCGTCGCAAGGCGATGTCGTCAAATTCCAGTTTGAGCCGAATTACACCAACGAGGCGATCATCCTGCTTCTCGGCACCAACTACAAATCCGGATCAGTGCTGGGCAAGATCACCGCCACCGGAAAATACAAGCTAGCCACCGCTGCCGGTGCCGATGGGGCGCAGATCGCCTCGGCCGTCTTGTTGAACCCGGTCGATGCAACCCTCGCCGATGCCACCGGCCTCATTCTGGCGAGGGGCCCAGCAATCGTCTCTAAAGTGGCGCTAGTCTTTGACGCCACGGTCAATAGCGGGCCCCTGACCGCCGCCAAATATGCCGAACTGGTCGCTATCGGCATTGTGCCGCGCACCAGCGCCTGACCAACAAAATCCTACCCGGCTGCTTTCCCACTGGTCGGGCCAGCGCCTGACCTTATCCCCATACACCCGGAGAAACTTGATGAACGCCATCATTCGCAACCCGTTTGACGCGGGCGGTTATTCGCTTGCCGAAATGACCCAAGCCATCAACATCCTGCCAAATCTTTACACCCGTCTGGGCGAGATTGGCCTGTTCAGCTTTGAAGGCATCACCCAACGCTCGGTAGTCATCGAGCAGTTCGATGGTGCGCTGAACGTCTTGCCCTCGGTCCCCTTGGGCGCACCGGCCACCGTCGCAACCCGTCAAGGCCGCTCGATGCGCTCCTTCGGCCTGCCGTGGATCCCGCATGACGATGTGATTTTGGCATCGGACATTCAGGGCGTGCCCGCCTTTGGCGGCAGCGAGAACGAGCAGCTGGCCACGGTGATGATGCGCAAGCTGACCCTGATGCGCCGCAAACACGCCCAGACCCGCGAATACATGGAGATGAACGCGCTCCGCGGGATCGTGAAGGACGGCGCTGGCACCACGCTTTACAATTACTTCACCGAGTTTGGCTTGGCTCAAATCTCGGTGGATTTCCTCTTGGGCACCGCCACCACCATCGTGCAAGCCAAGGTGCGCGATGCGATCCGGGCGGTGGAAGACAACCTTTGGGGCGAGTCGATGATCAGCGTTTACGCGCTGGTCAGCCCGGAATTCTTCGACAAGCTGATCGGCCATGCCCTGACGCAGGAGGCCTACAAGTTCTACTCTGCCACCGGTGCTCAACCTTTGCGCCAAGATGTGCGACGGTCCTTTCCCTTCGCGGGCATCCTGTTCGAAGAATATCGCGGCACGGTCACCCTCTCGACCGGC
>JANNAV010000313.1:0-3511 GCA_031384695.1 Paracoccaceae bacterium
ATGTACACCCTGCAAGCCTGTCCGGACTTCGCCTCCCTCGTCGTCCATATCGTGCTGGAAGAACTGGGCGTGCCCTATACCCTCAACCTGCTCAACTTCGACGCGGGCGATCTGGCTAGCCCCGAACACCTCGCCCTCAACCCCTTCGGCAAAATCCCCGCCCTGCAAACCCCCGATGGCCCGATGTTCGAGACCGCCGCCATCCTGCTGTGGCTGGCCGACACCCACGGCGCTCTTGCCCCCGCCCCCACCTCGCCCGAACGTGGCCGCTTTCTCAGCTGGTTCTTCTTCACCAATTTCGCGCTGCACGCCGGCATGATGGATCTGGTCCACGCCTACCGCCCGGCGGGCGAGGATAACGCCGAAGCCGCCTCCGCCGTGGCCTTCGAGAAACTCACCCACCAGCTTGCCATCATGGATGCCTTCGCCGCCTGTGAGAAACCCGACTGGCTTTCCCCCGCCCAACCCTCGATCCTCACCTACCTCCTCGCCATGCTGATGCGCTGGATGAACGCCTTCCCCTTCATCGCCGCCCACAGCATCAAGCCCGCGAACTTCCCCGCCCTCCACGCCATCCTGATCGCCATGGAACAACGCCCCGCCGCCATCCGCGCCGCAGGCGCCGAAGGCATGACCGGCACCTTCTTCTCCAACCCGCAAGGCTGACCGCATGTTCCTCTCCGTGTTCGATATGTTCAAGGTTGGCGTCGGCCCCTCGTCGTCCCATACCATGGGCCCGATGGTCGCCGCGGCCCGGTTCCTGAACACCCTGCGCGCCTCGCCGTTCCACGCCAAGGGCCTGCGCGCCTCGCTGCACGGCTCGCTCGCCTTCACCGGGGTGGGTCATGCCACCGACCGCGCCACGATCCTCGGCCTCGCGGGGTTCGAACCCGCCACCTACGACGCCGCAAAAGCCGAAACCACCCTCGCCGCCATCCGCAGCAGCAAAACCATCCAACCAACGGGCCTCGCCCCCCTTGCCTTCGACCCCGACCGCGACCTCACCTTCGATTACGGCCCCGCCCTGCCCGGCCACGCCAACGGCATGGTGATCGCCGCGACGGACGCGCAAGGCGACGTGATCCTGCAAGAAACCTACTATTCCATCGGCGGCGGTTTCGTTTTGACCGCAACTGAGCTGGCCGAGGCGGGTGGCACCAAATCCCGCGCCCGCGCCGATGTGCCCTACCCTTTCGAGACAGCCGCCGAAATGCTGGCGATGGCCAGAACCTCCGGCCTCTCCATCGCCGCGATGAAACGCGCCAACGAAGTGAAGTTCCGCTCCAATGCCGACCTCGAATCCGGCATGGCCCGCATCTGGCAAGTGATGAACGATTGCATCGGGCGCGGCATGCTGGGCGAGGGTATTCTGCCCGGCGGCCTCAAGGTGCGCAGGCGCGCCAAAGGCATCCACGACGCCCTGATCGCCGAACGCGGGCAGAACATGGCCCCGCCGCACACCACAAATGACTGGATGAGCCTCTATGCCATGGCGGTGAATGAGGAAAACGCCGCCGGTGGTCAGGTCGTCACCGCCCCCACCAACGGGGCCGCAGGCGTGGTGCCCGCCGTGCTGCGCTATTACCTCGATCACTACCCCGGCGCGTCCACCGCCCGGATTGGCGAATTCCTGCTGACGGCCGCCGCCATCGGTGGCCTCGTCAAACACAACGCCTCGATCTCGGGTGCCGAATGCGGCTGTCAGGCCGAAGTTGGCTCCGCCGCCGCGATGGCCGCCGCCGCCTTCGCGGCCGTTCTGGGCGGCACGCCGGAACAGGTGGAAAACGCCGCCGAAATTGCGCTGGAACATCACCTCGGCATGACCTGCGACCCGGTGCGCGGCCTTGTGCAGGTGCCCTGCATCGAACGCAACGGCTTGGGTGCCATCAAGGCGGTGTCCGCCGCCAGCCTTGCGATGCGCGGCGACGGCATCCACCTTGTCAGCCTTGATGTCTGTATCGAGACCATGCGCCAGACCGGCCGCGACATGCACGAGAAATACAAGGAAACCTCGCTTGGCGGTCTGGCCGTCAACGTGCCAAACTGCTGACCGGCCCGCCATCGGTGGGGGGGGCGGGCAGATCAACATCGGAGGGGAGAGTCATGAAGATCATCGTGGTCGGGGCCGAGGGTGACGTCGGCAAAACCATCTGCGCCGAACTTGGGGGCCGCCATCACCTGATCAGGGTGGGACGGAGCAGCGGCGACATCCACGCCGATATCGGCGATATCGCTTCGATCCGGGCGATGTACCAACAGGCGGGCACGGTTGACGCGGTGGTGTCGGCGGCGGGCAGCGTGCATTTCGGCCCCCTGACCGAATTTACCGGGGCGCAGTTCATGATCGGCCTGACCAACAAGGTGATGGGGCAGATCAATCTGGTGCTGGAAGGTCTGCCGCATGTCAGCAGCGGCGGCTCGTTCACCCTGACCAGCGGCGTGCTCGACCGCGACCCGGTCCGCATGGGTGCGGGGGCCGCCACCGCGAACGGCGCTCTGGGTGGCTTTGTGGTGGGGGCCGCCATCGAGATGCCGCGCGGGTTGCGGCTGAATGTGGTCAGCCCGGGCCTGTTGCAAGCTTCGCAGGCGCGCTATGGCAGCTGGTTTCCGGGCCACGAGCCGGTTTCCTCCGAACGGGTGGGCCGCGCTTATGCCAAAAGCGTGGAAGGTGCCATCACTGGCCAGATCATCATCGTCGGCTGAAAAGCCGCCGCCCCGATCTCTCTGGGTAACCAAATGGAGCCGCAAATGCGGCACGCTTTTTTGCACACCCCCGCGGCTTGCGCCGCAGGTGCGCGCGATTGGCTTTGCGGCATCAGCGGCGGTCTGGAACGGCTTGCGCCGAAACCACGCCCTGTTCCCTCGTGACTTGCCGGATTTGATCGCAATCCAGCAAGCCACCCGGCCCCGGCCGCAGACCTTGGCGCCCCGGCCGCCACCTTGACATTGACCCGAGAGGCCGGGCGGGATGCGGCGCAAAGGACCACCCCTCACCTGCCTCCGGCGCACGTTCACACCCGTTGGCCGAGGCCGCCACCGCCTGATTTGCCCAAAGCGGGCTGCGGCATGACGGACACCCCGGGAACACCACTCAAGACAATCCGGCAAAAGCGTGTTGCGTACAAAAGGGGTGACCCGATTGTTAGCCACAACCAACACACTAACAGCTTGGCAATGTTGGGTGTTGCGTACAATCGGCTGACCCCTATTTTACGCAACACGCTCCAAGCGATCTGGGCTATCACGCGATGGGCTTTTACCGGAGGCGCGGATGAAAGCGCTGTGCCTGACCGTCACCAATCCGTTCGATCCTGTTGGCAGCCGCAGCCTGCGCACCCTGCGCCGCCCCCGCCGCATCCGCAGCCTGGCACCGCGTGGGGCCCAGCCGGTGATCGCGTTGCTGAACGGCCGCCCGGTGCTGCGGGCCGAATGGCGCAGGCGGGTGCGGCCGGGCGATCAGGTGATGTTCGTGGTACTGCCGCAGGGCGGGGCGGGCGGCGGTGGCAGCAAC
>JANNAV010000324.1:0-26317 GCA_031384695.1 Paracoccaceae bacterium
TCAAGCCCTCCGAAACGCCGGAAAACCCGCCAAAGTCGCCATCACCGCCCTGATGCGAAAACTCATCGAACTGGCAAACACACTGGTCAAAGCCGATCGACTTTGGCAGCCAAAAGGGGCTTGATCAAGACGGATACTCTAAGCGCGGCATTGGCGTGAATATCCCGCCCCGCCCTTCGACCGGGTGCAACACCCCGCCAAGGTCCAGCCAGACCCCAACATGGCAAGGCCGCGCGCCTTTGGCCATCAGCACCGCGCCCCCTTCTTGCGGCGCCTTCACTTCATGCCAGCGGGCCCGCTCGCCGCCGCGCGCAAAGCCGTGCCGCACGCCGCGCGGATCATCCGGGTCGATATCCACCGGGGCCACGTCAATGCCAAACCGCCCGGCCCAGATGCGCACCGCGAAATCCCAGCAGGTAAAGCCGGTGGACCATGGCAGGCCGATGTAGAGTCCTACCCAATGATCTGCGGGCGCGGTCACGGCTGCAACCCCGGAAAGGTTTCCCGATCGTAATCCAGCCGCGGGAAGTGGCGGTTCACCAGATCCGGGAACCCCGCCGTCGCCCGGATCCGCAGCGGCGTGGCCGAGACAGTAATCAGCGTCAGTTCCATCGGCGGGATGTTCTCGGGGCCGGCCGGCAACCGATCAGACAGATAGGTGCGGTAGATCGATGATCGAATCGTTGCCCTGCTGGCGGGTGGTGGCTTTGGCGGTGGTTTGCGGGCCGTTGTTCTGCACGTTGACGATGATGTTGCCACCACCGCCATTGCCGCCACTGCCGCCGAACCCCCGGATGCCCGGCTCCGAGATCACGTTGCCCAAAACACTCGGCACGATGCTGGCGGCGGCAAGGGGCGCCGCTGGCAGGCCCAAAGTGGCAGAGGGTTGCCGCAACGGCGAAGGTCGGGGGCCGGGCGGTGGCGGTGCGTTGATCGGGGGCAGCGGTGAAAAACTGTTGGGTGGTCAGGGCGGCTGGCCGAAGGCGTTTTGGATTGCCGGATCGGCGCAAGACCGGGTTACCGGCGCATCTGGGCCGGTGATGATCGGATCTTGCGCTGGCGCGACGGCAATGCGCGTTTGGCATTGCCGTCGCCTTGTGGTTCAGGCGTCAAGATGCTCGACGTTCAGCGCGTTTTGCTGAATGAACTCGCGGCGCGGTTCCACCACGTCGCCCATCAGTTTGGTGAAGATATCGTCGGCGTCGGCCAGATCATCCACCTTGACCTGCAACAAAGTGCGCGCTTCGGGATCGAGTGTGGTTTCCCACAACTGACCCGGGTTCATCTCGCCCAGCCCCTTATAGCGTTGCAAGGAAAGGCCTTTTTCGCCCTCTGCCAGCACGCATTTCAAAAGGTCAACCGGGCCATGCACCGGCTGCTCGCGGTCTTTGCGCATCATCCGCGCGGGATCGGCATAGATATCGCGGCTTTGCGCCGAAATGGCGCTTAGGCGGCGCGCTTCGCCCGAGCGCAGCACCGCGCCATCCAGCGTGCGCAATTCCTCGACGCCGCGCAAAATCCGCGACAGCCGGATGCCGTGGTCCTGAGTGACCCGCCCGGCCCAGCCTTTCTCGTACTCCAGCGCGATCATGTTCAGGCGGCGCGCCACGGTATCGGCCACCGCCTGCAGATCGCCGTCGGCACGGCCGGGGTCAAACGCCCCGGCGAGGGCTGCCTGTTCAAGGATGCCGCGCGGATAATGGGTGGGAAACGCATCCAGAACCCGGCGGAACTGCCGCGCACCCTCGATCACGCGGGCAAGATCGGCACCGGCGATCTCTTCGCCGTTGGTCAGGCGCAGGACGGCGCCCTCCACCCCCATTTCAACCAGATAATCCTCCAGTGCCGCCTGATCCTTCAGATAAACCTCGGACTTGCCGCGGGCCACCTTGTACAGTGGCGGCTGGGCGATATAGAGAAATCCGCCCTCGATCAGCTGCGGCATTTGCCGGAAAAAGAAGGTGAGCAACAGGGTGCGGATATGCGCGCCATCGACATCGGCATCGGTCATGATCACCACCTTGTGGTAGCGCAGCTTGGCGATATCGAACTCGTCACGGCCAATGCCGGTGCCAAGGGCGGTGATCAGGGTGCCGATCTCCTGACTGCCCAGCATACGGTCAAACCGCGCGCGCTCCACGTTCAGGATCTTGCCCCTGAGCGGCAGCACCGCCTGATTATAGCGCGAGCGGCCCTGCTTGGCCGACCCGCCGGCGCTGTCACCCTCGACCAGAAAAATCTCGGCCTTGGAAGCGTCTTTTTCCTGACAATCGGCCAGCTTGCCGGGCAGGTTCGAGACATCCAGCGCCGACTTGCGCCGGGTCAGCTCGCGCGCTTTGCGGGCCGCTTCGCGCGCCAGAGCCGCCTCGACAATTTTGCCGACGATGATCTTGGCGGCCGCAGGATTTTCTTCAAACCACTCGGAGAGCTTTTCAGCCACCAGATTCTCGACCGCCGGGCGAACCTCGGAGGATACCAGCTTGTCCTTGGTCTGGCTGGAGAATTTCGGATCCGGCACCTTCACCGACAACACGCAGGTCAGCCCTTCGCGGGCATCATCGCCGGTGAAATCGACCTTCTCTTTTTTGGCGATCCCCGAGGTTTGCGCATAGGAATTGATCGTGCGGGTCAACGCGCCGCGAAAGCCTGCAAGGTGGCTGCCGCCATCGCGCTGCGGGATATTGTTGGTGAAGGGCAGCACCATCTCGTTGTAGCTGTCGTTCCACCACATCGCCACTTCGACGGTGATGCCATTGCGTTCGCCCAGCATATAGATCGGCTCGGCCATCACGGCGGACTTGGACCGGTCAAGGTATTTAACGAATTCCTTCACCCCGCCGTCATAGTAAAGCTCGGTGTGCAAAGGCTCGGCGGGGCGTTCGTCTTCGATGATGATGCGCACGCCGGAATTCAGGAAAGCCAGTTCGCGCAGGCGGTTTTCCAGCGTCTTGAAGTGGTATTCCAGATCGGAAAACGTGCCCTCGGGGATGTTGGTCTTGGCCGAGGCCAGAAAGCGCACCCGGGTGCCGCGCAGGCCCGGCGCGGGGCCGACCTCATGCACATGCACCACGCAATCACCATGTTCAAAGCGGGCGCGATACTCGGTATCATTGCGCCAGACCGTCAGTTCCAGCCATTCGGACAGCGCGTTCACCACCGAAACGCCAACCCCGTGCAGACCACCCGAAACTTTGTAGGCATTGCCGGAATCGTCGGTATTGTTGAACTTTCCGCCGGCGTGCAACTGGGTCATGATCACTTCGGCGGCCGAAACGCCTTCTTCCTGATGGATATCCACCGGGATGCCGCGGCCGTTATCGCAGACCGAAACCGAACTGTCGGCGTGGATGATCACAGTAACGGCGGTGGCATGGCCCGCCAGCGCCTCATCGATACCGTTATCGACCACCTCATAGACCATATGATGCAGGCCCGACCCATCATCGGTATCGCCGATATACATGCCGGGACGCTTGCGGACAGCCTCTAAGCCCTTGAGAACTTTTATGGAATCGGCGCCGTAGGTTTCGATCTTCTTGGCGTCATCGGCCATAGGTGGGTCATCCCTGATATTGCCCACGAAACATAGCGGTTCGGGGGGGGATTGTCACGCCTCGGACACAAGATTTGGTGGTCAGAGCGCCGCGATTGCCACGCCAACCGCGATCAGCAACACACCGGAACCAAGGTTCATCCGGCGCAGGTTTTGCGGTGAGGCCAAAAGCGCGCGCGCCCGGTCCAGAAACAGCGCCAGCGCCAGATTGCCAATCATCGGCACCAGCATGGAAATTGCAAGAATGGCAGCGATATCAACGCCGTTCACCCGGGTCAGATCGAAAAACCCCGGCAGCACGCCCATGTAGAACAGGATCGCCTTGGGGTTGCCGATCACGGCGGCCACTCCCACCGCAAAGCCCGCCCACATGCCGGGGCGGGTCATCCGGCTGTCGGTGCTGATCGGGCCTGCGGGGTTGCGGATCAAGAGCCCCCCCATCAGGATGAAAACCGCAGCCGCCAGCCAATGCAGCAGCCCCAGAAACCCGCCGTAAACCGACAGGATCCAGCTGAGCCCGAAGATCGCGGCCAGCGGCCAGATCACATCGCCCATCGCCACCCCGACGGCCAGCGGCCAGGCGGCGGCAAAACCGCCCGAAAGCGCGCGCGCGGTCAGGGCCACCCAGACCGGGCCGGGGATCACCCAAAGCGCCGCCATGCCGCCCGCGTAAAGCAAAAGCTGATGCAACGTGATGGTCACCGCCTAACTCCTGTCGCTGTGTTCAGCCCGCCGATATCTGAGATATGCCATTTTCGTCTTTTATAACAATATGTTGTGCGCGTGTGCCCAGCGCATCGAACAGGTTCGCATCGGTTCCCGTCATCATCGCCTGCGCCCCCAGTGCAGATATCTCGTCATAAAGTGCGGCCCGGCGCGCGGCATCCAGATGCGCTGCCACCTCGTCCAGCAGCAACACCGGCGCCATCCCCAGATCGGCCGTCAACGCCCGGGCATTGGCAAGGATCAGGCTGATCAGCAGCGCCTTTTGCTCGCCGGTGGAACATTGCTCCGCCGCCACCCCCTTGGCCGCATAAACCGCCGCCAGATCAGTGCGGTGCGGCCCCTGCAAGGTACGCCCCGCCGCCATATCGCGCCGCCGCGATTGCGCAAGGCCAAGCGCCGCATCTTCCGAAGCGTCCTCGGCCGCAATCAACGTCAGGTCAGCACGCGGAAAGGCCGTTTCAACCCCGCTTTGCGCCGCGGCCAGACGGGCAATCGCCGCCTGCCGCCCGGCACTGACGGCGGCCCCCGTGACCGCCATCCGGGCCTCGATCGCCGCGTACCAATGCGGATCGGTCACCTGATCTTTCAGCAAGCGGTTGCGGTCGCGCATCGCCTTGTCATAGCCCAGAACCGCCTCGGCATGCCCGGGCAGGAAACTCAGGGTGATCCGGTCCAAAAACCGCCGCCGCCCCTCTGCGGCCTCGATCCACAAACGATCCATCGCGGGCACAAGCCATAGTATGCGGATCACCCGCCCCAACATCATCTGGGTAGCCGCCTTGCCGTCAATCCGCACCTGCCGCGGCATCGCACCCTCGGCAAAGGTCTCGATCTCATGCGCCTGCGTCACACCCTGCACGCCCGCCGTCACCTTCCAGCCCAAAGCCTCGGGCCGCCGTGCCAGATCTTCCGCCAACGCCCGGCGCAAACCGCGCCCGGGCGACAGCATCGACACCGCTTCCAGAATGTTGGTTTTACCCGCACCATTCGGGCCGACTATTGCCACGGGCCGACTGTCAAACTGCAAACGCGCCGCGCGGTGGCTGCGAAAATGCGACAGCGTCAGCGTTGATATCGCCAATCCGGGCACGCTTTGCCCCTTCTTCATTGCTTAAATATCCTGCGGGGGTCCGGGGGTGCAAAACCCCCGGCTTGGTCACACGCGCATCGGCATGACGACGTAGACCGCCGAGGTGTCGTTGCCCTCGCGCATCAGGGTGGGATCGCCGGAGGAATTGAACAGGAACACCGCGTTTTCGCGGTCTACCTGACTGGCGATCTCCAGCAAGTATTTGGCGTTAAAGCCAATTTCCAACCGCTCGTCACTGTAGGCGACGGCCAGTTCTTCTTCCGCCGCCCCCGAATCCGGGGCATTCACCGACAGGATCAGCCGGTCCTCATCCAGCGACAGTTTCACCGCGCGCGAGCGTTCGGAGGACACCGTCGCCACCCGGTCCACCGCTTTGGCAAATTCCGAGGCGTCCACTTCCAGCCGCCTTGTGTTGCCCATCGGGATCACGCGGGTGTAATCGGGGAAGGTGCCGTCGATGACTTTCGAGGTGAGCGTGATGGCGGGCGTGGCAAAGCGCACCTTGGTTTCCGACACCGAAACGGCGATGATCGCGGCGTCATCATCCAGCAGTTTCCTCAATTCATTCACAGTCTTACGTGGCACGATCACGCCCGGCATGCCCTTGGCGCCGTCTGGCAAAGGCGCGTCGATACGGGCAAGCCGGTGGCCGTCGGTGGCCACGCAGCGCAGCACCGGGCCGACATCGCCGGTCGAGACGTGCATATAGACGCCGTTCAGGTAATACCTTGTTTCCTCAGTGGAAATCGCAAACTTCGCCTTGTCGAACAACCGGCGCAGCAGCGGTGCGGGGGCGGAAAAGTTCGACGAATATTCCGACGAGGCCATCACCGGGAAATCTTCGCGCGGCAGGGTGGCGAGGCTGAAGGTGGAGCGCCCGGCGGCGATTGTCAGGCGGCCGGTGGTGGCGTCTTCGGTCAGGTTGACCAGTGCGCCATCCGGCAGTTTGCGAATGATCTCGTGCAGCATCACCGCAGATACGGTTGTGGCACCGCCGCGCTCTACCATCGCTGGGGCGCGGTCCAGCACTTCGATATCGAGATCGGTGGCGCGGAAACTGACGCCTGCCCCCTCGGCCTCGATCAGCACATTGGCCAGAATAGGGATGGTGTTGCGGCGTTCGACCACCGATTGGGCCTGAGCCAACGCTTTGAGGAGCGTGGCGCGTTCGATGCTGAGCTTCATGGTCTTCCCCTTGGCCGAAAACCCCCTGCGGGGAAGTAGAAATTAGCGGGTTTGCCGGGTTTCACAAGGGTTTTGGCGGCAAGGCGGCCGTTGTTGCAGGCATATTCGGTCAAACCCCTGAGAACGCAGCATTAAACGTCGAAAACCGGGGGCATTTTGGCCCACGAACCGCATATTCCTGCGTATGCACATCTGATGCATACGCCCCGTCTGCAGCGCCGGGCCTTTGCAGGGGTTAACCATGGTTTCGAATCAGCTTTGCAACAGGCGGCGCAGAAGTTGCAGATCGTCGGACATTTGCGAATCCAGCGTCATCAACTCTTCGATCTTGCGCACCCCGTGCATGATCGTGGTGTGATCGCGGCCACCAAAGCGCCGCCCGATTTCGGGCAGGCTGCGCGGCGTCAGGTGTTTGGCCAGATACATCGCAATCTGCCGGGGCCGGGCGATGTTGCGCACGCGTTTGGGGCCGATCATGTCGGAGAGGCGGATGTTGTAATGCTCGGCCACCTTGCGCTGAATTTCTTCGATGGTCAGCTTGCGGTCCGAGGCGCGCAGGATATCGGCGAGACAGTCTTGCGCCAGTTCCAGATTGATCTCGCGGCCGACAAGGCTTGCGAAGGCGTAAAGTCGGGTCAAAGCGCCTTCGAGCACCCGGACATTGGTAGTGATGCGGTGGGCGAGAAATTCCAGCACCGGCTTGCCGATGACAAGGCCGCGGTACTGCTGGCGGTAAAACTCGGCCTTCTGGTGCAGGATGCCAAGGCGCAATTCGTAATCGGTGGGATGCAGATCGACGACAAGGCCGCATTGCATGCGCGATTTGATGCGGTCTTCCAGATCCTTGATCTCGCCCGGCGCGCGGTCGGCGGAAATCACGATCTGCTTGTTCTGATCGACGAGGGCGTTGAAGGTGTGGAAGAACTCTTCCTGCGTGGAATCCTTGCCGGCGATGAACTGCACATCATCCACCATCAGCACATCAACGGAGCGGAAAATTTCCTTGAAATCCATGATCTGCTTGTCGCGCAGCGCCTGCACGAAGCGGTACATGAACTGTTCGGCGGAAAGATACAGCACGCGCAGATGCGGCTGGCGCTGCTGCAACTCATGCGCGATGGCGTGCATCAGGTGGGTTTTGCCCAAACCGACACCGCCATAGAGAAACAGCGGGTTGAAGGTGACGGGGCCGCCTTCGGCGACACGGCGGGCGGCGGCATGGGCCAGCTCGTTCGGTTTGCCGACGATGAAACTGTCGAAGGTGAAGCGCGGATCAAGGGCGGCGCCGGGCAGCTCTTCATCGGCGCCGGAGCGGCTGCGCAGGGTTTTGGTGGCAGAGCGCGGGGCGCGGTGGGAATCGGGGCGGTGGGAATCGGGACGGTGGGCATCGGGACGGTGGGCATCGGGACGGGAAGAGGCGTGATTGCGGCTGGGCACGGCAAATTCCAGCCGCGACACGGCGGCACCCGAGCCTGCGAGCGTGTGCAGGATATGGTCGGAGAAATTGCGCGACACCCAATCGCCGAAAAAACTGGTGGGCACTTCGAATCGGGCGAGGCCTTCGTTCAGATCAGCAAAGCGCAGCGGCTCGATCCAGCTGAGGTAATTGTTTTTGCCAATCCGTTTGATCAAGTCTTCGCGTACCTGGGCCCAGGTTTCGTTTGTCATTTTTTCGTTCGTCCCCGAGGCAGCGGCCATGCCGGGCAAACCCCGGTCGTGCCTGAATTTTTTGAACACACGCAAGCAGTACGATCCATTTCCGGGGCTTGGGCAGGGTGGCCATGCGGTGCCCTTCCCGGACGGGAAAAGCCACGCGGCCACGGGACAAACGGTTTGTGCCGGACACCGGCTTTGCCGATACCGCCACAAGCAACGCGTGGATTCTGCACGGGTGCAGATCACATAACGCTTTGATCACAAACAGGTTTTCCACAAAGGCGCGGCAAGGCTTGGCAGCATAACGCGGTGGATCCGGTTTGCGATCTCGTCAAGTCCCCCAAGACGAAGTGAATCGCTGAAGACACGCTAGCAAGCCTGCGCGCGGGGGTGCAACCGATCTTCGAACTTGACAGCGGTTTGTATCCGCGAATCTGCGGCCATGGGTAATTTGGCAACGCCGCGCAAAATCCGCATGGCAATCCGCGCATCAGACAGCAAAAAGCGCACCCGTTTCGGGGCGCGCTTTGGGCCGTTCAATCAGCGACTGATCAGGCGGCAACCAGACCGTTTACGCGTGAGGCGAGACGCGAGATCTTGCGCGACACGGTGTTCTTGTGCAGCACACCTTTGGAGACGCCGCGCGCCATTTCCGGCTGGGCCACCTTGAGGGCGGCGCTTGCGGCCGCCTGATCGCCCGAAGCCAGCGCCTCTTCGACCTTCTTGATGAACGTGCGGATACGCGACCGGCGCGCCTTGTTCACGGCATAACGCGCGTCGGCTTGACGGGCGCGCTTCTTGGACTGCTCGGTATTGGCCATCGGTAGGGATTCCGGTTTGCTGGACGTTTGAATTCTGAAATTGGGTTTTTAGGGGGGGAGAGGCGAATAGTCAACGGGCAAATCCCGTGGATTGGCCTCATTTGTCGCGGAACTGGGGTTGGCGTTTTTCCAGAAAGGCCGCCATGCCTTCTTTCTGATCCTCGGTGGAAAACAGGGCGTGAAACAGGCGGCGTTCAAACAGCAGCCCCTCGCGCAGGGTGGTTTCCTGGGCGCGGTTCACCGCCTCTTTGGCGGCACGGGTGGCGATGGTGGATTTCTCGGTGATCTTGACGGCGATTTTCATCACCTCTTCCATCAGGTTCTTGGCCGGCACCACGCGGCTGACAAGGCCGGTCCGCTCGGCCTCGGCCGCATCCATGAAGCGCCCCGTCAGGTGCATGTCCATCGCCTTGGATTTGCCGACAAAGCGGGTGAGGCGCTGGGTGCCGCCAAGGCCCGCGATGATGCCGAGGTTGATCTCGGGCTGGCCGAACTTGGCGGTATCGGCGGCGATGATGAAATCGCACATCATCGCAAGTTCGCAGCCGCCGCCAAGGCAATAGCCGGAAACGGCGGCGATCAGGGGTTTGCGGACGCGCAGGATCGCCTCGACCTCGGGCGCGAACATGTCGTCGCCAAACACGTCGGCGAAGGTCTGATCCGCCATTTCGCGCACATCAGCCCCGGCGGCGAAGGCTTTTTCCGAGCCGGTCAGGATGATGCAGCGGACTTGCGGGTTGGCGTCGGCGGCGGCGAGGGCCCCGGCCAGTTCCTGCATCAGCCTGAGGCTGAGGGCGTTCAGCGCATCGGGGCGGTTGAGGCGGATGGTGGTAACGTAGTCTTCGGTCTCGACGATCAGGGTCTCGTAGGCCATGGCAGTGGCACCTTTGCTGGCGTTGCTGACGCGTTCTGTAACAGTAACGCGGGCGTTATCAAGTCACCTCTGACAGGCGGGGCAGTAGAAGGTGGAGCGGCCCGATTGCGGGATGCGGGCGATGTGGCCTTGGCAAGCGGGGGTGAGGCAGGGCGCGCCCTCGCGGCCATAGACGGCAAAGCGGTGCTGGAAATAGCCCAACTCACCGTCGGTCTGGCGGTAATCACGGAGCGAGGAGCCGCCTGCTTCGATGGCCTCGGTCAGCACGCTGCGGATCAGGGGGACGAGGCTTGCGGTTTGCGGGGTGGTAAGATCGCGGGCCTTCAGGGTGGGGTTGAGGCGGGCGCGGTGGAGCACTTCGCAGACATAGATATTGCCAAGCCCTGCCACGATATGCTGATCCAGCAGGGCGGATTTGACCGGCGTGTTGCGGTTGGTGAGTTGGGCCTTGAGATAGGATTCGTTGAAAGCATTGCCGAGGGGTTCGGGGCCGAGGTTTGCCAGCAGCGGGTGCGCGTCGGCGGTGGCGGTGGGCAGAAGATCCATCGCGCCAAAGCGGCGGGCATCGTTGAAGGTGATGCGGGTGCCGGTTTCGATGTGCAGCACCACATGATCGTGCTTTTCTGGCGCGGGGTGGTTGTGGTGAAATACGCCGCGTGCCGCGCCGGAAATCAGCATCCGGCCCGACATGCCAAGGTGGATCAGCAGCGTCTCGCCGGTGGAAAGATCGGCGAGGAGGTATTTCGAGCGACGGCGCAGCGCCAGAACGCGCGCGCCCGTCAGGCGGGCGGCCATATCGGGCGGGAAAGGCCAGCGCAGATCGGGGCGGTTGACCTGCGCGGATTCGATCAAAAACCCCTGCATCACCGGCAAAAGCCCGCGGCGGACGGTTTCAACCTCGGGAAGTTCGGGCATTTCGGTGGCTTTCAGGACAGTTGGGCGCATTGCAGAGGCGCGCGCTCGGCCTATAAGGAGAGGTAAGTGCCAAGGACAGCAAGCCCCATGACCGACAAGACCACGCATTTCGGATTTCAGACCGTGCCCGAGGCCGAAAAGGCCGGGAGGGTGCATGAGGTGTTCACCTCGGTGGCGTCAAAATATGATCTGATGAATGATCTGATGTCGGGCGGAATGCACCGGCTTTGGAAAGAGGCGATGATGGATTGGCTGGTGCCGCGTGCGGGCCAGCGGTTGCTGGATGTGGCGGGGGGCACCGGCGATGTGGCGCTGCGGTTCCTTGCCCGCGCACCGGCGGCGGAGGCGGTTGTGCTGGATATGACCGAAAGCATGCTGGTGGCGGGGCGCGCGCGGGCCGGGGCGGAGCGGATTGACTGGGTGGTGGGCGATGCGATGGCGCTGCCGTTCGCGGATGCGTCGTTTGATGTTTACACCATCAGTTTTGGCATCCGCAACGTGACGCGGGTGGCCGATGCGCTCGTCGAGGCGTTCCGGGTGCTGCGGCCCGGCGGGCGGTTGATGGTGCTGGAGTTCAGCCAGATTCCGAATGGGGCGCTGCAATGGGCCTATGACAAGTATTCGTTCAACGTCATCCCCGGGTTGGGGAAACTGGTGACGGGCGACCGTGACAGCTATCAGTATCTGGTGGAATCGATCCGGCAATTTCCGGGTCAGGAGGCGTTTGCGGCGATGATCCGGCAGGCGGGGTTCGGGCTGGTGAAGTACCGTAACCTGACGATGGGTGTGGCGGCGTTGCATTCCGGCTGGAAATTGTGAGAGGGCCGCACAATATCTGGCGGCTGATCCGCACCGGGGCGACTTTGGAGCGGACCGGGGCGATGGATGTGGTGCTGGCGGCGTTTAACGCGCCGCCGAGGTTAAGGTTTGCGGCACGGCTGTTGGGCTGGCCGTTCAAGTGGCTGGGGCTGAAGGGTGATGCCGCGCTGCCCCCCGCCACACGGGCGCTGACGGCGCTGGGGCCGGCCTATATCAAGTTCGGGCAGATATTGTCGACACGGCCCGATATAGTGGGTGACGAGTTGGCGTTGCAGTTGAAATATCTGCAGGACAAGCTGCCGCCCTTTGATACCGCCCTCGCCAAGGCGATGATCGAGGCGGATCTGGGCCAGCCGGTGGATGCGCTGTTTTCCGAGTTTTCCGAGCCGGTAGCGGCGGCGTCCATCGCGCAGGTGCACCGGGCGCGGGTGCGGGAAACCGGCATGGAGGTGGCGGTCAAGGTGCTGCGCCCCGGCATCGAGCGGGCGTTTCGCCGTGATATCGACGCGTTCTATCTGGCGGCGCGGGCGATCGAGTTTCTCGCACCCTTTGCGCGCCGCTTGCGCCCGGTTGAGGTGATTGCGCATTTCGAGGGCGTAGTGCTGGGCGAGCTGGACCTGCGGCTGGAATGCTCGGCGGCGTCGGAGTTTGCCGATAACACCAAGGCGGATGCGGGGTTTCAGGTGCCCGCCGTGGTGTGGACGCTGTCGGGGCGCGATGTGATGACGCTGGGCTGGGCCGAGGGCATCAACATGGCGGATAACGCGGCGCTTGATGCGGCGGGGCTGGACCGCAAGGCGCTGGGGGCGCGGGTGCTGGAGTTGTTTCTCAGCCATGCGCTGCGCGACGGGCTGTTTCACGGCGACATGCATCAGGGCAATCTGAAGGTGGCGGCGGGCGGAGATATCATAGCGCTGGATTTCGGCATCATGGGGCGGATTGATGAATACACCCGGCGGGTTTACGCGGAAATTCTGATGGGCTTTATCCGCAAGGATTACCGGCGGGTGGCCGAGGTGCATTTCGAAGCCGGATACGTGCCCGCCGACCGCGATATCGACGAGTTCGCGCGGGCGCTGCGAGCGGTGGGGGAGCCGATTTTCGGCATGGATGCGACGCGGATTTCGATGGGGCGGTTGTTGTCCTATCTGTTTGATGTGACGCAAAGATTCGGCATGGAGACGCGGACCGAGCTGATCCTGTTGCAGCGCACCATGGTGGTGGTGGAAGGGGTGGCGCGGTCTTTGGACCCCAATATCAACATCTGGCAGGTGTCGCGCCCGATTGTGGAGGGCTATGTGGCGCGCAACGTGGGGCCGCTGGCGCTGCTGCGTGATCTGGCGCAGACGGCGCGGGTTCTGGGGCGGTTCGGGCCGCGGTTGCCGCGTTTGGTGGAGGCCGCATTGATCCGGCAGGCAGAGGTGCCGGCCATGGCGCCATCGGGGCTGCGGCTGGGGCGGCGCTGGTGGCTTTTGAGTGGGGCGGTGCTGTTTGGCTTTGGGCTGTGGGCGGGGGCGGCGTTTCTTTAGGGCGGACGTCCTTCAATCCGGTTCAGATCGAAGGAAATCGAGGACAGGGACAGGCCGGGACTGCTGCGTGTCGCGTTTCAGGGAACTGCGGGTGAACGCAGGGCGGTGATACGATCTGCCGTGATCTCGACACCGCCTGCGACCACCAGTGTGGCGCCGGCGGGGCCATTGCGGGCCTCGATGATGCGGGCGTAGGATTCGACCCCGACGGTATCCAGAAGATCGGCACCTTTGTAGCTTTCCAGCGACAGCGCATAGACGCCGGAGGGCAGCGGATCGCCCGCCGCGTTGGCACCCAGCCATTGATAAGCGGCGGCGGACACCGGCACCGTCTCACGCGAGACGACCTCGCCCTTGAGATTCTTGACCACCAGAACGGTTTTATCGGCCTGAATATTGGGGGCATAGGTCACCGCAATCGGTGCCCCGGTGAAGTTGACCGGGGCGGTGGAGCGGGCTTCTTTGCCAACCCAGCCCGCCAGTTGCGAGATGCCCGAAACGCCGAACTGGCCGGTCAGGGCTTCGAGCAGCTGGTTGGTTTTGGTTTGCTGCTCGACCCCCGAGAATGTGGCGAGTTGCACGGCATAATCGGCCGATTCCACCGGGTTCAGCGGATCCTGATTGTCCAACTGCGTGGTCAGCATCTTGAGGAAGGTATCGAAATCCGTACTGATGCCGGGTTTTTTGGCCGGTATTGCCGGGGGGGTGGTGGCGGTTTGGGTGGCAGACGTGGTTTGCATCGCAGTCTCCTGTTACAGGCGAAGGTTCAGGCTCTGGCCTTGCGCATGGCCTGATGGGGCCATGGCGGGGCGCAGGGGGGCGGCGGGCGGGGCGAGATCTTGGGGTTGTGGTTGCGGATCAGGGGCCGGTTGCGGTTTGGCCGAAGACTGCCCCTGCCCCCATTGGCCAAAGCTGAGCGACGCCCCGGCAAAGCCTGCGCCTTTCACCTCGGCCAGCAGTTGATCGGCGTGGCGGCGCAGCAGATCCTGGGTTTCCGGCCGCTCGACCGTGAGGATGATGCGCAGGTGATCGCCGTTTTGCTGCATCTCGAACCGCATCCGGCCAAGCTCTTCGGGGTTGAGCAGCAACTCGACCGGCGAGGCGGCGGCCTTGGCGATGTTCTGGTGCAGGACGGCGGGCAGTGCGGCGATGGTCGCTTGTTGCGGCAGGGGGGCGGGCGCGGCGCGGGCGTGGTCGGGTTGGTCTATCTGGAGCTGATGGGTTTGGGGCAGGTGAACGGGAGGCAACTGTGGATCATGGGCGGCGGGCAAGGTGGGAGAGGCGGGCGGTTGCGGTGCCATGTCGGTGGGCGGGTTGGCAGGCGGGGCGTCTGCGGGCGGGGCCGATCCCGGGGTTTGCGGCTCGGGAGGTTGCGGTTCGGGAGGTTGCGGTTCGGGGGTTTGTGGTTTGGGGGTATGCGGTTTGAGGGGGGCGGGATTGGATACTGCTGCGGCCTGAACGCCCGGTTGCGCGGGGTGCTGTCGCGTGGCTTGATGCCGCGCAAGGTCTGGATCGGTTGGTGTTTCTGCAGGCGGCTTTGCGCCGGGGGTCTGAGCCTTGGGCGCGGGCGCGACGGGGAGTGCGGTTTGCAGGGGCCAGGCGGCATCGGGAGGGTTTGCTGGCTGGCTGGGGGCTGGCTGGCTGGGGGTTGGCCGGGGCGATGGGGGGACTTCGGTGAAGGTTTCGAGGTGCAGACGGGCGGCTGATTCTGCCGAGCGATAGACGGGTGGCCGGGGATCGGTGGCGATCTGTGGCAAGGCATCCGGCGCCGGGGTGGCACTTGTCTGGTTTGCACCTGCGGCGGCTGGTGGCGCTTTGGCGGGCGCGGGGCTTGGGCTGTCTGGGGTGGGGATCGGTGCCGGGTTCTGGCTGGCAGCGGTGCTTGCGGGTTCGGATTGGGTTGGGGCTGCGGGGCGGGGTGCCGCGAAAGTTGCGGCGGGGAGTGCGTGGGCTGCGGGCAGCATTGCCGATGGCATTGCCGGGCCTGCCGGGTTTGCCGCCGCTTGCGGTGACGCGGGTGTGACGGGCGGCGCGAGGGGCGGCGCGAGGGGCTGGGGGGGCGCGGGGTAAAGGGCTGTGGTTGGGGTTGGGGTTGTTTTTGGCGCGGGGGCGTTGGGGGGCAGGACGGCAGCGGTTGGCGGCTGTACTGGAAACGGCGGCTCATCGGGGCGCGGGGCTGGGGTTGTTTCGTGCAGGGGAGCGGCGGTGGTGGCCCTGGGGGCGGCCTTGGGGGCGGCAACCGGCGCGGGCGGTGCCCGAAGTTCAAGCCGGCGAGCAGTGGGTTGGGGGGATTCGGGCGTGGAGGATTGGGGCTTGGAAGATTGGGACGCGGAGGATTGGGACGGCATTTCGGCGGTCGTAGGCGTGGCGGTTTTCGGCAGGGCCGGGCGCGGCGCGGGTTCGCTTGCAGCGGCCGGAGCGGCAATTTGCGCAATGGTTGCGGGGGCATCGGTGGCGTTGGGTGCTGCGTTTTGGGCGGATGTGGCGGTTTCATTGGCAGCCGCATAGGCGAGGCGCGACTCGGCAACGCTGTGATGCAGGGGAACCTTGGCGGAGGCCAGAGAGGGGACGGCAGCGGAAAAGCTTGCAGGAGGGGGCGTATCGGCGGGTGGCGCGGGGGGGAGCGGCGGGCTTATGGGCAGGGCCGCCGGGGGTGCAGTCGGGTCAGGTGCAGTCGGGTCGGGTGCAGTCGGGTCGGGTGCAGTCGGGTCGGGTGCAGTCGGGTCAGGTGATTCGGGGCGGCTATCGGCGGTTGCGGATGGCTTTTCCGGGGTTTCGGTTTGGGCTTCGGGCGGGGTTTCGGCGGCCGAAAGACCGGGGCCATCGGTGGAAGCCACCGGGTCCGGAGCCTTGGCCTGGGGCGCGGCTGATTCGGGCAGGTGTGGCGTTGTGAGCGCTTGCGCCGGGTGCGCGCGGGCTGTGGGTTCGGGTTGCGAGGGTACGGGTTGCGGCAGTGCGGGTTGGACGGGCGCGGGTTGGACGGGTGCGGCTTGCGGCAGTGCCGGTTGCGGAACCTGATCTTCGCGGATGTCCTCGGGGTTTTCGGCATCAAAAATCGCGGCAAAGCCGGTATCGGCCACCACTTCCGACAGTGGCGCGGGCAAGATTGCGCCGCTTTGCGGGCCCATGGCCTGTGAAACTTGGGGAATCATCATCTTCCGACTTCTGCCGTTGCCCGGCGACTATTCGGCGCAACTGGTTACCGGTTGTTTACCGCCTGCCGCTATTCTGCAAAAAATGCAACAGAAGGTGAACGCGATGAAAGTAATGGCGGATGCGGGCCTGCCCCCGGCGGGCGTTCAGAACCAGAGGCCCCCGCCGGAACCCGGCGCGCGCGATGCGGCGCTGATGGTGCAGGCGCGGGCGCTGGAAGCGTCGTTTCTATCGGAAATGCTGTCTTACACCGGGCTTGGGGCGGCGCAGGAAGAGTTCGGCGGCGGCATCGGGGAAGAGCAGTTTTCCTCGTTTCTGCGGCAGGAGCAGGCCAACCTGATGGTGGCGCGCGGCGGCATCGGTCTTGCCGAGCAACTTTTCAACGCGATGACAAGGAATGATCATGCAAGCGAGTGAAACCGAGATCGAGGTGCTGCTGGACCTTGCGCATGGCGCGGTTGCGGGCGCGCGGTTTGCGGCGCTGGCGGCTTTGGCCCCGCAACTGGAACAGGCGCTGGCGCGGTTTGATCCGCAGCGCGACGCGGCTTTGCTGGACCGGGTGCGCCGCAAAGCCGCGCGCAATGCGGCGTGTTTGCTGGCGGCGGGGCGCGGCGTGCGGGCAGCGGTGCGGCGGATCGAGGAGGTGCGCCGCGCGGCCACGGGGCTGGTGACTTATGATGGCCGCGGCAAGCGCGCCGTGAGCGGCAGCAGCGGCACGTTGAGCCAGCGATTCTGAAGGGGGCGGATTTGGTTCAAATGCGCGACATTCAGGCCTTGGCGATTAGCAATGCGTTAGAATTTCTGGCGGATCAATCAAGGGGCATCCCAGACGGGGTGGCGCGTCGGAAATCAGCTCGGCGCACCGGACAGAATAGCCGTCCAGCCGTCGTCATGCACGACGGACCAACCCGCTCGGCGCAAAGCGTCGGCAGACCTCGAAGGAAACAGAAGATGTCGTCCATTCTGACCAATACGAGTGCCATGGTGGCCCTGCAAACCATGAAAAGCATAACCAAAAGCCTGAACATGACCCAAGCGGAAATCTCGACCGGCAAATCGGTGTCGAATGCCAAGGACAACGCGGCGGTCTGGGCCATCTCGAAGGTGATGGAATCCGATGTGGAGGGGTTCAAGGGGATTTCCGACAGCCTCAACCTTGGTGCCGCAACGGTGTCGGTGGGCCGCCAAGCGGCGGAAACCGTGACCGGCCTGTTGACCGAGATGAAAAAGAAAATCGTGGCAGCACAGGAAGACAACGTAGATCGCGGCAAGATCCAGACCGATATCGCGGCGCTGAAGGCGCAGGTGGAATCGGTGGTGGGGGCGGCACAGTTCAACGGGCTGAACCTGGTGGACGGCACGCAGACCACGGTGGATGTGCTGGCCTCGCTGGACCGCAGCGGCACGGGTGTTTCAGCCTCGTCGATCACGGTAACGGCGCAGGATCTTTCGACCGGCGGCTACGTCGCCAACAACGTATTCTCGGCCACCACCGGGGGTAATATTTCGGCGTCGGGCGATACCTTTGCGCTGTCACTGGATGCAACCACCGGCACCGATGATATCACCATCGGCACCGGTACTGCGGCCTATGCGGCGGGCGATCAGATCACCATTCAGATCGGCAAGAAAACCGCGTCCTACACTGTGACGGCGGCGGATATCGGGGCGGGCAACTCCACCCCCGATCTGATCGCGGTGGGGCTGAAAAGCTCGGTCGACGCCCTGGGGATCACCGGGCTGACGGTTGATTTTGACAGCGGCACGCCCGGACAGTTGACCTTTACCAACACCGGCGCCACCGATCTTACGGCAACCGGCCAGTACAAGAACGTGGGGTCCGGCGGGCTTGGCGCGCTGGACGGGATTTCGGTGGCCACGGCGGGCGATGCATTGACCGCGCTTGGCAACATCGAAACGCTGCTGCAAACCTCGATCAGTGCGGCGGCGGAGTTCGGTTCCTCGGAAAAGCGGATCGATATCCAGAATTCCTTCGTCAGCAAGCTGACGGATGCGCTCAAGACGGGTATCGGCGCGCTGGTGGACGCCGATATGGAGGAAGCCTCGGCGCGGTTGCAGGCCTTGCAGGTGCAGCAACAGCTGGCGACACAGTCTTTGTCGATCGCCAATCAGGCGCCGCAGAACATCCTGTCGTTGTTCCGGTAACGGCACTGGCCGGAGGGGGCGACCTTTCCGGCTTCACCTTCTGACCCCTGCATTGCCTGGAAGGACCCTCCGTGACCGCAACATCCGCCGCCGCGCGCACCAGAACGCCAACCCCCGACCTTGCCCGAAATCCCTATGCCCAGCCAGCAGCCCCCCAGCGCAACCCGCGCAGCCTTGAATACGACCTTCTGGCCCGCGCAACCCAGCGTCTGAACAGCGCCGCCCTGCACCGCCGGGAAGACTATCCGGCTCTGGTGGCTGCTTTGGACGAGAACCTGCGCCTGTGGTCCACCTTGGCGGCTGATGTCGCCGAGACGGGCAACGGCCTGCCGCCCAAACTGCGCGCCCAGCTGTTTTACCTCTACGAGTTTACCGCCGAGCACAGCCGCGCCATCCGCGACCGCGATGCCTCGGTGGCGGTGCTGAGCGATATCAACACCGCCGTGATGCGCGGCCTTCGCGGTGACGGGGGCAGCGCATGAGCGGGCTGGTGTTGAAACTGGGGCCGCACGAGCGGGTGCTGATCAACGGTGCGGTGATCGAGAATGGCGAGAAACGTTCGCGGCTGGCGATCATGACGCCGAACGCGCATATCTTGCGGCTGCGCGATGCCATTCACCCGGAAGAGGCGAATACGCCGGTGCGGCGGGTGTGCTACATCGCGCAACTGGTGCTGTCCGGCGATGCCGATGGCAAGGATACGCGGATGCAACTGTTGCGCGGGATCGAGCAGTTGAGCCAGGTTCTGACCGATCACGACAGCCGGGCCCTGCTGGCGCAGGCGACCACGGCGGTGCTGGAGGACCAGCATTATCAGGCGCTGAAAGCCCTGCGCAGCCTGTTGCCGCGCGAAGACCGGCTGTTTGCGGCGCATCACGCATGACCTTTACCCCCGCAATAGCGCTTGGCGGTTTTGCGGGGTGGACCGTGCTGAAACGCACGCAGGAGCGGCAGACGGCGGTGTTGGCCACGACCACCGAGTTCAAGCGCGACGAGGACTATTTCCGCGCCAATATCGGCAAGATCAACACGGCGGAGCAGTTGGTGGCGGACCGGCGGCTGTTGAAGGTGGCGTTGGGGGCGTTCGGGCTGGACGGCGATATCAACAACAGGTTCTTCATCCGGAAAGTGCTGGAAGATGGCACGCTGGATGTGGGGGCGCTGGCCAACCGGCTGGCGGACAAGCAGTATCAGAAGATGTCGTCGACCTTTGGCTTTGGCGATTTTTCGGTGCCCGCGACCAAGGTTTCAGATTTCCCCGACAAGATCATCGCCGCCTACAAGACCCGGCAGTTCGAACTGGCGGTGGGCACGCAGAACGATGATCTGCGTCTGGCACTCAACACCACGCGGGAGTTGCCCGGGATCGCCAGCCGGGCGGGCAGCAGCGAGGATGCGCGCTGGTTCGCGGTGATGGGCAATGCGCCGTTGCGCCGGGTGTTCGAGAAGGCGCTGGGCTTGCCCGCCAGCCTTGGCGCGCTGGATCTGGACCGGCAACTGGCCACGTTCAAGGCCAAGGCGGCGGCGGTGTTCGGCAACACTTCGGTCACCCAGTTCAGTGACCCGGCCAAGGTGGAGGGTCTGGTGCGGCGGTTCCTGCTGCGCGCGGAGTCGGATGCGTTTGCCAGCCAGAACAGCGCTGGCACCTCGGCGTTGCAGATGTTGCAGCAATCGGCGGCGGCGGCGCGGGCGCGGCGGGGGTGAGCCCTGCCCCGGCGGTTCAGCCGCTGGTGAGGGCGGCGGCGAGGCGGCTGAAACTGCCATCAATCCCGTCGGGCGGCGCATCTTCGGCCAGGAAAGCATCCAGCGCCGGCCAGACCCGGATCGCCGCATCCACCACCGGATCGGAACCTTTGGCGTAAAGCCCGGCCTGGATCATCATCTCGGCCCGATCCCAGGCGCCCAGCAGGCGGCGGGCCTCGATGATCATCTGGTTTTCGGGCGGCGTGGCGGCGTCTGGCAGGCTGCGTGACACCGAGCGCAGAAGATCAATCGCGGGAAAGCGACCACGCTCGGCTATCTTGCGCTCCATCACTACATGGCCGTCGAGCACGCCGCGCAGGATATCGGCCACGGGCTCCTCCATATCCGACCCGGCGACCAGCACGGTGAAAACGGCGGTGATATCGCCCATATCCTGCGGCCCCGGCCCGGCGCGTTCGGCCAGCGACATGATCGCCTGCGACAGGGACGGGGGAAAGCCGCGCAGGGCGGCGGGTTCGCCTGCCGCCAGCGCCACCTCGCGGTGCGCCTCCGCAAAGCGGGTGATGGAATCGGCGAGAAACAGCACATGCAGACCCTGATCGCGGAAATGCTCGGCCACGGCCATCGCCGTCCAGGCGCAGCGGCGGCGCGACAGGGCGGATTGATCGGAGGTGGCGGTGATGACGACCGAACGGGCCATGCCGGCCGGGCCCAGCACCCGCTCGGTAAACTCGCGCAACTCGCGGCCCCGCTCGCCGATCAGGGCGATCACCACCACATCAGCGGCGACGCCGCGCGCGAACTTCGCCAGCAGCGAGGATTTGCCGACCCCCGAGCCGGCGAAAAGGCCGATCCGCTGGCCGCGCACCAAGGGCAGCAGGGTGTCGAACACCGCGACGCCGGTAGAAAGCCGCGCGCCAAAAGTGCGGCGGCTGGCGGCGGCGGGGGCGGGGGCGCGCAAAGGCCGGGCTTTCGCGCCGCGCATCAGGTGACGGCCATCAAGCGGGCGGCCGTAAGGATCAATGATGCGGCCGATCCAACTGTCATCGGGGGCGATATCCGACTGGCCGGTCAGCGCCACTTCGGCACCGATGGCAAGACCGTCGGGGGGGCCATCGGTGAGCACCACCATCTCTTCGCGCGAGAGGCGGAGCACCTCACCGGCCAAAACGCCGCCGATCAGCACCCTGTCGCCCTGCCGCGCCTGCATTTCAAGCCCGGTGACGCGGACCATGCCCCGCTCCACCGCCGCCACCCGGCCCAAGGGGAGCGAAACGCCGACGGTTGAGATTTCAGCAAGCAAGCTGTCAAATATTCCGGCCATCAGATTCGCCTTTTGTTCACTGCTTACCCTTTCTAAAGGAATCACCCTTAAGACTTGTTGAAGCAGGTCGAGGGAGAAGCCCCGATGTTTGAGAAACTGGAACTGACCCGGATGGCGCAAGCGATGGCAACCAATGCCGGCGCCCGTCTGGGGATCATAGCGCGCAACGTGGCCAATGCCGATACGCCCGGCTTCAAGGCCATGGACCTGCCCGATTTCGCGGAAACCTACCGCGAGGCAGGCGGCGAGGGCATGCGGGTGACGCGGCCCGGCCATCTGGGTGGGTTTTCCGGGCAGGCCGAGGCTGTGGCGCGGCGGGCACCGGGATCGGAGGCGCCGAATGGCAACACCGTGTCATTGGAAATGGAAATGGTGAAGTCGGCCGCCGTGCGGCAGGACCACGAGATGGCGCTGGCCGTCTATCGCAACACGTCAGGGATCATTCGCGCGTCGCTTGGACGCGCAGGGTAAGGGGAACTGGATGAGTGACCTTCTGAAATCCCTGTCTTATTCGGCCTCCGGGATGGAGGCGCAGGCCTCGCGGCTGCGCCATGTGTCGGAGAATATCGCCAACGCCGATACCCCCGGCTATCACCGCAAGCTGGTAAGTTTTACCGAGGCGATGGGCGAGGCAGAGGTGCGCACGGGCAATGTCCGGCTGGACCAGAGCCCGCTGGTGTCCATCTACGATCCCGGCCACCCGATGGCCGATGAAACCGGTCACTATGATGGATCGAATGTCGATCTGGTGATCGAAATTGCTGACGCGCGCGAAGCGCAGCGCAGCTACGAGGCGAACCTCAAGATGTTCGAGCAGGCGCGGCAGATGACGCAAAGCCTGTTCGAACTTTTGCGGCGATAACCCAAAACCAAGGGATGATCCAGAATGGATGTCAGAACCTCACTCGCCGCACAATCCTACGCACAGGCCCGCTCGGCCGCGGCACCAACCCCGCAGCCGGGCGGTATCGAAGCGGGGTTTGGCCGCATCGCCGCAAGCTTTGCCGAAACACTGGTTGCGGGCGAGAAAACCGCCCGCGCCGCAATGACAGGCGGGGCCGATCCGCATGCTTTGGTGCAGGCGCTCGCCTCGTCGCAACTGGCGGTCGAAACCGTGGCCACGGTGCGCGACAAGGTGGTTGAGGCCTATCAGGAAATTCTGAGGATGCCGGTATGACCGAGGATCAGATCTTTGATGTGTTGCGGCAGGGGCTTTGGGTGGCGGTGCTGATCTCGGCCCCCCTGATGGCGGTGGCGCTGGTGGCGGGGGTGACGATCGGCCTGTTTCAGGCGCTGACCTCGATTCAGGAAACCACGCTGACCTTCGTGCCCAAGGTGGGGGCGATGATGATCGTGTTCTGGGTGACCATGAGTTTCATGACCACGACGCTGCTGGCCTACTTTACCGGCAGTATCATTCCGTTGATCGCAGGCAGTTGAGATGGACGCCGCCGGCTATACCGCCCTGACCCGCCAATCCGGCCTGATGCGCGAGATGCAGGTGGTGGCGAACAATATCGCCAACCTTTCGACCACCGGATTCAAGCGCGAAGGTGTGGTGTTTTCCGAACATGTGGCGCGGATGGCGGAGGGGCCGTCGCTGTCGATGGCCAACGGCAACGCGCGGCACGTCGATCTTTCGCAAGCCGGGATCAGCAAGACCGGCGGCAGTTTTGATTTTGCCGTTCAGGGCGAGGGGTTCTTTCTGGTGGAAACCCCGGATGGCGAGCGGCTGACCCGTGCGGGCAGCTTTACCCCCTCGCCTGCCGGAGAGTTGGTGACGCCGGAAGGCTTTCGCCTGCTGGATCAGGGCGGTGCGCCGGTTTTCGTGCCTTCGGGTGCCGGGGCGGTGGCGCTTTCGCAAGATGGCACGCTGTCGGCGGGGGGTGCACCTTTGGCCCGCATCGGGCTGTGGCGGCCTGCGGACCCGCTCAGCCTGCAACATCAGGCGGGCACCCTGTTCAGCGCCGCCGAGATGGAGCCGGTGGACGGTGCGGTGCTGATGCAGGGCTATCTGGAAGACAGCAATGTGGAACCGGTTTCGGAAATTGCCCGAATGATCGAGGTGCAGCGCGCTTACGAGATGGGCCAGACCTTCATGGACCGCGAGGACCAGCGCATGCGCAGCGTCATCGACACCCTTGGACGATAGGAGAGACAAATGCAGGCCTTGCAGATCGCAGCTTCGGGGATGAGCGCCCAGCAGATGCGGGTGGATGTGGTGTCCCACAACCTCGCCAACATGTCGACAACCGGCTTTAACGCGCGGCGCGCCGATTTCGCCGACTTGCAATATCAACAGCTTGCGCGGCCGGGCACGGTTTCGGCGCAGGATGGTTCGATCCTGCCCACCGGCGTGCAGATGGGGATGGGGGTGCGGCCGACTTCCGTTTCGGTGGTGCTGGCGCAGGGGGCGGTCAGCCAGACCGGCGGCGATCTGGATGTGGCCATCGAAGGGCGCGGCTATCTGGAAGTGACGCTGCCCTCGGGCATTTCGGCCTATACCCGCGATGGCGCGCTGAAACGCACCGGTGACGGGCTGATCGTGACGGCGGACGGCTTTCAGGTGGCGCCGGGGATCACCATTCCCTCGGACGCGCGCAGCCTTTCGGTGAACGCAAATGGCGAGGTTTATGCCTATTTCAACGATCAGGTGACGCCGCAACTGCTGGGGCAACTGTCGCTGACCGGCTTTACCAATGAAAAGGGGCTGGAGGCGATGGGCTCGAACCTGTTTCTGGAAAGCCCGGCGTCGGGCCCCGCACAGGTGGGCACCCCCGGGATTGATGGCCTTGGCACGCTGCGGCAGGGCTATCTGGAGGACAGCACGGTGGACGCGGTGCGCGAGGTGACCGAGCTGATCAAGGCTCAGCGCGGCTATGAGTTGAACGCCAAGGTGATCACGGCGGCCGATCAGATGCTGGCCACCACCACGCAGGTGCGCTGATGTGGCGGATTTTGCTTTTGCTGATCCCGGTCGAGGCGCTGGCCGACAGTCTGGTGGCGGCCCGCACCATCCGCGCCCGTGCCATATTGACGGCTGAGGACGTGACGCTGGTGGCCGCCGATATTCCCGGTGCGCTGGCCGAGGCCGGTCTTGCCATCGGGCAGGAAGCGCGGGTGGCGATCTATCCGGGCCGTGCGATCCGGGCCGAAGACATCGGGCCGGGTACGATTGTGGAGCGCAATCAGATCGTGCCGCTCGCCTATCTTTCGGGTGCGCTGGTGATCATGACCGAGGGCCGCGCTTTGGACCGGGGCGGTGCCGGTGACGTTATTTCCGTGATGAACCTTGCCTCGCGCACCAAAGTTTTCGGCCAGATCGGTGCCGACGGTGTGGTGCGTGTAGGCCCTGCCTCCTGAAGGATGAATTATATGCGATATCTGATACTTGCGGTTCTGGCTTTGGCATCCTGCGGCCGGTTGGAAGCGGTGGGCCGCGCGCCCGGATTCTCGCCGCTTGAGGGCACCAACCAGCATCATGCGATGTATTCCAACCCTCTGCCGCTGGACGCCCCCGCCGATGGCCCGACCGATGCGTCGTCACTATGGACGGCGGGGCAGGATTCACTGTTCGGCGACCGGCGGGCGGAACGGCGGGGCGATATTCTGACGGTGGTGATCGAGATCGACGAAAGCGCGTCGATCAAGAACGCCACCGGGCGCACCCGCAGTGGCAGCGAAAGCCTGGCGATCCCCGAGTTGTTCGGCATCCCGCAACGGCTGGACGAACAATTGCCCGCGGGTGCCAGCCTTGGCAACGCTGTCGATACCACGTCGGCCTCGAATTACGCCGGCAACGGCTCGGTCACGCGCAATGAAAAGCTGACGCTGCGGGTGGCGGCAACCGTGGTGGAGGAGTTGCCGAACGGGGTGCTGCGGATCGAGGGCCGGCAGGAGGTGCGGGTAAACAATGAGCTGCGCGAATTGCTGATCTCGGGCTATGTGCGGCCCGACGATATCTCGCGGCAGAACGAGATCACCTATGACAAGATCGCGGGCGCGCAGATTTCCTATGGCGGGCGCGGTCAGATAACCGATGTGCAGCAGCCGCGCTATGGTCAGCAGATTGCTGACATCCTTCTGCCGTTCTGACCGCCATGATGGGCAAATTGATCCCGCTTTTGTTGGCATTGATCGGGCTTGGCGCCGGGATTGGCGGCGGCATGGTGCTGCGTCCGGCGCCAGAGCCTGTGGCAGAGGTAGCGGAAGTTGAAATCGACCCGGAAATGCTGCCGGAGTATGTGAAGATGAACAATCAGTTCGTGGTGCCGGTGCTGGAAGGCGGGCTGGTTTCGGCGATGGTGATCCTGTCGCTGAGCCTCGAAGTGAAGAAAGGTGCCACCGAAGAGGTGTATTCGCGCGAGCCAAAGCTGCGCGATGCGTTCCTGCAGGTGATGTTCGATCACGCCAATGCGGGCGGGTTCAGCGGTTCGTTCACCGACGGATCGAACCTGATCCTGCTGCGGACGGCGCTGCTGGAAATGGCGCGTAAAACCCTGGGCGATGTGATCAACGATGTGTTGATCAGCGATATTGTTCGCCAGGACAGCTAGCACGTGTTGCGTACAATCGGGTTCACCTTATTGTACGCAACACGCAACATTCCCAGGCTGATCTTGTCTTGGATTTCCTTCAATCTGAATCAGTTTGAAGGAAATCCGCTTGTCTTATGACTATTCCAGCCTCCCATGCGACAAAGGAGGCACCGTCCGGCACCTTGAACTTGCCGGACGGTGACGGTGGTTGGATCGTCACTGGCTTGGTCGTGAACGGATCGTTTTAGAGTTGGATCAACCACC
>JANNAV010000024.1:0-19449 GCA_031384695.1 Paracoccaceae bacterium
CAACACGCTCTGGCAGGCCGCCCTCAGATCAGCGGCGGCAATGCCAGCACGCAGGCGGTGAAATCCTCGCCGCGTTTTTCGAAGTTGGGGTATTGGTCAAAACTGGCCGCAGCAGGGGCCAGCAGCACCACCTCGCCTGCCCCAGCCTCGGCGCTTGCACGTTCTACCGCGCGGGCCATCGTATCGCAAATCTCATAGGGGGTGTCAGCCAGTTCCAGCGCGAAATCGCGGGCGGAGTGGCCGATGAGGTAGGCTTTCACCACCGTGCCCAGATGCGGCACGAGGGCTGCGATGCCGCCCTCCTTGCCCATGCCCCCGGCGATCCAGTGGATTTTTGCAAAGGCCTGCAAGGCTTTGGCGGCGGCATCGGTGTTGGTCGCCTTGCTGTCATTGACATAGCGCACCCCGCCGCGCGTCGCCACCAGCTGGCTGCGGTGCGGCAGGCCCGCGAAGGCGTGAAACGCCGCCTCGATCTGTTTTGGTCCCAGCCCCAGACTGCGGCAGGCGGCATAGGCGGCGCAGGCATTCTGGTGGTTGTGCGCGCCCGGCAGGCCCGGCACGCCGCGCAGATCAACCGAGGCCACCTGCCGCCCCTTGCGCCATTCGGCCAGATGGCCCTTGCGCGCAAACACCGCCCAGCCGAAGCCTTCCAGCTTTTGCCCGGAAGAGACGCGGATCACCCGGTCATCCCCCGGCCCTTCGGCCATCTGGTTGGCCAGATACTGCCCCTCGGTCTCGTCCACGCCGATCACCGCGCGGTCGGGGCCGCCTTCGGCAAACAGGCGGCGTTTGGCGGCAAAATAGCCGCCCATGCCGTGGTGACGGTCCAGATGATCGGGGGACAGGTTGGTGAACACCGCGATATCGGGGGTCAGGCTGCGGGCAAGATCGGTCTGATACGAAGAAAGTTCCAGCACCACCACCTCACCATCCTGCGCCGGGTCGATATCCAGCACCCCGCGCCCGATGTTGCCCGCCATCTGGCTGGGGCGGCCTGATGTTTCCAGAATGTGGTGGATCAGCACCGTGGTGGTGGATTTGCCGTTGGAGCCGGTGACGCAGACCACGCGGGGGGTGGTTTCGAAATTGTCCCATTCAGAGGTGGCAAAGCTGCGGAAAAACAGGCCGATATCGTTGTCCACCGGAATGCCCAACTCCAGCGCCCGCGCGATCACCTTGTTGGGCGCAGGGTAAAGATGCGGGATGCCGGGGCTGGTGATCAGGGCTGCCACGCCGTCAAAGGCGCTGTGGCGGGTAAGGTCAACGCAGGCAAAGCCCTCGGCTTCGGCTGCGGCGCGGGCCTCGGGGCTGTCATCCCAGACCAGCGGTTGCGCCCCACCGGCAACCAGTGCCCGCGCGGTGGCAAGGCCCGAGCGGCCAAGCCCGAGCACGGCCACTTTCAGGCCCGCATAGCCCTGTACAGGAATCATCGTGTTGCCCCTTTTGGTCTGGCGGGCAAGAATGCAGGCGATGGCGGCCGGGTTCAAGGGTTGGCATTGGGGGGGCGGATCGGCGGGTTTGGCGTTCTGGCAGCAGCGCGCGCGCCGGTTTTGTGAAACTTGTCCTCGCGCCGGTCGCCAAACAACTGGCGGCTTTCCAGATGCGCGCGCTGGGCACGGTAAAACGCGGTCAGGAAATCCGGCTTGTCGCCGGGCGCCACGGGATCAGCATAGCCGATCTTGCGGATGATCGCATCGGCCACGCGCGAAACCTCGACATGGCTTTTCGGGCCTTTGGGCGGATCGCGCAGGATGGCTTCGAGGGTTTGCAACTCGTACCGGCCATAAATCTCAAGATGCACCGGCAAAAACCCAAACCTCGCGGCACCCGGTTGCCGGGTGATCGCAAGATCGGCCAGCAGCGTGGTTTTCGGGTTTTCAACCACCAGCGTTCCCGCAATCATATCGCCGAACCGCTGCCGCCTGCGGTTGGCCAGCGGCACGATTGCCACCACCACCACCCAGCAAAAGGTGATCAGCCCCGACACCAGCCCCAGATCGCCCGCCCCGAACAACAGGCTGACGGGGGTGAAAAACTCCACCTCCTTCATCAGGTTGCGCGCGGTCACCTGATGCGGCGTCAGGCGGCGGCCATCGGCACTGATCACCCGGATGCGCGCGATCTTCTTGCCAAGGGTGCGGCCATTCCACACCAGTTCGGCAAGGATGTAATAGGGGATCCTGATCAGGAAAATCAGAATGATGAACAGCGCGCCCAGCGAGGTAATGGGCAGAATATCAAGCCAGATCAGCAACAGCGCGAACAGCAACACACCCAGATAGGTGATCAGCACATCCATGATCTGCGCCCCCAGCCGGGCCCCGACCGAGGCGATGGTAAAGCTGATCGGCACGCCTTCGGGCGGCAGGAACGCCTCAAGCCGGTTGCCGGGCGCAGCGGCGCGAAGATGGGCGGCGGCTTTCACAAAGTGCCCCCCCCGGTGTTGCGGCCCGCGCGCAAAACCCAGATCAGCCAGAGCCCGCCGATGCCCCAGCCGATCAGCAGCCGCAGTTCTGCCGATTGCACCAACTGGCGGAAAAACCCTTCGATCACCGCCGCCACGATCAGCATCAGCCCCGCCAGCACCACCAGTTTCACCGCATCCCGGCCATGGTGGCGCAGCGCATCGCGGCGGGTCATCTGGCCGGGCAATGCGATTGCCAGCCCAAGCCGTGCGCCCCCGGCACAGGCGATGCAGATCGCCGAAACCTCGGTGACACCGTGGATCGAAAGCCAGGCGAACGCATCATAGCCCAGGCCTTTTTGCGCGAATGTGGCAAAGAACGCCCCCATCAGCAGGCCATTGTAAAAGGTCAGCAAAAAGCTGGGCACCGCCAGAAACACCCCCAGCGCGAACACCAGAATGGCGATCTGGGTGTTGTGCGAAAACAGATAGGATGCGAAGGCCCCAAGGCTGTCGACGGCAATGTTCGCATCGTCATACAGGGTAGAGCGCAGATAGCCGGCACTGGCGGCAGGGGTGCGGCCATCGGCCATGTCGGGCGGCACGAAGGTAAAATACCAGCCCGGGTCTTGCACGCTCAGCAGATACCCCGCAAACGCACCCAGCACCATCGCGACAAAACCGATGGCAAGCGGCCCGGAAGACCGGCGCACCGCCCCCGGAATGCCATGGGTGAAAAGGCGCGCGATCATGCCGGTGATGCTTTGCTGCGGCGCATAAACCACCAGATAGGCCCGGGCGCACAACTGTTCCAGATAGGTCAGCAGCGCCAGATCAAGCGAGATATCGCGTGCCACCGACAACGAGTTCATCGCCTGCCGGTAGGTGGTGGCGAGGTCACGCGCCTCTTCATAGCTGAACGAGGCCAGACCGCCCGTCTCGGCCCGGTTGATCAGCTTTTCCAGCCTGCGCCAGCCGGGCTCGCGTTCAAGGCGAAACCGGGCCGAGCGAAGTTGGTCGGGGGCGGCGTCGCTCATATCAACTCACGCGATTTGATGTCGATATAGCGCGAGATCAGCCCGCCTGTCAGGGCGGCGGGCGGGGTATCAAGGCACAGAACCCCAAGCCGCGACAGCCGGTCCAGCACGCTGGCGCGTTCCTGCAAAATCTGGGTTGCCGATACCGAGCGGGCGATGGCGTTGAAACTGACCTCGGCAGGCCGCGCAAGGGCGGTAAGTGCGGGATCGCGCAGCGCCACGTACAGGATCAGGTGGTGGCGCGCCATCACCGAGATGTTCTCGACCAGCAGTTCGGCGGTGATGCTGTCGACAAAATCGGAAAACACGATCACCAGCGACCGGCGTTTCAGGCGGCCATGCAGGTGGGTCAGCGCGAGAGTATGGTTGGTTTCAACCGTCTGATAGGCGATGCTGGCGCAGGCGGCTTGCAGGCGCGGAAAGGCGGCGCGCCCGGGTGCCGGCGGGATGAAATGGCGCGGCCGGCTGTCAAAGCTGTAAAGGCCCACCAGATCGCCGCCAAGCCCGCCCGCCCAGGCCATGGCAAGGGCCGCATTCATCGCCCGGTCCAGCTTGGGCAGGCCCTCAACCCGCTCGCCCATCAGATGGCCGCAGTCAAGGCACAGCATGATCTGGTGATTGCGCTCGGCCCGGGTTTCGCGCGCCACCAGCGCCTGCCCCCGCGCCGAGCGTTTCCAGTCGATCGAGCGCGGGTCCATGCCGGGCACATACTCGCGCAGTTGATGAAACTCCGAACCGCTGCCACGCAGGCGCATGTCTTTCAGCCCGTCGGTCAAAGGCCGCATCCGCGTGGTGATCTGGCCCGACAGGATGGGGGCCACATCGGGCACCACGGTGATCGTGCGGTCCAGCGGCAGGTTGGCGATCACCTCGAACAGCCCAAAGCGCGAACGCCATTTCAGGGCCAGCGCGCGGATGGTCTGGGTGCCCCGGCGCGACAGTGGCAGATCAAGCGCTGTTTCGGCGCGGCTGGCGTCGATCCGCTGGGGCGCAGGCATCCGGCCCGGCCCCAGATCGGCCGACATATCAAGCAGCGCTTCCAGACCGGCGGGCAAGACGCCCTTGCGCGCGGCAAGCGTCAGGGTCAGGCGTGTGGTGGCCCCGGTATAGCCGGTGGTGGCGACGGCAACCTCGGCTGCAACCCGTTTGCCCGGCACCGTCAGGAAAAGATCGCCAAACCCCAGAACCGCAAGCCCGCCCCAAACGATCCACAACAGCGCAGCCGCATTCCGCGCCAGCAGCACCACCAGAACCGAAACGGCGGCCAAGGCCAGCACCACCACCAGAAGATGCGGCGCGGGGCGCATTCAGCGCGGCGCGTCCACGCGGTTCACGATATTGCGCAACACCTCGGGTGCCGTGCGGCCTTCGATCTCGGCGGTGGGCCCCAGCACGATGCGGTGGCGCAGTGCGGGCAGCAACAACGCCTGCACATCATCGGGCAGGCCATAATCGCGCCCCTCCACCGCCGCCCGCGCCCGCACCGCCCCCGCCAGCGCATCCGCAGCCCGGGTTGATGCACCATGCAGGATATCGGTATCATCGCGCGTGGCGCGGACCAGATCGACGATATAGCGCAGCAGCGTGGCATCCAGCCGGATACCGTCCACCAGCGCCCGCCCACCGGCAAGATCTTCGGCCGACATCACCCTGGCGATGGTGCGGGTGCGGGCGTCCATCTCCAAAGGCTGGGCCGCATGGCGGGTCAGGATGGTGATCTCGGCCTCGCGGTCGGGAAAATCGACCACCAGCTTGAACAGGAACCGGTCAAGCTGGGCCTCGGGCAACGGATAGGTGCCCTGTTGCTCAATCGGGTTCTGGGTTGCGATCACGAAAAAGTTGCGGCCCAGCGAATGGTCCTTGCCATCAATCGTCACCGTGCGCTCGTTCATCGCCTGCAACAGGGCGGACTGGGTTTTCGGCGGCGCGCGGTTGATCTCGTCGGCCAGCAGGATATCGGTGAACACCGGGCCCTTGGTCAGCGAAAAGCTGTTGGTCTGAAAATTGAACAGGTTCACCCCGATCACATCGCCCGGCATCAGATCGGGGGTGAACTGGATGCGGTTGAACGAAAGGTCCATCGCGGCGGCAACCGAGCGGGCAAGCAGGGTCTTGGCGGTGCCGGGCGGGCCTTCCACCAGACAATGGCCGCGCGCGAACACCGAAACCAGAAGCTGGTCGATCAGCGCATCCTGCCCGTGCACCGCGCGGCCTATCTCGGCGCGGACGGCGTTAATCAGGCTTTGAAACTCGGGCAGGTCCATGGGTTACTCTTTCCAGCAAATCGCGGAAGGTTTCAAGCTGACGGTGCAGCTCGGTTGGCGGCATTTCGGCACCTTTGCCGATCAAATGGGTGGTCACGCGGCTGAACTGCGCTGCAAGGCCGGGGTCGCGGCTCGCAAGATGCGCGAACAGGCGGCTGATGCCCGCCTCACCTATTCCCGCCTCACGGATTCCCGCGCCAAAGGTTTGCGCCGCCAGATCGGCAAGCCGCGCCTGCACAAATTCCCGCGCCATCCGGCCATCATTGCCCGAAAGCCGCAACAGCCGCGCCTTGGCATCAATCGCCGCGGTTTTCGATGCCTCCAGCCGGTCTTCGCCTGCATCCAGCGGCGGCCCGAAACGCCGCACCCCGCGCCACAGCGTCAGCCCCAGAATGACCGCCGCAAGCCCCCAGAACACCGACAAGGGATAGCTGAAAAACCGCGCGAAATCTTCGGCTTCGCGGGTGTAGGGGCGGGCCTCGCTGTCGGTTTCGCCCATATCAAGCATTTCTTCGCGGCCGGTATCCAGATACACCGGCCTGGTATTGCCGCTGGGGCGCAACCCGTTGATCAAAGCGACGGCAAAGCCCGCGTTTTCCGCCAGCGACAGCCCGTGATTGTTCAGGATATCAGGGTCCGAAAGGTAATAGGCCGCATCGAGATAGCCGATATCGTCGCAGTAAATCAGCAACGCCCCTTTGTTGAATCCGATCACTTCACGGCAGGGGCGCGGCAGGCCGTCACGGCGGAAAAGCTGCGCATGATACAGCGTTACCATCTGCAACGGCGCGGCTTTGCCGGGGTTCAGGCGGGCGGTTTCAAACGCGGGCGCGCCATGGGTGATGCGCAATCCCGGCAAACCGATTTGTTGGATTAGCCGGTTATGATCGTAATCCCCGATCAAAAGCGAGGTATGCGCCACCTCGGTGGTGGCAAAACCGCTCAGCCATTTGGGGAACACCACAAGGGTTGGCAGGTTTTCCAGTTTGCGAAAGAAAACCTCGGCGCTGATGTCGCGCTGGGTGGATTGGCGCGCACTTTCGGCGGCGGATTTGGGGATTACGGCGTCGCGCTCAAGATCAACATCGTAAAGCGGCAAGATGCGCAGCGACAGATCGGCGGCACGCGGCGCGCGGCGCGGATGCGAGCGGACGACGCCCACGCTCGCAGTCGGCAGCCATTTGCCCAACCCCTCGACCCCCATCACCGAGATATCCAGCGTCCCCTCGCGCGCGCCGCTTGAAAACAGCGCGATCATGCCACCCAGAACCAGCAGCACCACGCCAATGATCACTGCGTTACGCATGCAGGCCCGGGCCGCGCGCCAACACGCGGCGGGCGGTGGCAAGGCTTTGGGCAAAGGCCGCGCAGGCCACGCTGCGGCCCCCGTAATGGGCAAGCTCGGTTTCCTGCAACAGATCGGCAAGATCGACGCGCCCCGCCCATTGGCCCGGCAAACGGCCAAGCGCCTGACGCTCGGTATCCGAGCGCGCGAACCGCGTGTTGGTGGCGGCGGCCGCGTGCAACAGGCAATGGCGCAACAGCCGCACAAGGGCCGCGCGGTGATCCGACATGGCGGCAATTTCCGCCAGCAGCACGCCGATCGGCCGGTTGGCATCGTCTTGCATGTGCCAGCCGTCCGGAGCGGCCGGTTTTTGCCGCAACTCGCGCGGGGGGCGGGCCAAAAGGGCACCGCTGCCGCCAAACCGCAGCCAAAGCGCAATCGCCGCCACAAGGAAACCGAAAACCGCTATCATCGTCAGAGGGCTGTCGAACAGCGGGCCGCTGCGGGGGCTGCGCACCGGTTTCGGCGGGCGAAACGCGGTATCGGGGGGCAGCGCGCCGGTGATGCGGCTGGCGTAGGTTACGTTATGGCGGATGCCCTCGGGTGCCACCACAGCCTGATAGCGCGCCGCGATTTCGCCGCGCGGAGCGGGCAGGCTTTCGATCAGCGGTGCGGGCGTTTCGGCACCCGCCTGCCCTGCGGCCACGGCCATCACCAGATATGCCGCAAGACGCAGGTTCAGGTGGTTTCTGGCGTTCGGCACCAGATTATCAGGTAAAGACATCGGCACTGGTATCGACACCAAGCGGATCACGGCCAAACCGGTTGGCGCCCGGCTTGCCCTTCAGCACGTTGCTGACCAACAGCGCGATGGTGGCAAGCAGGCCCACAAACGGAATCATGCCCAGAGCTATCGACGCCAGATACCACCAGCCCGAAAGATCGCGGTCATGCAGGCGGCGCACCTGAACCGAAATCATCGGCAGGAACGTCGCCAGGGCAAACAGGCCCATCAAGCTGATCGGCAGCCAGGCCAGTGGGGTGATCTCCCCCCGTTCGATGCCGCCGACACCGCCGACCAACCCCAGAAGTGCGCCCAAAACAAATATCACAACGAAATAGAACAGCACAAAGTACCAATATTCAGACCGCGAGGCGCGGCCGGTGAAGGTGACATATTTTTCCTGCAAACAGGTGCGGACGGCTTCGCTAAATCCCATCTTGGCTCTCCTAAATGATGTGTGCCGAATATCACAGATTCTGGCGAAACTTCCAGTTTGCAATGCGATACCACGCGCAAACGCGGCTTCCCGCCGGGGATTGTGGCTTATTTGCCCTGTGCAGGCCGTATGCATCGGTTGTGCATGGCTTGCTGCATGGGGATGATACGGCCCCGGCGCCGTGATCAGGCATTCAAACCCCGTTCAGCCGCGATAAAGCAATGACCGGCCATTGGCAAAAAGATGGATCTTTTTGGCATCCGCCGTCAGCCGCACCGAGGTTTTACGCATCTCTTTCCTTATTCCCGGCAGTTTCGCCACCATTTGCGCCGCATCGCCCTGTTTATCAAAATAAAGCAGCGTCACATCGCCCAAAGCCTCGGTAATTCCGACAAACCCCTCAAAAATGAACTCGTCGCCACCCGTAGGCATCATGTCTTCTGGCCGGACACCAAGATTGACCTTCAGGCCCCTGTCAGCCGCCAGCGTCGGAATTGCCGCCCGCACATGCCCGCCGCCTGCAAGCTGCACCACGGTGGTCTCCCCGGTTTCCACCACCTCGCCGGGCAGTAAATTCATCGCGGGCGAGCCGATGAACTGGGCGACAAACTCGTTTTCCGGGCGCTCGTAAAGTTCAAGCGGCGTGCCGACCTGGCTGATACCGCCCCCCGCCAGCACGACGATCCGGCTGGCCAGTGTCATCGCCTCGACCTGATCATGCGTCACATAAACCATGGTCGATTCCGGCATCGCCTCTTTTAATTGAGCAATTTCAAGCCTTGTGGCCACCCGCAACGCCGCGTCAAGGTTAGAAAGCGGCTCGTCAAACAGATAGACTTTCGGGTCACGCACAATCGCCCGGCCAATCGCCACCCGCTGGCGCTGCCCACCCGAAAGCGCCTTGGGAAGGCGATCAAGATAAGGCGTAAGCTGCAACACCTTGGCGGCCCGGTTCACCGCCGCATCAATTTCCGCCGCAGTTTTCTTGGCGATCTTCAAGGCAAAAGCCATGTTGTCGCGCACCGTCATGTGGGGATAAAGCGCGTAGGACTGGAACACCATCGCGATGCCGCGTTGCGCGGGGGGCACATCGTTCATCGGCTGATGGTCGATTTCAAGCACACCGCCGCTGATCCGCTCAAGCCCGGCAATCATGCGCAGCAACGTGGATTTGCCACAGCCCGAGGGGCCGACAAACACGATCAGTTCGCCCTGCTTGATATCGAGGTTGATATCGGACAGCACCTTCACTTCGCCATAGGTTTTGGCAACACTCGTCAGTTTAAGATCGGCCATGTCGTATCCTCCCCGTAAAAACCGTTATTGTTTTATCGCCAGACAAACCTGCCATGGATCCAGCAAAAGCGTACCGCCGCTGATCGCCACCGCCCCCAATTCCCCCCCCCCCTGCCCCCATCTGCCCGCAGGCAAAGTAATGACGGCGGCTGTGTCGCCCAGATTGAAGCCGCAGAACAGGGTTTCCCCGTCGCCCGAACGCTCAAAGGCCACCACATCGCCGTGAACCTGCATCTCGGATTGGTCACCGGTACGCAGTGCGGGGTGTGCTGCACGGAACGCAAGCGCGCGGCGGTAGTGGTTCAGCACCGAGCCCGCATCGGCCTTTTGCCCGGCCACCGCCCTTGCCAGATGCTCCGGCGGCACCGGCAGCCAGGTTTTCGCACCGGCGCTGAAGCCACCCGAGCGGTTGTCGCTTTGCCAGACCATCGGGGTGCGCGCGCCGTCGCGGCCTTTGAACTCGGGCCAGAACCGGATGCCATAGGGGTCTTGCATATCCTCGAACGCAACTTCGGCCTCGGCAAGGCCCAGCTCTTCGCCCTGATAAAGGCAGATCGAGCCGCGCAAGCACATCAGAAGTGTCGCGTAAGCTTTTGTACCAGCATCAGAAAGCCCCCAGCGGGTAGGATGGCGCACCGTATCATGGTTGGAATAGGACCAGCAGGGCCAAGCATCAGGCGCAAGGGCTTGCAGCTTGGCAAACACCTGCGACAGGGTTTGCGCCGTTACCCGGCTTGGCTGCAACAACTCGAACGGATAGCACATCTGCACTTTGTCGCCGCCCGAGGTGTATTCGGCCATAATTTCCAACGCGCGCTGGGCGTCACCCACCTCGCCCACCGCCGCTGCGCCGAAGGGCTCCATCACGGCGCGGAACCGGCGCAGGAACGCCAGATTTTCCGGCTGATTCTTGCTGTAGATATGGGATTGGTGGTTGTAAGGGTTCACCTTTGGCGCAATCGTATCGTTGCGCAGGGCTGGCGGCAGAGCCGGATTATCGCGCAGTTGCTTGTCTGCAAAGTAGAAATTGATCGTATCCAGCCTGAAACCATCGACGCCGCGCGCAAGCCAGAACCGCTCCACGTCCAACAGTGCGTCCTGCACTGCGGCGCAGTGGAAATTCAGATCGGGCTGTGAGGCAAGGAAGTTGTGCAGGTAATACTGACAGCGCCGCGTGTCCCAGGACCAGGCAGAGCCGCCAAAGATTGACAGCCAGTTGTTCGGCGGTGTGCCGTCGGGTTTTGCATCCGCCCAGACATACCAATCGGCCCGGGGATTATTCGGGCTGGCGCGGCTTTCGCGGAACCACGGGTGCTGGTCCGACGAATGGCTCAGCACCAGATCAATCATCACTTTCAGGCCCAGCTCATGTGCCCGCACCACCACCGCATCGAATTCGGCCAGAGTGCCGAAAATCGGGTCGACATTGCAGTAATCCGCCACATCATAGCCGAAATCCAGCATCGGCGAGGTGAAGAACGGCGATATCCAGATTGCCGTGGCACCCAGATCGGCGATATGCGGCAGCCGTTGCACGATGCCCGCCAGATCGCCGATGCCGTCACCGTTGCTGTCTTGAAAACTGCGCGGATAAATTTGATAGATCACCGCACCGCGCCACCAGTCGCGGTCTACCGCAGCCATTACTTTATGTTCTATATCAGCCACTTGCATGCCGAACCTCTACTTAACTGAACCGGCAAGCAAGCCGCGCACCAGATACTTTTGCATGGCAAAGAACACCACCAGCGGCACCGCAATTGTCACGAAAGCGCTGGTCGCAAGGATCTCCCACTCCCCCCCGCGCGACCCCATCAGGTTGCGCAGCAGGCTGGTCATCACCAGTTGATCTTCGTTGTTGCCAAGGAACACCGCCGCCACCAGCAGATCGTTCCATGTCCAGAGGAATTGAAAGATCGCAAAGCTGGCAAGCGCCGGGAACGAGAGTGGCAGGATGATCTTCAGGAAAATCTGGAAATCCGTCGCCCCATCCACCCGCGCGGATTCGATGATCTCGCGCGGCAGGCCGACCATGTAATTGCGCAAAAGATAGATCGCCATCGGCAGGCCAAAGCCGGTATGCGCCAGCCAGACCCCCAAGTATTGCTTGCCGATGCCCAGATCATTGTGCAGCTTCAACAGCGGGATCAGCGCCAGTTGCAGCGGCACCACCAAAAGGCCCACCACCGCCGCCACGATCAGGGCACGGCCCGGAAACTCCATCCACGCCAATGCATAAGCGGCAAAGGCGGCGATCAGGATCGGGATGATGGTGGCCGGTATCGTCACCGTCATGGTGTTCATGAACGCCCGGCCCAGCCCTTCGGCAAACATCACCCGGCCATAGTTTTCGACCGTAAAGCGCGGGGGTGTTACCGAACTGACAAACACCCGCTGTCCCCTGTCACCTTCAAATGCTACCGGCGAGGTGATGCGGAAACCGCCGTCGGCCGCCACTGTCAGTTGGACTCCGTCGCCAAGATCGGCGGTTTCGCCCACTTTGAACGCGGCGGTGTCTTTTGAAGAGATGCCGAAACTGTCCACCTGTCCGGCGTTGGAGCCTTCAAACACGTTGCCGGCGATCACATAAAGCGCGCCCTCCTGTACCTGCGCCGATGCCCCTTCGGCGCGGTACATCGTGCTGGCCTCCGAAGGGAACAAGGATTTCCACCAACCCGAGGTGGTGATCTGATCCCGGTCGCGGAACGAGGATACCAGCAGCCCGAAGGTCGGCAAGGTCCACAGCACCACCATCAATGCCGCCCCCAGATTAACCGCCCAAACCAGACGCGATTTGGTGCCAACGATGTTTTCCATCAGCGCATCTCCTTGCGGGCATTGCGAATATTCCAGATCATGATCGGCGTCACCATCAGCATGATGATCAGCGCCGAGGTGGACGCCCGCCCGGTATCGTTGCCGCGAAACATCCAGTCGAACATCAGATTGGCCAGAACCTGGGTGCCCCACTGGCCGTTGGTCATCGTCAGCACGATGTCGAACACTTTCAGCACGGTGATGGTGATCGTGGTCCAGACCACCAGAATGGTGCCCCAGATTTGCGGCACCTTGATCTTGAGGAAAATCTGAAACGGCGAGGCCCCGTCCAGAATGGCAGCTTCGATGGTTTCTTCGGGGATGCCACGCAACGCCGCTGACAGGATCACCATCGCGAATCCGGTCTGAATCCAGACCAGCACCGCCATCAGCAAAAACGAGTTTGCAGGCTCCAGCGTCAGCCAGGTTTGCGCCGTGCCGCCAAAGCTTTCCCAGATCGCGTTCAGAATGCCGATCTCTTCCCGGCCCTCACCGCGAAAATCATAGATGAACTTCCAGATCACCGCGGCCCCGACGAAAGAGATTGCCATCGGCATAAAGATTAACGCCTTGGCGATGTTGCCCCAGCGGATGCGGTCGGTCAGTGCTGCCGCCATCAGGCCGAAGAACGTGGCAACCGCAGGTACGAACACCAGCCACAGCAGGTTGTTCTTCATGGATTCCTGAAACTTGCCGTCCTGCAACAGCCAGGCAAAGTTATCAAAGCCGACAAACACTTCGCCATTCTTGTCCATCACCGAAAGATAGATCGACACGAACACCGGATAGACAAGGTAGACGGCGAGCAATGCAAGGGCGGGAAACAGAAACAGCCACGGGCGGATGGCATTGGCGCTGTTGATATTGCGGCCGATGTTGGGGCCGGAAGCCGGATATATCCGATCCAGAATAAGGTTGGATGCAAAGAAATATGCCACGCAGCCAAACACGCCGATAACGATCGTACTCGATGCCAGAATCAACTGTTGCATCAGTGCCCCCCTGCTGAATGTGTTCAATAAACCTGCCGCAGCATCGCCGCGCACGCGCCGCGTTGGCGCGACTTTCGCGGTAAATGCCCGCCGGAGAAAACTTCCGGCGGGCCAAACACCTGACCTTACTTCAGGGCGTCCCAGGTCTTTTGGATATCGGCGGCCACCTCTGCGGCGGCTTTGCCACCGGTGTAATCCACCATGCCCGTCCAGAAAACGCCCGCGCCAATCGCACCCGGCATCAGATCAGATCCGTCAAACCGGAAGGTGGTCGCATTCAGCAACACATCGCCAAGCTTGCGCTGGGTATCATTTGCGTATGCGGCGGGGTTCACACCCTTGTGCGGGGTGAGGAAGCTGGTCTGTGCCATCCACACTTCGTTGGCAATCGGCGACTCGAGAAAGCTGATGAACGCCCGCCCGGCTTCGGATTCCTTCATCAGGCCAAACACCGTGCCCGCACCCAGAACCGGCTTGCCAAGATCCTTGCCAGCATAAGACGGGAAATAGAAGAAATCCGCGTCCTGCCCCACAACCGTGCCTTCCGGGAAGAAAGACGGGATAAACGACGCCTGCCGGTGCATGTAGCACTGGGGCGGGGCGGTGAACAAACCCTTCGGGCTGTCGCGGAAATCGGTCGAGGCAACCCCACCGGCGCCGCCTGCCACATAGGCATCGTTGCGTGCAAACGCTCCGAACTCGTCAATTGCCGCGATCACCTTGGGATCATCGAATTTCAGCTCGTTCTTCACCCAGGCATCGTAATCCGCCGGCGTGTTCACGCGCAGCATCATATCTTCTACCCAATCGGTTGCGGGCCAACCGGTGGCCGGGCCTGACCCCAGACCGATGCACCAGGGCGTGCCGCCATCGGCCACGATCTTGTCGGTCAGCGCCTTCAACTCTTCCATCGTCGCAGGGATCTCATAGCCCGCATCAGCGAAGTTGTCGGGCGAATACCAGACCAGCGATTTCACATCGACCTTGTAGAAAAACCCGTAAAGGGCGGGCGTGCCGTCCTTGCCTTTGTAAGTGCCCAGATCAACCCAGGATTGCCCCGCCGCATAGTTGTCCTTCACCCAGGTGGCGGTATCCTCGCCCAGAGGCAGCAACAGGCCCTTGGCCGCCATATCCGAGGCAAGCCCCGGCTGCGGGAACACCGCCAGATCGGGCGGCGAGCCTGCTTCGGCATCAATCACGATGCGCTGCTCGAAACCATCGGCACCGATATATTCCACATCCGCCCCGGTTGCTGCCTCGAAATACGCGACAACGCTTTCGAACAGGTCTTTGTCCGCACCGCCCCATGGGCCGTCAATGGTGATCTTCTGGCCGCTGAGATCGGTGGCCTTCAGCGCCTCGTAGCTTGCCCAGTTGAACTTGGCGTCCTCGCCGGGTGTGAATTTAAGGTCTTGCGCGCTGGCTGCGCTGGCCATCAGAGCCAGCAAAGCAACACCGGCTTTAAGCTTGGTTTTCATGAATAGTCCTCCCTGCAACACGCTGGCGCGTGCACTCCCAAACTGTCAACTTCGGAATCATTACCAAAGCGCTTTGGATTTGTCATCTATCCCGATTGAATCGCCACGTGTCAAGTATTCTTGCAGCTTAGGGGTGAAAATCTGTGCCCAGACCGGGTTCGCTCGGCACAGCACAGTATCAATATGTTTTGACGCCGGGGGGATGGCCACGTAAAACGGATACAATTTGAAAGCGGTTTGAAACGGAATGTGAACATGCGGACGACAAAAGGATGAACCTCAAGCAGCTGTCAACGGCGCTTGGCCTTTCACCCACCACGGTAAGCCGGGCGCTGAACGGGTATCCGGAGGTGAACGAGGAAACCCGTCTGCGCGTGGCCGAAGCCGCAGTCCGCCACAACTACCGCCCCAATACTCGCGCCAAAAGCCTTGCCACCGGGCGGGCGATGGCCATCGGCCATGTGATCTCGCTTTCCAACAAGCATGAAATGGTCAACCCGATCTTTGCCGATTTCATCGCGGGGGCGGGCGAAAGCTATGCCCGCGCAGGCTATGACATGGTGATCTCGGTGGTGAATGATCAGGATGAAGGCCGGGTTTACCGCGAGTTGAAATCGAAGGGCACCGTTGATGGGGTGATCGTGCATGCGCCCGAAGCCAATGACGCGCGGATCCCGGTGCTGCATTCCATCGGCCTGCCCTTTGTGGTGCATGGCCGCGCCACCGGCACCAGCACACCCTATTCCTGGCTTGACGTGAACAACCGGAGCGCGTTTCAGCGCGCAACAGAGTTTCTGGTTGATCTGAACCACGCGCGGATCGCGCTGATCAACGGGCTGGAGCACATGGATTTCGCCATCCGCCGCCGGACGGGCTATCTTGATGCCCATACCGCGCGTGGCCTTGCCGCTGATCCGGCCTTGCGGGTGTCCGAAGAGATGACCGAAGGCTACGGCCACCGTGCCGCCCGTGCCATGTTGCAATTGCCGATGCCGCCAACCGCCTTCCTCGTGTCGTCGATGAATTCGGCAATCGGGGTGCGGCGGGCGGCGGAAGACCTTGGCCTGAAACTGGGGCGCGATCTGTCGGTGATCACCTATGACGACGATCTGAGCTATCTGCGCAACGGCGAGGATGTGCCGATTTTCACGGCGGCCCGCTCGTCTGTGCGCGAAGCGGGGAGGCTGGCGGCCGAGATGCTGTTGAGCATGATCGCCAACCCGGAGATCGGCCCGCAGCAACGCTTGCTGGAGGCGGAACTGATGCTGGGTCTTTCGACGGGGCGCAACCCTCAGGCTTCAGGGCTGCGTTAACCACGCGGCGACCGAGGGCAAAAGCGGTCGGAAATAGGCGATGATCCGGCCTTCCGGGGGGGCTTCGGCGCCGCTGCGCCACGGTGCGACACCGTGGATGGTCTGGCGGTGCAGCAGACTTGCCTCGCCGGGAACTATCGGCACCTCGACCCTGGGGCAGGTGGCAAAAACCTCGGCCCGCGCGGCGGTATAGGCCTTTGAAAGATCAAGATCGCCCCAATCCCGCGCAGGGTGCCCTGCCAATGCCACCGCGATGCGGGCGCGCATCACCGCATGACTGCCCTCCCAGACCACCAGAGGCGAGGCCCCTGCCCCGCAATGGTTCAGCGGCAGGCCCAAAATCCATGCATGCGGCTCTTTCATCATCCGCGCACGCTGGGGGCCGATTGGCAGCAAACCGTCAAGATGGGCTGCATCACGTTTCAGGCGAAACCGGGCGGCGGCAGGCAACTCCTCTGGCCCCGGCTGGGGATAGCCGGGATAGATGGCGGAAAGCTGGCCGCGGTGCAGGGGCTCGGGGGCGAGGGGCAGTGCCGCCCATGGGAAAGCCGCGCCGCCAATGCTGCCCGATGGGTCAATGCTGCCCGATGGGTCATTGGGCAGAAGGTCAAGCCCGACGGCCCAGGTGCCACCACAGCGGCGCACCTCATCCGACGCAGCTAAGGCCGCAATCGCCACCGGTCGCGCGGCCGCAGCCCAGCGCGCGACTGCCGGGTGCGGGCCGATCCTGATCCAGCCTTTCGCCCCTACCATCCGATAACCTTGCGCAGCATGTTCAGCGCCACCAGCATGGTGAACACCGCGAAGGCCCGCTTCAGGGGTTTGGCGTTCATTGCATGCGCAAGTTTCACCCCCCAGGGTGTGGTGATCAGCGTCATGGCGATGATGACGAAAAAGGCTGGCAGGTTCACCGCGCCGACCGATAAGGGCGGAGCATCCGCAACCGCGAGAAACAAAAAGCCGATAACGGTCGGCACCGCGATCACCACGCCAAACCCGGCAGCGGTGGCCACGGCGCGGTGAATTTGCGTACCGTAAAGGCTCATCAAAGGCACGCCGAACGTGCCGCCGCCGATGCCCATCAGCGCCGAGAAAAACCCGAGGCTGCCGCCCAAAAGGCCGCGCAAAGGCTGCCCGGGCATCACCGCACCCAGCCGCCAATGCGCGCGGCCAAAGCCCATGTAAAGCCCGGCAATCAGCGCCAGAACACCGAAAACCGCCTGCAGCGTCACCGATTTCAATTGCGTGGCCAGCAGCATGCCCAGCACGGCCCCGGTGCCGATGAACGGGCCCCATGACCGGAGCAACGCCCAATCCACCGCCCCCTTGCGATGATGCCCAAGTACCGAACGCAGCGACGTGACCACGATGGTGGCCAGCGACGTGGCAATGCAAACCTGCATCACCTGCGCGCCACCATAGCCAAGATGCGAGAAGGTGTAAAAGAACGCGGGCACCAGCACGATGCCGCCGCCAACACCCAACAATCCGGAAACGACGCCCGCAAAAGCGCCGATCAGCAGCAGCAGGGCAAACATCGGCAGCAAGGTTGCAAGGTCGGGCATGGGGGAACTCCGCTTGATTGCCGCAGGTTTAGCCCGGCGGATGCGGCATGGCCAGTGACTGCTTTGGGCTTCGCGCGGTGATTTTGCCCAAGCGGACGCCTCAGACATCGGCGGTTGCAATTCCCGCGTTCAGAACATCATCCAAAGCCTGCTGCAGCAACGCCACCCCTGCACCGGGGCGGTTGGCGCCTTCGGAAAGCCGTCTGCGCCAGTTGCGCGCCCCTGGTCGGCCGGAAAACAGGCCAAGCATATGGCGTGTCACCTGATGCAGCCGCCCCCCCGCCTCGATATGCGCCGCGATATAGGGGCGCATGTCGCGCACCACCTGAACCGCGTCCCGCCCCACAGGATCACCCCAAAGCGCATCGGCCCCGATCAGCATCTGCCCCGGATCATGATACGCGGCGCGCCCGATCATGACACCATCCACCCCCTGATCCAGCAACACGCGCACCTGCGCCATGGTCGTCACACCGCCGTTGATGCAAATCGTCAGATCGGGAAAAAGCGCCTTCATCCGCAGCACAAGTGCATGATCAAGCGGCGGAATTTCGCGGTTTTCCTTTGGGGAAAGGCCTTGCAGCCAGGCTTTGCGGGCGTGGATGATGAAGTGTTTGACGCCCGCCGCCGAAACCTGTGCCAGAAATTCGGGCAAGGTCCGGCCGGTATCCTGATCGTCAACCCCGATGCGGCATTTGACGGTGACGGGCGCATCCGTGGCCCCGATCATCGCCGAAACACATGCGGCCACCAGTGCCGGTTGCTCCATCAGCACCGCGCCAAAGCACCCCGACTGCACACGGTCTGACGGGCAACCAACGTTCAGATTGACCTCGCTATAGCCCCAGCCGCGCGACACGCCTACCGCTTGCGCCAATTGCGCAGGGTCTGAACCGCCAAGTTGCAGGGCCACGGGATGCTCTTCATGCGAGAAATCCAACAGCCGCGCCTTCGGCCCATGGATAACCGCCGCCGCCGTCACCATTTCAGTGTAAAGCATCGCGCGCCGCGTCATCAGGCGATGAAAGAACCGGCAATGGCGGTCTGTCCAATCCATCATCGGGGCAATGGACAGCCTATGTGGTTGATATTCTTTCATTTTTTTAGTAGTCTCAAATTGTTAGCTCGCTTGCTTACCAGCCTTCTATACGCCCCGTTTCGCCGCTTTGCGCCACAGTACGACGACGGATTGCCCACGAAATGCCGACCATCGCAAAGCTTCCTTCCGGTTCATGGCGCGCGCAGGTCCGCCGCAAGGGTCGGCTCATGTCAGCGAGAGATTCTTGCGGTGCGATGATGCGCTTCTCTGGTGTCGTTTAGCCGAGCTTTCGGTGGACCGCAACGAAACGCCAGTCAGCGCCCGGATCTGTCGGCTGACGAAGTTTGGAGAGCTGGTGAAACTACATATCAAGGATAAGACAGCCGTCGGAAAACCGCCGGGCCAGTCCAAGGCCGCGACTTTAGACATGCTGTGACCTGCCCCCCGGAAACGCTCTCACTTTAATGTAGAGTCTGCCCAACCCTGAAGGAGCAGACGTATGCGAAAGAGCCGTTTCACCGAGACGCAGATCATCGGGATGATCAAGGAGACAGGGACGACGTATACGTCGACGGGCTGACTGTGGCCGAGGTGTGCCGCAAGCACGGCATCCGTTGGCCGACAGGCGAATGCGCAGCAATCGCCGATAGGCAGCGCCGCGAGTTTTTACAAGCTGAAGGCCAAATATGGCGGGATGGACGTGTCGGATGCCCGCCGCCTTGAACAGCTTGAGGAGGAG
>JANNAV010000041.1:0-36411 GCA_031384695.1 Paracoccaceae bacterium
CCGCCAGCCCCCAGCCCCTTGGCCGCCAGCGCCGCCCGCAACTCGATCTTCGGGCCGGTGTTGGTGTAATTGGTCGGCTGCGCGCCCGAGGCATCGGGGAAAAACCCCTCCGGCTGGGCAAAGGCGCCGCCCGAATTGAAAATGCGCGGTGCAGGCTGCTGTGGTTGGCCAAAGCCGCCTTGCGGGGCGAACCCCTGCCCGCCGCTGCCGATACCCTGCCCCGGCACAGGTGCTGGCGTGCCAAACCCCGCCCCCACGCCCCAGGCATCATTGCCGCCAAACCCGCCCGATTGCGGCTGCTGCGGCTGACCAAACCCCGCCGAAGGGTTGAAATCCGGCGAAGGCGCAAACCCGCCCTGCGGCGCCCCACCCGGAAGCGGCCCGCCGATCACCGTCGCCTGATTCGGCGCCCCCCGCTTTGGCCCCGGCATCGGCGTCATGCCGCCCGGCATCGGCGAAGGCGTGCCCAGACTGCCACCGATCACCGTCTTGTCCTTGCCGGGGTCGTTGCTCATGCACGCGTCTCCACGATGGCCCACAACTCCATCTTCAGATCGGGCCAGTCACCGGCAAAATGCATGCCGATGGCCGGCGCATTGGAAAACTCGCGCCACAGCGGCGAGTTCTTTTCCAGAATGAAATACACATTGCGCGACACCGCCCGGATCTGCCGTGGCGGCGTCGGGATATGGATCAACTCGATCCCCGGCAGGTTGTTGTTCACAATCTCGGCCATGCGGGTGTTCGGCCCCACCTTGCACAGTTGCGGGAACTGCTGCTGTACCAAGGTCAGCGCGCGGCTGCTTTCCACTTCCACAACGAAGGTCGCATCGCGGAACAGATTGCGGTCGGCCACCTGCGCCAGATAGGAATTCTGCCGCACCTGCACCAGATCCAGCCGCGTCGCCCGGCCCACATCGCGGCTGAGCAACCGCTGAATATCCCGCACCACCGGCTCGATGGAGGCTTTCAGATCGGCGTGATCATAGGCGTCGTAAACCGGCGCCATCCGCTTATCCTGATCAAAGGTCCACAACTCGCCCGAGAACCGCAGCAACTCCTCATACAGCCGCTCGGGGTGCACATAACGCGAGCCGCGAAAGTGTCGCAGCACGTTGATCTGCCGGTTCAGCGACAGCAGCATGAAATAATCCGTCGCCTGCAACCCGCCGCCCGCCCCCGGATCGGCCGCATAACGCGCCAGCGATTCCAGCTTGGTTTCCACCCAGCCGATCACCCGGTCCAACCAGCCCAGCGCCACCGAATGCCCCGAAATCGTCAGCAACGGCGGCGGGAAGGCATCGTCCAGTATAACCACATTGTCGCGCACCTCCACCACGCGCCCGATCTTCAGGCATTGATACCCCGGTTTCGGCGTCTGCCGGATGTCCAGCTCCAGCCTTGGCGAGGCGATCTCGATCTGCTGCTCCAGCCGCAACGCCGATGCGCTGTCGGCCACGGTTTCCGCCCCCAGCACGAAGCGCGTCGCGGCGCCCAGTTCGGTGTCCATCGCCACTTCGCGCCCGTTCATCGCCTGATCCGGCAGGGTCAGCCAGATCGCCATGCCGTCACTGCCATCGGGCACCTCGATGGCGCGCGGCAACGGCGAAACGGCGGGGGCGTCAAACGGCGTGCCATCGGGGAAAATCCCTGAAACCGTGGCCAGTTCGATCCGCCCCTGCTGCAACCGGTCGCGGTTCACCCGCATTTCCTCGATGCCCCAGGGGTAGGGCGACACATGCCGCGTCCGCGCCTCGATCAGCTTTTCCACGTAACGGTCATTTTGCTGCAAATGATGGGGCTGCAGGAACAACCCCTCTTTCCACGCAACCTTGCTATACCAAGACATCCTGCCCTCAATCCGGTTCCGGCCCAAACCGGCCCTCAATCACGCCAATACGAGCCACCCAATGGCGGCATCAGCGGGAAATCCCCGCAACCGCAGTCTGCGTCCTCTGCGCTTGCGGATCAAGCCTGAGTTTTGCTGGAAAGCCCGGCATTTCAAACCGGCTATGGCGCAGCCAATGCCACGCCAAAGCCCGCTTATGTCAGCCTGCCCAGATCGGGCCGCCCAAATCAGCCCACCCGGATCAGCCCACCCGGATCAGAACGAATACCGGATCTGCGCCGTCAGGCTATAGCTGTTGCTGACGTTCGAGCCGAACCGTGCATCGGCGCGGATATTGGCGTTCAACTGCTTGGCACCGCCCGGCCCCTTGTCGAGGATCTTCACGTAGTTCAACCCGATCGACGCCTCGGCAAAGCCGCCGATGCTGCCCACGGTGATCGCCTCAACCGGCTGCACCCCAAGCTGATAGCTTGCATTCCGGTCGCCTCCGAAATCCTGATAATAGTTGCCGCTGACAAAACCGGTGGTCGCCGCATTGCCATCGGCCGAGATCTTGGTCCGCGTCAGCGTGCCGCCCAAAAAGCCCACAACCGTATTGTAGGGCGAGATCGTCAGCACCGCATCATCGCCGGTTTGCCCCGGCCCGGTGGTGCCGCCGTTCAGGTCCAGCGAATACCCCGTCACCGAGGTATAGTTAAAGCCGATGGTGGGGATAAAGTTGATGCCTTTTTCCTCGTTCACATCAAACCGGTAGTTGAACCGCGCGCCTGTCGTGGTCGATTTTGTCTGGAAGGTCAGCCCGTCAAGACCGATGGCCGTGAACCCCACAAAAGGCGTCTCCGAAAGGGTGAACTTGTTCTTGTCAAACCGCACCTGCAGATCGCCCGAAAACCGGTCCTTGCTACCCGCCAGATAAAGCCCGGCAAAGGTCTGCTTGAACTTGCTGCCCGAAATACCGGTCAGTGTGGTAGGGTTGTTCGGTGCCGAGAAGATCCCCTGCGAGGTGGTGCCGTTGTTGAACCCCGCCATCACGCCGATGGCCCCGTCCCAGCCGTTGAAGAACCGCCCGTCATAGCAGCCAAGATCATAGCCGCCCTGGGTGCCATAAAACTTCGAATCGATCTCGGTCTCGTCGCTGACCCCGTTGTTGAACGAGGTGCCCGTCACCGTCGCCCGGCCAAGCGAGGCCCGCATGTAACCGCCATGCGAACAGGTTTCCTCGGCCGCAAGCCCGGATACAAACGGGCTGGTCGGGCGGTTCACCACGGTGCCGATGATGGATTGGGTCATCGCCGCACTGGCGGCAATGCCGCCAATCGCCGGGTTGATCGAGGTTTGCAACAGCAACTCGTCGCCGCTGCGCCGGATGCGGTACACCAGTGTGCCACCGCGCGGCAGCCCGTCCTGACCAATGGTCGCCGCCGGCGCCACGCCCTTGAAGATCAGCACCGGGCCAAGAATGGCCCCGCCGGTCGCCCCCGTGCTGAACAAAAAGTTCACCTCGGTAACGCCCCCCGCCGTTGCAACCACGCGGTCCGATGTGCCCAGCGTCAGATCGGTGTCCAGCGCGTAAACCCCGTTGCCCCCGGTGGCACCTGTGATCGTCAGCACATCGCCCGTGGTGCCGTTGCCCGTCAGGGCCACCGTCCCAGTGTTGGTCAGGGCGCCGTCAATCGTGCTGGTCCCCGCGTTGATCGTGCCCGCGTTGGTGATCGTGGTGGCCCCTAATGTCCGGCCCGCCGCCAGCGTCACCGTGCCGCCCGCCGCGTTGTCGAAACTGGCAAGCCCGGTGTAATCGCCGGCAATGATCCGCGTCAGGCCGGTTGCGCCATTGCTGAAGGTGTTGCCAGCCCCTGCCACCAACCCGCCGGTCGTCGCAAACAGCGCGTTGTTGGTGACGTTACCGTTCAGGATGCCGCCCGCGTTGACGGTGCCAAGCGTGTTGGTCAACCCGCCCGCAAAACCACCCGTCGCCACGTTGATCACGCCGCCATTGTTGGTGACAGCCCCGGTCAACACGCCCGCATTCACGTTCAGGGTGCCGCCGGTCAGCGACGAAAGCCCCGTCACCGTGCCGGTATGGGTGGCAGTGCCGCCGCTGATGGTCATGCTGCCCGCGATTGTACCGGCATTGATGGTCGCACCGCCCGTGCTCGCCAGCGACCCAAGCGTACCCGCCGCTGCATTGGTCAGGGTGCCGCCGTTCACCGTCGCCACTGTCGTCACCGCCCCATTGTTGGTGCTGGTGCCGGTGCCGTTGGTCACCAGCGCATTCACGGTGCCGTCATTGGTCACGGTGCCCGCGTTGGTCACGGTGCCACTGACGGTCAGGTTGTTGTCCAGATTGCCCGCCGCTGCCACCACCACCGTATCGGTCGTTGCATTGCCCAAGGTGCCGTTATTCACCAGCAAGCCCGCGTTCACCGCAACATTGCCATTCACAGTGCCCGTCGCGGCATTGGTCGCCCCCGAAGCATTCACCGCCAGATCATTGGTGATGACCCCCGCATTGCTCAACGTGCCGCCATTATGCACCATGGCCGAGATTGTGGCCCCCGCCGCATTGGTCACCGCCGCCGTACCGCTCGCCGTCACCACGCCGTTCACGCTGCCACCCGCAAGGTTGTCAAACGTGCCGCCGCTGACCGTCGCCGCACCGGCCACGGTGCCGGTGTTGTTCACATCGCCACCGCTTTGTACAACCGAACCGGCAGAGTTCACGTTGTTCAACGTGCCGCCTGCCACGGTGGCCGCACCAGTGATGGTGCCGTTGTTGGTGGTGGTGCCTGCCGCATTGGCCAGCGCCGCCATCGTCCCGTCATTGGTCACGGTGCCCGAGTTGGCAACAGTGCCCGCGATGGTCAGATTGTTGTCCAGATTGCCGGTGGCCCCCACCGTTACGAAATCGGTCGCCGCGTTACCCAGAGTGCCGTTGTTCACCATCAAGCCGCCGTCAACCGTCACGTCGCCGTTCACCGCCCCGCCCGCCGCGTTGGTAAACCCGGCCGCATTCACGTCCAGAGTGGTGCTGATTACCCCCGCGTTGGAAAAGATGCCACCATCATGGATCGCTGCCGCAATGGTCGCCCCGGCGGTATTGCTGACCACCGCCGCACCACTTGACGTCACAGTGCCGTTCACGGCGGCAAAGTTGGTAAAGGTGCCACCGCTGACGGTCGCACCGCCCACCACGGTTGCGCCGTTGTTCACCGTGCCCGCCGTCTGCACAACCGACCCTACCGAGCCGAAGTTGGTCAGCGTGCCACCGTTCACCGTGGCCGCCCCGGTGATGGTCGCATTGTTGTTGGCCACACCCGCGCCGGTGTTGACCAGAGCATTGACCGTGCCGTTGTTGGTCAGCGTGCCCGCGTTGGTGACAGTGCCCGCCACCGTGCCGACCGACTGGTTGAACAGCGTGGCCCCTGCGGCCACCACAACCGTATCACCTGCCGCATCGCCAAGATCACCCCGGTTGTTCAGCGTGCCCGCCGTCACCGTCACATTGCCGTTCACATTGCCGGTGCTCTGGTTGGTGAACCCATCGCCGTTCACCGCCAGCGTGGTGCTGATGGTGCCGGTGTTGGTAAAGGTGCCGCCATTGTGGATAACCGCATTCACCGTGCCCTGGTTGGTGGTGGTTCCGGCATTGGTCAAAGTGCCCGCAACCGCGCCCGTCGCCCGGTTGACCAGCCCCGCGCCCGCCGCCACCGAAACCGTATCGGTCGCTGCATCGCCCAGCGCGCCATTGTTGGTCAGCGTGCCGGCCGTTACGGTTACATTGCCGCCAACACTGCCCGCCGTCTGATTGGTAAACCCGTCCGCATTCACCGCCAGCGTGGTGGTGATGGTGCCGGTGTTGCTGAACGTGCCGCCATTATGCACCACCGCATTCACCACGCCCGAATTGCTCGCCGTGCCCGCGTTGGTCAGGGTGCCGCTCACCGTGCCGCTGTTGCTCAGCGTGCCCGCCGCCCCCACCGTCACCGTATCGCTCGCCTGATTGCCCAGCGCTCCCGCGTTGGTCAGCGTGCCGCCGGTAACCGTCACGTTGCCATTGACAGTGCTGGTGCCCGAGGCGTTCAAAGACCCGCCGTTCACCACCACCGTGGTGTCGATCTGGCCGCTGTTGTTGAAGGTGCCGCTGTTCTGCACCACGCTGGTGACCCGGCCCGCGCTGGTCGACGCCCCGCCGCCAAGGGTCAGCCCGCCCACGATGCGCCCGCCCGCATTCACCACAAGGCGGCCGGTGCCGCTGGTGGTGGTGCCCGTCACCGTGGTCAGTGTCGCATCCAGCGTCAGGATCTTCGCCGAAACCGCCACCGAGTTCACCGCGAAATTATTGCTCAGCGTCGGGTTGCGGATGCCGCCCGCGCCGATCGTCACATCCTCGGCCGCCGTGGGCCGCGCATCGCCGCCCCAGTTGGCATCGGCGTTGAAATCATTGCTGGCATCGCCGTCCCACACCCCGTCTGCCAGCGCCATGCCCGGCGCCATCACCGAAAGCCCGATGATCAACGCGGTACTGGCCCAAAGCCGGGTCTTGCGGCTTTTCGCCAACCCCGTGAAATGACGGATATGCGTCGCACTGCGCAAAGCTGCATTCTGCATTTTCTATGTTCCTGACAGGCGTGTAGGATGAATCAAATTTCCAGTTGAAAAATACACACTTGCACGCCACAACCGCAACATAATTTTGGCAAAATTCCGCCGATCCCCTGACAAGCGCGGATTCGGCGCAACATCACCGGGCTTTTCTCCGTACTTTTCCGGCGATAAGGGAAACAATGCGCCAAACCTTGCCGGAACTATACGCCGCCCGCGTGGCGACAGGCACTTTGCGCCCCGATCCTGCGCAACTCGCAGCCTTGCCGCAATTGGAAGTCCTGCGCCTCTGGCTTGAAGCCAACCCCAGCCGCCGCATCGGCCTGTTCGCCGGGCTGTTCGCCAAACCGCTGATGCCGCCCAGGGGCCTCTATCTTTGGGGCGGCGTTGGTCGCGGCAAATCCATGCTGATGGATCTTTTTGCCGATGCCACGGATATCACGCTCAAACGCCGGGTGCACTTTCACGCCTTCATGCAAGAGATCCACCACGGCATGTTTCAGGCCCGCAAAACCGGTGCCGAAGACCCGCTGGAACCTGTCGCCGCCGAGGTGATCCGCACCGCCCGCCTGCTGGCCTTTGACGAGATGCAGATCACCGACATCACCGATGCGATGATCGTGGGCCGCCTGTTTGAAAAGCTGTTCGCGGCGGGCGTGGTGATCGTCACCACCTCGAACCGCCCGCCTGAAGGGCTTTACAAAGACGGTCTCAACCGCGCGCTGTTCCTGCCCTTCATCGCCCGCCTGAACGCCGAGATGCAGGTGGTCGAACTGCAAAGCCCCACCGATTACCGCCAGCACCGCCTTTCGGGCACTCAGGTGTATTTTCACCCCGCAGGCAAGGCGCAGGGCCAGATCGCCGCCATCTGGTCCGATCTGACAGGCGGTGCTGCGGGCGAGCCGCTGCTGCTGCCGGTCAACGGCCGCACCGTCGAATTGCCCCGCTATGCCAGCGGCATCGGCCGCGCCAGCTTTTGGCAGTTGTGCGCCCGCGCCCTCGGCCCCGCCGATTACCTCGCCATCGCCTCCGCCGTCCGGGTGCTGATCCTTGAAGACATCCCGCAGCTTTCCTCGGAAAACTACAACGAGGCCAAACGCTTTGTCATCCTGATCGACGCTTTGTACGAGGCCCGCGCCCGCCTGATCTGCTCCGCCGCAGACGAGCCCGAACGCCTGTATATCGAAGGCACCGGCAGCTTCGAGTTCGAACGCACCGCCTCGCGCCTGCGCGAGATGCAAAGCGAAGGCTGGGGCCAATAGCTGGCAGAACACCGCTCCCACTTCTGTTTCTTGCCTGATTTGCCCTACCGATTGGATTGCAGACAACCCCTTGCTCAAACGGCCTCCGGCCTAATGGGCAACGAACCCGAGCTAACGCGCCATCAGGCGCGTTTCCAGATCGGTTCGGGCGCATGATGCTACAAGACACGTCTGCCCCCCCCTTTTCCCCGGTTTACACCACCGCCATTCCCCGGCTTAACTCCCCCTATGCGCAGCCAACCCGAACCCCTTCTGCAAACCATCCTCAACTGGATCGACATCGGCCGCCTCAACCCCGGCGACGTGATCGACGAGGCCCCCATCGCCGCCGAGTTCGGCATCTCCCGCACCCCGGTGCGCGAGGCCCTGCTGCAACTCGAAGCGATGGGCCTGATCCGCCGCCTGCCGCGCAAGGGTGCTGTGGTGTTCCGCCCGACGCTTGAGGAATTTCTCGCCATCCTCGAAGTGCATGCCAAACTTGAAGGTCAGGCCGCAGGCCTCGCCGCCCGCCGCCTCTCCCCGTCAGGTGCCACAGCCCTCGAATCCGCCACCGCCGCCTGCGAGGCCCATGCCGCCGCCCACGCCGATGCCAACCCCGACGCCTATTACCAACTTAACCTGCGCTTTCACGAATGCGTGGCCGTCGCGGGCGGCAACCCCTTTCTCACCGAGATGATCAAGACCAACGCCCGCAAACTGCTGGCCTATTACCGCGCCCGCTATCGCACTACGGGTGCCATCGGCGCCTCGGCCCGCGATCACCGCGCCATCGCCACCCTGATCGGCAACCGCGACGCCACCGCTGCCGAACACCACATGCAGCGCCACGTCCACTTCGACCAGATCACCGCGATGGACCTGCTCGCAGCCCTGCCCTGATCGCAGCCCTGCCCTGATCGCGGCTACCCGCGCCCATACTCGAAAAACCCGATGATCCACGCCAGCATCCGGGCAATCTCGGCCTCTTCAACCAAAGACGCCCGCGCCGCCGCAATCACCGCCTCCGGCAAAACCACCGCCAACTCCTCGGCCAAAGCCGTCACAAACCCATGCGTCATCTCGGGATGATACTGGGTGGTAAACACATGATCCCCCAGCGCAAAACTCCCCACCGGGCAGGCAGCAACGCCCCCCAGCACCCGCGCGCCCGGGGGCAGCACCACCACCTGCTCCTGATGCGCCGCATAGACCCGCACCATGCCGGTATCGCCGCCCATCCAGCCAGCCGCGCCGCCATGCGCCGTCTCGGTCACCCCAAACACCCAGCCGCCCGGATTTTCCGCCACCACACCCCCCAAAGCCAACGCAATCGCCTGATGCCCGAAACACGCGCCAAACAACGGCACCCGCAGCGCCTCGATCTCGCAGATCACCGCCAGCAACCGCGCCACCCACGGCAAGTCATCCCGCGCCGACGCCGGGCTGCCGGTGATGATGAACCCGTCAAACCCCGCCAGATTCGCCGGAAACACCCCGTCCTTCACCGGAAACACCGAAACCCGCCACTCCGGCCGCGCCTGCCCCAACAGCACCCGAAACTTCTCGCCATCCCCCGGATGCGCCCGCGCAAACGCGCTCTCATCCGTATTGGCCATCAGCACCGCAATATGCATCACCATCCCGCTTTACATATTTATGAACATATGCAGTATATTTATAACGTCGCCAAAATGCAAGCGAGGCCTGAATGACAGTCTGGACCCCAACCGACGATGGCCATGCCGATCTGTCCAGCCACGATACCTTTCTGTCTGGCCCCCCCCTCAACACCTTCGCCCGTCTGCGCGCCGAAGATCCCTTCGCCTGGTGCGACTATCCCGGCGGAAAAGGCTTCTGGTCCGTCACCCGCCACGCCGATATTCTGGAACTGAACCGCCAGACCGAACTGCTCTCTTCCGCCCAAGGCATCCGCATGGAGGATCAAAGCTATGACGAATACCTCGCCCGCCGCACCTTTCAGGAAACCGATCCCCCTCAGCATATGCAGACCCGCATCAAACTGGCCAAAGCCTTTTCCAAACCGGTGATCGCCGGGTTCGAGCAGGTGATCCGCGATATCTGCATCCAGATTCTCGACGCTACCCTGCCCATGGGCACCTTTGACGCCACCCGCGAAATCGCCCGCCAACTGCCGATGCGCATGCTGGGCCGCATCCTCGGCACCCCCGAGGCAGACCTGCCCTGGCTGGTTGAAAAGGGCGATGCCCTGATCGCCAACACCGATCCCGATTTCACCACCCATGTACTCGACAAACTCACCACGGACGAGTTTCGCATGATGCCCTTCAACTCCCCTGCCGGGGCCGAGCTGTTCGTCTATGCCAAAGACCTTATGCGCCAAAAGGCCACCTCCGGCGATACCGGCGGCATCCTCAACCTGATCCTGCAACCCGGCCCCGATGGCTCGGTGATGCCCGAACACGAGTTCCGCAATTTCTTCTGCCTCCTCGTCGCCGCTGGCAATGACACCACCCGCTATTCCATCGCCGCAGGCATTCAGGCCCTCGCCCATCAGCCCGAACTGCTGCCCCAGCTTCAATCCGGCACCGTCTGGGAAACCGCTGCGGACGAGATCATCCGCTGGGCCACCCCCGCCCTCTATTTCCGCCGCACCGCCACCCGCGATTTCGAATACCACGGCAAACAGGCCCGCGCGGGTGATAAGGTGCTGTACTGGTTCATCTCCGGCAACCGCGACCCCCTCGCCTTCGATGCCCCCCTGCGCGTCAACCTCGCCCGCACCCCCAACAAGCACCTCAGCTTTGGCCACGGCGGCCCGCATCTCTGCCTCGGAATGTGGCTTGCGCGGCTAGAGGTGCGGGTGCTGTTCGAAGAACTTGCCAAACGCCTCAAATCCATCGAGCCTGCAGGCGACCACAAGTTCCTGCGCTCCAACTTCGTCGGCGGCATCAAATCCCTGCCCGTCCATGTAACCTTGCAATAAGGATACCCGATGCAAGACCGCCTCCGTGCCCTGTTCTGCGATCACCTCAGCATCCTGCGCGGCAAATATCTGCCCGCCGCCAAAATCCGCACCGATGAAACCCGCTTTGCCCAGCCCACCTTTGCCGTGCATTACGACAAAGACCTGTTGCTGGATGCCCCCGGTGCCCTCTGCCGCCACGGCCTGCCCGATATGGAACTGCGCTGGCAGGCCGGGGATATCCGCGAGGGGTGGGAGCCGCAGACCAAAATCGTGCTGGGCGATCTCTACGACGGCCACCACGCCCCCCTGCCGCTCTGCCCGCGCGGAGCCCTGAAACGCGCGGTGCAGGCTTGGCAGGGCCACGGCCTAACCCCCAAGATCGGCATCGAGCTGGAGGCCTATGCGCTGGTGAAAAACGCCGAAGGCGCGCTGGTGCCCTATGATACCCCCGGTGGCGTGGTTTACGGCACCGGCAATTTCACCGATCCCGCCCGGTTTACCGATACCATCTGGGCCAAGGCAGATGAGATCGGCTTTCGGCTCGAGGTTCTCACCGCCGAATACGATGCGCCACAGTTCGAATTTACCCTCACCTGCGATGATGCGGTGAAGGCGGTCGATGATATCGTGCTGTTCCGCCAGATGGCGCGCGAAATCGCCTTTGATCACGGCATCATCCTTACCTTCCTGCCCAAACCCATCGCGGGCAAAGGTGGCTCGGGCATGCACATCAACCTGTCGTTCAACGATGCCAAGGGCAAGAACGCGCTGGCCACCGGCGATTTCGGCGGCCCCGCCCATATGAACACCCTCGCCAAGGGCTGCGTCGCGGGCTGGATGCATCATCACAAGGCCCTCGCCGCGATTGTGGCCCCCACGGTCAACTCCTACGCCCGACTGCAACCCGCCTCGCTGTCGGGGTTCTGGTGCAACTGGGGCGGCGATCACCGCGGCGTCACCGCGCGCGTCTCGGGCGAGGGTGGCCGCAAGGCCCGGCTTGAACACCGCATGGCCGATGCCTCGGCCAACCCCTTCACCGCCGTTGCCGCCGTGCTGCACGCCGCACGCCTGGGGGTGGAAGGTGCTTACCCCCTGCCGCCGATGGAAACCGGCGATTGCTTCGATCAGATCGACGCGCCTCACGGCACCGCCGAAACCCTGTCCGCCGCGTTGGACGATCTGGCCGCCGACCACGCCCTTGGAGACGCGCTGGGCCGCGCCCTCACCGATCACCATATCTTCATGAAACGCACCGAGGTTGAGAAAACCGCCGCTCTGACAGGCGACGCGCTGCGCGATTTCTACGTCTGGAACATCTGAGGCAAACCCCCGGTTTGCCCATGTGGCAGTGCGGCAAACCGGTGGCAGAACATCACGTACCCACACGCCATGCATACGGTATGCATACGCTTTGCATATCTAAAATTGCGTGCTTTTATATTTAATTTCAATAAGTTAACTTGATATCCGTTAATCTCTCACACCCCCGAAAACCCCGCGTCCAGCGCGCCCACAATCACCGCCACATCCGCCGAGGTCAGCACCAAAGGCGGCGACAGGATGATGTTATTCCCCGAAACCCGCACCATCGCCCCCGCCTTATACGCCCCCTCCTGCACCCGTCCTGCCACCGCCTTGTCCGCCGGTTTGCGGCTGGCGCGGTCGCTCACCAGTTCCAGCGCCAGCATCAGCCCCTCCCCGCCCCGCACATCGCCGATCACCTCATACCGCGCCTGTAAATCCAGCAACCCCGCGTGCAATTCTTGTCCCCGCGCTGCGGCGTTTTCGTTTACTTTCAACTTCTTGATCTCGCCCAGACACGCCAGTGCTGCCGCCGCCCCCACCGGATGGCCAGAGTAGGTATAGCCATGCCCAATCGCCCCCCGTCCGGTTTCGTCACGCTCAAACACTTCCGCAACCGCGTCCGAAATCATCAAAGCCCCAAACGGAAAATAGCCATTGGTGATGGCCTTCGCGGTGCAGGCCATATCCGGCTGCACCCCCCAAAGGCGGCTGCCAGTCCACGCCCCGGTGCGGCCAAACGCCGTGATAACCTCATCCGCAATCAGCAAAATTCCATGGCGCGAGCAGATTTCCCGCACCCCCGGCATAAAGCTTGCATGCGGCAGAATAACCCCACCGGCCCCCAGGATCGGCTCCATGATGAACGCGGCAATCGTGCCCGGCCCCTGAAATCCGATCTCATCCTCAAGCGCCGCCAGACACAGTTGCGCAAGCCGCGTCGGATCGGATTCGTTAAATGGATTCCGATAGGTATAGGGTGCGGGGATGTGAAAACACCCCGGCAAAAGCGGCTCGTACATGGCGCGGAAATTGGCGTTGCCGTTCACTGAGGCCCCCCCCATATGGGTCCCGTGATAGCCCTTTTTCAGCGACAGGAATTTCACCCGCCCCGCCTCGCCCCGCACCTTGTGATACTGCCGCGCCAGCCGCAAAGCCGTTTCAACCGAATCGCCACCGCCCGAGGTAAAGAACGCCCGGCTCAAGCCGTCCGGCGCGAAAAATACCCGCAATTCCTCGGCCAACTCGATCACCGCATCATTGGTGGTGCCGCGGAAGATCGAGTAATAGGGCAACCGTTCCAACTGCGCCGCAATCGCCGCCTTGACTGGCTGGCACGAGAACCCGAGGTTCACGTTCCACAGCCCGCCAACCCCGTCCACCACCTCGTGCCCGTCAATATCGCGGATGCGAACCCCTTCTGCACCCACGATAATCACCGGCGCCGCTTTCAGGCTGTCGGCCGGATGGGCCATCGGATGCCACAAGGACCGCGCGTTGTTGGCCTTCAGAAAGTTCTCGTCCTTCATCTTTCAACTCCGATGATTTGCCGGTGCAGCGTGCCGTTCAGCAGGCCCTGCCACAGGGTGTTCACGCCCGGCGGCACCTGCCCGCCCCACAGCGCGATGATCTGCCGGGCGGCTTTGGCAACTTCGGCCCGGATCAGCAACCGGTTGGCCGCCGTCAGCCGCGCCGCCGGTGCCGCCACTGCCAGCGCGCCGCAACACCGGCTTTGGCCATCGAACAGCGGAAAGGCGATGCTATCCACCTCGGCCTCGAACCCGCCCGCGCTGGTGGCATAGCCTTGGCCGCCAACTGCCACCACCCGCGCCCGCACGGCCACGGGATCTGTCAGGGTCTGCGCCGTAAGCCGCACCAGCGGGCGCGCCAGAACCTGATCCTGAAATAGCGGCGGCGAAAACCCCAGCACCGCCAGCCCCGAAGATGTGGCGTGAAACGGCAAGGTATCGGTATCCTCCATCATCACCGCCATCGCATGCGCCGGGCTATAGGCAAAGCCCAGCATCCGCAGCTTTTCGCCAATCAGCACCGATAGATGCACCGTCTCGCCCAGACTTTGTGCCAGCCCCCGCAGCACCGGCATCGCCGCATCCCGCATCGGCACCGCCGCCTCGCGCAACGCCGCCAGCCGCAACACCTGCGGCCCAAGCCGGTACTCGCGCGCGCGGCCCACCTGCTCCACAAAGCCCAGTTCGGCCAATTCGCTCAGCATCCGAAAGCAGGTGGCCTTGTTCAACCCCGACAGCCGCGAAAACTCCGAAAGACCGATCAGCGCCTGCTGCCGGTTGAAGTGATCCAAAAGCGAAAGCGCTTTTGAAACTGTGCCCATCTGAAACCGCCCCGCTTGCCCCTGTGTGCCAATTTGATTTTTTGTTGACAGATTGTCCTCGGCTCTGTCAATCTAAATCAGAACCATCGGTTCATATAATAAACCGAGTATGACAAGCCAGCAATAATAAACCACCAATAATAAACCAAAGGGAAAGAGGGACGCTATGGTTTCGCACAGCAAAGAAACGGGCGCGCCACCCGCTTGCACCGGATATGCCGCGGGTTCAGCCGTGCAGGTGACGCATGGCTGACCCCTCATCCGGCAATCAGTTGCGCAGCAATTCGCTGGGCGTTGGCGCGGTATCCTTCCTTGTCGTCTCGGCGGCGGCGCCGCTTACCGGGGCGGGCGGTGGTATTCCGCCTTCCATGCTGTTTGGCAATGGCGCGGGCATTGCCGGCAGCTTTCTGATCGTCACGCTGATCCTGCTGGCGTTCTCGGTGGGCTATGTGGCGATGTCGCGCCACATCCGCAACGCGGGCGCGTTCTATGCCTTCGCGGCACAAGGCCTTGGCGGGCGCGCCGGTGGTGCGGCGGCGCTGATCGCGATCCTGTCTTACAATGCAATGCAGATCGGCCTGCTTGGCCTGCTGGGGGCGGTTGCCTCGGGCACCTTCGCGGGCTTTGGCCTTGATCTGCCCTGGTATGTCTGGAGCTATGTTGCCATCGCCCTGGTGGCAGTGCTTGGCTACCGGCAGGTTGATCTGTCGGCCAAGGTGCTGATGCTGCTGGTGCTGGCCGAGTTTGCCATCGTCGTGGCTCTGGATGCCGCGATCCTGATCACTGGTGGGGCGGCAGGCCTCAACCTGCAACCCTTTGCCTGGAGCCAGATCACCAGCGGCACGCCGTCCATCGGCATCCTGTTCTGCTTTGCTGGTTTCATCGGCTTTGAAGCCACCACGATCTATTCGGAAGAGGCGAAAGACCCCTCGGTGACCGTGCCGAAAGCCACCTATCTTTCGGTGCTGCTGATCGGCATTTTCTATACCGTTACCGCCTGGCTGATGGTGATGGGCATCGGCATCGACAATCTGCTGCCCACCATCAGCGGCCTGCCCGATCCGTCGGCGTTCCTGTTCATCCTCGCGGAAACCTATATCGGCGGCACGCTGAGCACGATCATGGGCGTCTTGTTCATGACCTCGATCTTTGCGGCGGTTCTGGCCTTTCATAACGCGGTGGCGCGCTACAAGTTCGTGGCCGGGCGCGAGGGCATCCTGCCCGACGCTCTGGGCGTGACCCATGCCGTGCATCAAAGCCCGCATATGGGGTCGATCCTGCAAACCGCTCTCGCGCTGATCGTGGTCACCCTGTTCGTGATCGGCGGGCTTGATCCGGTGCTGAACCTGTTTGTCTGGCTGACCCAGCTTGGTACTTTGGGGGTGCTGGGGCTGATGGCGCTGACCTCCTTTGCGGTGATCGCGTTCTTTTCGCGCGATGCGATGGGCGAGGGGGTCTGGTCCACCAAGATATTCCCGGCCATCACCGGGCTGATGATGGCGGCGCTTTTCGTGAAGATATTCATGGATTTCGGCGCGCTTACCGGCGCGGGAAGCGTTCTGGCTATCGGGCTGCCGTCGCTGGTGATCCTGTTCGGCATCGTCGGATACGCGCTGGCATCCGGCCTTGCCGCGCGTGATCCCGCACGGTTCGCCCGCATGGGGCAATCGAAATAATCCGCGCCGGGGCGACATTGCGCGCCGCCCCGGCCACACCCTTCGGAAAGAACTGCCACCAATGGCTGCGCCAACCCAAGCTGATATCAATGCCCTTGCCCTGATGCCCGTGGCCGCCGGAAAACTGTTGATCAACGGGCAATGGCAGGACGGCGAAGTTGCGCCGACCAGCGTGCTTTCCCCCCTGAACGGCCAACCGCTGACCACAATCGCCGCCGCCAGCCCCGCCGACGTCGCCCGCGCCGCCGCCGCCGCCCGGGCCAGTTTTGCCAACGGCGTCTGGTCGCGCAGCCCCCCCGCCCATCGCAAGACCATCCTCCTCCGCCTTGCCGAACTGATCGAAAAACACAGCGTCGAACTGGCCGTGCTGGGCGTGCGCGACAATGGCACCGACATCTCGATGGCGCTGAAGGCCGAGCCCGCCTCGGCCGCCGCCACGTTCCGCTATTACGGCGAGGCGATCGACAAGGTTTATGGCGAAATCGCCCCCACGCCGGAAGATGTGCTTGCCCTGATCCATCGCGCGCCGGTGGGGGTGGTTGCGGCGATTGTGCCGTGGAACTTTCCGCTGATGATCGGCGCGTGGAAACTGGCACCCGCACTGGCGGCCGGCAATTCGGTGGTGCTGAAACCGGCCGAGACGGCATCGCTCACCTTGTTGCGGCTGGCGGAACTGGCGTTGGAGGCGGGCTTGCCGCCCGGCGTTCTGAACGTGGTAACCGGGCCGGGCCCGATCACCGGCGAAGCACTGGCGCTGTCGATGGATGTGGATGTGCTGGTGTTTACCGGCTCGGGGGCAACCGCCCGCCGTCTGATGCAGGCCTCTGCCGCGTCCAATCTGAAGCGGCTGTATCTTGAACTGGGCGGCAAATCTCCAAACATCGTGTTCGCCGACGCCCCCGATCTTGCCATCGCCGCAGAAACCGCGGCAACGGCGATTTTCCGCAACGCCGGTCAGGTCTGCGTCGCGGGATCCCGGCTGCTGATCGAAGCGCCGATCCATGATGAGTTTGTCGCGGCGGTTGCGGCGGCGGCGGCCAGAATGACGCTGGGCAACCCGCTTGATCTTGCCACCCGGATCGGTGCCGTCAACAGCCTGCCACAGCTTGAGGCCAACCTGCAATTCGTCGCCCGCGCCCGCGCTGAGGGTGGCGAGGTTGTCGCAGGCGGCAATCGCGCCCTGATGGAAACCGGCGGCTACTTCATGCAGCCCACCATTGTCACCGGCGTGCAACCCGCGCACCGCCTGTCGCGCGAAGAAGTGTTCGGGCCGATCCTTGCAGTCACCGCATTTGCCACCGAAGACGAGGCCCTGCGCCTTGCCAACGGCACCGATTTTGGCCTTGCCTCCGGCGTGTGGACCGCAAACCTTGCCCGCGCTCACCGCATGATAAAAGGCCTGCATGCGGGGGTAGTGCATGTCAATACCTATGGCGGCACCGACAATACCGTGCCGTTGGGCGGCGTCAAGCAATCCGGCAATGGCCACGACAAATCGCTGCACGCGCTGGCCAAATACACCGATCTGAAAACCGCATGGATACAGGTGTAGGAACAGGGCATGGGCAACCGGATTCTGGTGGTCGGCACCTATGATACCAAAGATGCCGAGCTGGCCTACGTTGCCACCCGCATCCGCGATATGGGTGGCGTGGTGCTGACGATGGATGTGTCGGTGCTGGGTGATCCGGCTTGCCCGACCGATTTCAGCAAGCATGATGTGGCGGCTGCGGCCAACAGCACTATTGCAGAAGCAATCGGTTTTGAAAGCGAAAACAAGGCGATGCAGATCATGGCGCAAGGTGCCGCCAGCCTTGCCGCCAGCCTGCGCCGCCAAGACCGGTTCGACGGCGTCATCATCCTTGGTGGCAGCATGGGCACCGATCTGGCGCTGGATATCTGCGCCGCGCTGCCGTTGGGCGTGCCGAAATACATCGTCTCCACCATCAGCTTTTCGGCGATGATCCCGCCGGAACGGCTGGCACCCGACGTGCAGATGATCCTGTGGGCGGGCGGCCTTTACGGCTTGAATCCGATATGCAAAGCGTCATTGTCGCAAGCCGCAGGTGCGGTTCTGGGGGCCGCGCGCGCCGCAGAGCCGCCCCGCCATGACCGCCCCCTGATCGGCATGACGGGGTTTGGCAAATCGGTCCTCAGCTATGTCGTGGCCCTGAAACCTGCGCTGGAGGCGCGTGGTTTTGACGTGGCGGTGTTTCACGCAACCGGCATGGGTGGCCGGGCGTTTGAAGGCCTGGCAGCCGAAGGCGCCTTCGCGGCGGTGCTGGATTTTGCGCCGCAAGAAGTGGGCAATCATCTGTTCGGCTCGGCAATCTCGGCCGGTCCACACCGGCTGACCGCCGCCGGTCTGCGCGGCGTGCCGCAGATGATCGCACCGGGATGTTCGGATCTGGTGGATGTGGTGACATGGCACCCGGTTGCCGATCACTTCAAAAGCCACAGGATTCACGCCCACAATCGCCTGATTTCCACCATCTCACTTTCCCCGGATGAGCGGCGGCGCGTTGCCCGGGCAATCTGTGCCAAACTGGCCGCAGCAACCGGGCCGGTGACCCTGATCTTGCCAAATCAGGGCCTGCACAGTTGGGATCGCCCCGGCGCCCCGCTTGCCAATGTCGCCGCAATGGCCGCGTTCAACGATGAATTCCGGCAAAGCTGCCCGCCGAATGTGACGTTGATTGATCTCGCGGCCCATATCAACGACCCGGCCTTTACCGACACCGTGTTGCAGGTTTTCGATGGGTGGATCGCGCGCGGTGTTGTTGCTGTCTGACAGCGCCCGCAGTCAGATGGCTTCGGGCACCTAATTCCGAATGACGATGCTATTTAGACCAGAACTCATCCCGGCAAGGCCTGCCAAAAAGCCCCGGCCCATGCCTCAGCCATCGTTGAAGGATGCCCGCCCGACAATTTCAAGCTTCAGCAAAGTCTTGGCAAATGCCTTCTGCCACGGCTGGCTGGTAACCGAACACCCGGCTTTCCCGGCCAATGCCTCGGCCTCGGTTTTATAGCGTTTGAAATTGCTGGTCTGCGGGTTAAGCTTGACCCCGCCGAGGCTGTATTTCAACTTGCGTGTGATCTGCGGCTCCCCTTGGCGCAGGCTGTTGGTGGTCTTGTCGCCAAAAAACACCAGCCCACAAACCGCAACCTTGCCGTCTATTTCCCGCACCCCGGCGTAAATCGCCAGATCCAGTTTTTTCCCTTTGCCAAACGCGATGGCCTGAAAACTACTGTCGGGCTTCACCAGAATAGCCTCGGCAAAAACCGGCAATGCCATGCCAAAACTGCCAGCAACAAAAACCAAAGCGCGCAATGACATCTTCAAAACACCAACTCCCAGATTCAGGAACCAAACACACCAGATGGTTGTCGCAGATCAAGTCCCACGTCAAGTTGCATCCTTGGCTGATCAGGCAGCGTGCCTGACAGACAGTTTCCGGCAGCGCAGACCCCGTACGGATTTCTTTGGCCAACCCAACTGCGCCGGTCAATTTTCACCCGCCATTAAGAATGATCTGGCTAGGTGTCCGGATGACGATTGCCGATTCAAATCTGACCAGACAACTGGCCGCGCAGGGAAAGCGTCTGTCCGCCCTGCGCGCGACGTTTCTGGTGGCGGCGCATCATGGTGTTGCGCTCTCCCCGGAAGAGCTGCCCAAACTGGTTGAAGGCGATCTTGCGCCTTCGGTCACATCGGCGCTGATCCAGGCGGGGTTTCGCACCCGCCTGCTGCAACGCTGCACCTGGTCCACCGCTGTGGATCTGGGCACCGCCTATCCGGCACTTTTGCCGATGCGCGACGGAAGCTGGGTGATCCTGGTGCTGGTTGTCACCAACGAGGCGGGGCCGATGGCCGCCATTCTTGATCCGGAACACGAGGATCAGGGGATAAGGCTGGTGCCCCGGGCCAAGCTGCTGGATGAGTGGACGGGCGTTATCATGCTGGTACAGCCTGCGGCGGCAATGGCCGCCGATTCGCGCCCGTTTGGGATTTCGTGGTTCATTCCGGCGCTGATGACGCAGCGCAAACTGCTGGCCGGGGTGGCCGTGGCCGTGGTGGCGGGCAACCTCATCAGCTTTTCCTTGCCGCTGTTGTTTCAGGTGCTGATCGACAAGGTAATCGCCCATCACGCCTGGAACACGCTGGTGGCGGTGGTCGGGATTTTTGTGGTGCTGGTACTGTTTGACGCTTGTTTTTCCTATACCCGCCAGCGGCTTATGTTGATTGCGGGCGGAAAGATTGATGGCATGGTGGGTGCCCGCACCTTTGCACATCTGATGTCGTTGCCGCTGTCGGTGTTTGAAACCGTGCCCTCGGGGGTGATGGCGCGGCACATGCAGCAAACCGAAAAGATCCGCACCTTTCTGACGGGGCGGCTGTTTCAGACCATGCTGGATGCGGCCTTCCTGCCGCTGCTTTTATGCGTACTGGCGTTGCTGAGCGGGCCATTGACGCTGGTGGTTCTGGGGTTCGCCCTGTCGATCACGGGCTGTATCGCGGCACTGCTGCCGATGTTCCGCCACCGCCTGAATGCGCTTTACGCGGTCGAGGCGGAACGTCAGGCGCATATGGTGGAAACGCTGCACAACATGCGCGCCGTCAAGGCGCTGGTGCTGGAACCGTCGCGTCGCAAGATCTGGGAAGATAATCTTGCCGGCGCACTCCGGCGTCAGTGGGATGTTGGTGCCATCGGCGCGCTTGCGGCGGCAATCACCGGCCTGCTGGAAAAGCTGATGCAGGTGTCGATCATCGGTTTTGGCGCAGCTTTGGTGTTGCAAACCCAGATGAGCGTTGGTGCCCTCGTGGCGTTCGTGATGTTGGCAGGGCGTGTCACCGGGCCGTTGCTGCAGATCGTCGGGCTGATCAATGAGTATCAGGAGGCGGCACTGTCGGTCCGCATGCTGGCCGGGGTGATGGATCAAAAGCCCGAACGCGGCCCGCAGTCGCGCCCCGCCCGCCATGCGATCACCGGCAGGTTGACGCTGGATCAGGTCAGTTTCAGCTACCCCGGTGCGGCAAGCCCGGCGCTGGACAGGATCAGCCTCGAGATCGCCCCGGGGCAGGTGATCGGGATTGTCGGGCGGTCGGGTTCGGGCAAAACCACGCTGACGCGGCTGGTACAGGGCATCGAAACGCCGCAGGCCGGGTTGATTCAGGTGGATGGCGTGGATATCCGCCAGATCGATCTGGAGCATTTGCGCCGTAATCTGGGCGTGGTGCTGCAGGAAAACCTGCTGTTTCGCGGCACGATCCGCGAAAACATCGCCGCCTCCCGCGCGGACGCCAGTTTCGAGCAGGTTCTGCTCGCGGCGCGTCTGGGCGGGGCCGAGGAATTTGTGCGCAAGCTGCCGCAAGGCTTTGATACAAAGGTGGAAGAGGGGGGGGCAAATCTGTCCGGCGGTCAGCGCCAACGCATTGCCATCGCCCGCGCTTTGATGAACGCACCGCAAATTCTGGTGTTCGATGAGGCAACCTCCGCCCTCGATCCTGAGTCCGAGGCGGTGGTCAACCGCAATCTTGCGGCAATCGCCAAAGGTCGCACGGTGATCATCGTGTCGCACCGGCTGTCATCGCTGGTGCGGGCGGATGCGATCGTGGTGCTCGATCAGGGCAAGGTTGTCGATATGGCGCCGCACGCCTTGCTGCTCGCGCGCTGCGAAATCTATCGCCATCTCTGGCAACAGCAAACCGAGCATATCGCATGACGATGATGGCGCGCGTGAACCGGGTTGCAGCCGATGCACTGGAGTTTCAAAGCGATCTTGATCGGCTGGTAGCCACGCCCGCGCCGCGTTTCCTGCGGTTTTGGCCGGCCCTTGGCGCCGGTTTGATCGTGGCGGTGGTCGGCGCAGCTTCGGTGTTGCGGGTGGATATCGTGGTCACGGCAAGCGGGCGGCTGGCCGCCGATGCGCCTTCGGTGGTCTTGCAACCGATGTCGCGGGCCACCCTGAAGGAATTGCTGGTCCGCCCGGGCGATATCGTGGTGGCCGGGCAGGTTCTGGCCCGGATGGACCCGACTTTGCCCGAGGCGGACCGCGCCTCCCTGATGGTGGAGCGACGCGCCCTTTCGGCCGAAATTGCCCGGCTTGATGCCGAGTTGGCGGGCGAAATACTGGTGGCGGATGGCCCCGATCTGACCATGCAGGCGGCCGTTCAACTACAGCGCGCCAACCTCGCGATGTCGCAGCGGACGGAACTTGAAGCAGCCTGTGCCGCGCTTTTGCAGGCACAAACCCTTGAACTTGCCGCTGGCCCCGGCCTGGCCGAGCGTCTTGGCATCGCCCGCGAAGTTGAAACCATGCGCCAGGCGCTGGCCACACGGCAATCCGGCTCGCATCTTGCCGTGCTCGAAGCGCAGGCCGCGCGGCTGGATGTCGAGGCGGCACAGGGCCAGCACAAGGCGCGCCTGTCGGATCTTGCACAAAAGCTGCGCGCCACTCAGGCGGCGCTTTCCGGCTTTGACAGTGACCAACGCCGCCAGATGACAGAGCAGCTTGCGAAACTTCGCCCCAGAATGGCGCAGCTTGATGCGCTGTTGGCCAAGGCAAACCGGCTTGTCGCCCTGTCCGAGTTGACCGCCCCGCGCGCGGGCGTGGTGCTGTCGGTGGCAATCGGCGGGCCGGGTTCGATGGTAACCGAAGGCGATGCGGTGGTGGTTCTGGTGCCCACGGATGTGCCGCTTATCGCCGAGATCGGCGTCCGTTCCGCCGAGGTCGGCAATATCAGCGTTGGCGACGCGGTTGCCATCAAGATCGACGCGTTTCCCTGGCGGCGCTACGGCGTCACCGAAGGCCGGCTGCAAACCGTTGGCCGCGCATCCTACACCCCAGAAGGTGCCAGCGAAGCCTTGCATCCGGCCCGCGTTTCCCTGAGTGGCGATTTTGCGGCCCGGTCTGGCCAGATGATCTTGCAGCCCGGCATGACCCTGACCGCCGAAATCAGCACCGGAACCCGTTCGGTGCTGGACTATTTCCTCGATCCGCTGATCCGCGGGCTGAACGAAAGCCTGCGCGAACCCTGAAGGGCAGATCCCGCTACCGGATCAGTCCCGCAGCAACTCGTTGATGCTGGTCTTGGACCGGGTTTGCGCATCAACTTTCTTGACGATCACGGCGCAGTAAAGATTGACCCCGTTCTTGCTTGGCAAGGATCCGGCCACCACCACCGAACCGCTTGGCACTTCCCCATAGGTGACCACACCGGTTTCACGGTCAACGATCTTAGTCGATTTGCCGATGAAAACACCCATGCCCAGCACCGAGCCTTCGCGCACGATACAGCCTTCAACCACCTCCGACCGCGCGCCGATAAAGCAGTTGTCCTCAATGATCGTCGGCCCTGCCTGCATCGGTTCCAGCACCCCGCCGATACCGACACCGCCCGAAAGATGCACGTTCTTGCCGATTTGTGCACAAGACCCAACCGTGGCCCAGGTATCGACCATGGTGTTCTCATCGACAAAGGCACCCAGATTCACAAAGCTGGGCATCAGCACCACGCCTTTGGCAATATGCGCCGAGTGGCGTACCACTGCGCCATGCACCGCCCGAAACCCGGCCGCCCGCCATTGATTCTCGCCCCAGCCTTTGAATTTGCTGTCAACCTTGTCCCACCAGCCGCCGCCCTGCGCGCCGCCCGACTGTTGCTCCATGTCGCGCAGGCGAAAGCCCAGCAACACCGCTTTCTTCGCCCATTGGTTCACATGCCAATCGGCGCCACGCTTTTCCGCAACCCGCAATGCTCCGGAATCCAGTGCCGCGAGAACCGTTTCGATGGCATCGCGAATCTCGCCTTTGGTTGCCACCGAGATGCTGTCGCGGGCGTCCCAGGCGGCGTCGATGATCGGTTCGAGGGCGGCATAAGGCATCGGTCTCTCCGGGCAAATCAAACGGTCTGCGCCGCTATACAGCCCGGTCGCCATTGGCGCAATCGGCGGTAACAAAGGCCCGGCACGGCTAGGCGTAGGGCGCCGGTGCGGTGTTCGCGCCGCAAAGCAACACCGCAACCCGCTCGCCCCTCGCCGGTTCATAAGCCCCCGAGGTCAGCGCGGAAAGGGCGGCGGCCCCCGCAGGTTCCACCCAAAGACGCAAACTGTCCCACAGCAGGCGCTGCGCCTGCAAGATTGCGGCATCGGTCACCAGAACCGCGCGCACCGCCTGCGCCTGCGCCAAAGCCAGGCAAAGTTTGCCGACAAACGGCGCACCAAGTGCATTCGCCGCCACCCCCGCAGGCGCCACCGTGACAGGTTCCCCCGCAGCCAACGCCCGGTAAAGCGATGGCGCCAGTTCCGGCTCCACCCCGATCACCCGCCTGCGCCCTTGCAGCCAGCCCATCGCCCCGCCAAGCAACCCGCCACCGCCAACCGCGATCAGAACCGTATCGGCGTCCAGACCCTGGCTTTCCCATTCCCGCATCAGCGTACCCTGCCCTGCAAGCGTGCCCGGCGCATCAAAAGCGTGGATCTGCATCGCCCCGGTGGCGGCAGCATAGGCCTCGGTTTGCGCCTGAACCTCGCTGAACGGGCCGTCAATAACGTGTAGTTCCGCGCCCTGTGCCTCGATCAGGGCAATCTTCGCGGGCCCCGCCATTTGCGGCACATAAATCCGCGCGCGGTGGCCCAGCTTTCGGGCGGCAAAGGCCACCGCGGCCCCATGATTGCCGCCCGACGCCGCAACCACACCTGCCTCCGGCACCGGCCCTTTGATCAACGTGTTGAACGCCCCGCGCGCCTTGAAACTGCCGGTGTGCTGCAGCTGCTCCAGCTTCAACTGCACCTGGCCCAGACCGGGCAACTCCAGATCAATCACCGGCGTTACCCGCACATGGCCCGCAATCCGCGCCGCCGCCGCCTCGATTTCCTGCTGCCAGTTCACGCGCCTGCCCCTTTCGCGATGTCATGTCCTGACATTGCTACAGGCCAATGCGGGCGCTGGCAATAAATCGGCAAAACCTGAAGGTCCGAGGCGGCGTGGCTTTATGCGATCAGCAGATTGTCGATGATGTGTCCGTCGTTGTTGGTATCCACCACGCCCAACAGCCGGATGATATCGCCATCCCCCGCCAGCGTCAGTTGCCAGACACCGCCCACCATTGCGTCCGAAGCGATGCTTTCAGCACCGCCCGAAATCTCGATCACATCGATATGCGAACGGCGGTAATCGGTGATGGTCTCAGTATCGGCGCGCCCATCATCAAGATTAACGAACACAAATCTGTCGCCACCTTTGCCGCCGGTCAGCACATCATCCCCGCCGCCGCCCTTAAGCCGGTCAAAGCCGTGACCGCCCCGCAGGATATCCGCATCGGCACCGCCGGACAGATTGTCGTTGCCGGCACCACCGATCAGTATGTCGTCGCCGTCGCGGCCAAAGATCTGGTCGCCACCGGCATAACCCCGCAGCACATCACCGTCGTCGGTGCCTTCAATTTCGATCCGGACCAACTGTTCATATTCGCCGTCTGCATTGGTTGTCAGCACATTGCCGACGCCCGCCACGTAAAACTTGTTTTCCACCGAAGCACCAAGCGGGTTGATATCGCGGGTTTTCAGGCCATCCTCGAACGAGCCATAGCTGACATGCACGGTTTCACTCAGCGACAGAACCTTCGCCCTGTCTTCGGCAACGCCGGGCGCGAACTCTTGCGCATAGGCATCGCCGACCATCGGATCGGCCAGCATGATGATGCCGGGAATGGCACCATCAATGCCTGCCTCCCAAGAGCCGGCGGTGCTGATCGGATCAGGGTTTCCGGGCTCGAAGGATTGCGTTGCCTCGCCAAAGTACCACACATTGCCGGCCAGATCTTGCGCGAACCAGTCATAGGTATCTTCAACCACGATGCCGTTCACGCTTGCGATGTCATGCACCACCACGCAGGTCACGCCATTGATCACCGCCGTCTCGCGCAGGGTTTCAAACCGCACTTCTTCGCCGCCGCTTTGGTTTTCGTAGAAAAACGTGCTGCCGGGCCGCAGCGAAAAGAATGGGTTGTCGATTTTTGTGGTGAAGTTTGCGGGGTCTGGATTGAACACCGGAATTGTCATTTGCCGTCTCCATGGGTTGAGTTGCAATTCCCGGCGTCAATCGCAGGGCAAGATCATTCAGCCGGAAGCGGCGGCAGCGGTCTATCGGCTGCAAGGCGGATAGGGGCGCAAAACGCCGGTGGCGGCCGCCATCCGACAAATGGCTGATGGCCAAATTCCCGATTCAGGCGCAGACAGGGAATAACAACGTAGGATTTACGCCATGCGCAACCGCATCTTCGGCTCGGTACTGTTGATTGTGCTCTTGGGCACGGCGGCTGCTTTGACCGCCGTCGATGCCGCGTTCGAGTTGAGCAGCACCCTGTTCGCGTCAACCGCGCTGGATTTCGTTGACCGGGTTATTACCATCGGTTCGGCGGTGCTATCGACCATGCTGATCTTGCGCTATTCCCGGCTTGAGACCCGGACCGATGATCTTGAGGGCGTGGTTGGCCGCGCGGCGCAGGAAGGGCGGGTCTGGCGCGCCCAAAGCCGCCGCTTCATCGAAGGCTTGTCACGCTCCATTGATGCGCAATTCGAAAGTTGGGGGCTGACGCCAGCCGAGGCTGATGTTGCGGGCCTGTTGCTGAAAGGCGCCTCGTCGCGGGAAATTGCAATTCTGCGCCGCACCTCCGAGGCGACGATCCGCCAACAGGCGCAAAGCGTTTACCGCAAATCGGGCCTTGGCAGCCGGGTAGAGCTGTCGGCATATTTTCTCGAAGACCTGTTCACGTTGGGCGAAGCAAGCTTTGCCAACGCCCAATCCGCCGACGAGCGTTATGACGCCTGACCGGCTCAGTCCGGCGACCATGCCTTGGCAATCTGATCGCGTTCCAGAATATGAAACGTGTTCCGTGCAACGGGTTGCCAGGCGGAAATTTTCCCGTCCGGCCAGATAACCCGAACCTCCGCCTCTGCCGCAGCAGCCAATCCAAAGTGCCACCATCCGGCCTGCCCGCTGGCATGCCCGCCGCCCGAGGTTATTTCGCGCAGCATTACCAGATCGCCACTGTGCACTTCAATCCGGGCCCCCACCGCATCCCGGTTGGCACCCGGCTGCACCAACGCAATCTGCAGCCAGTTGCCCGCCCCCGCGGTGGTATTGCGCCAGATCTGCGCCGGTGAATTGCGGTTCACCACGACCAGATCCATCAAGCCATCCAGATTGAAATCCGCAAGCCCGGCGCCGCGCGCGGTTTGCATGCTGCTGACCCCGGCGACATCGCCCGCTTCGGAGAAGGTGCCGTCAGCACCCTGGATCAGCAGGTTGTTAGGGTCTTGCATCGCGAAATCCGGCATCGCCCACACATTGCCTTTGGCCACGAAAAGATCGGCCCGCCCGTCATTGTTCACATCTTCGAATTGCGCATGCCAACCCGTGCTCGGCTTCACCTCGCCGCCGGTATAGGGCCGGTGTGCGGTCACCCCCTTGGCAAACGCCACATCGGCAAAGCCGGGCTTCACGGCCTCGCCCGGAACTGGGGGAACCAGAGTTTGCAGCTTGTTGTCGGCCATGCTGGTCAGATAATAGTCTGGAAAACCGTCGGCGTTGATATCGGCGCTGGCAATGCCCATGCCCCATATCTTCAACCGCTTCCAGCCTTCCGCTTCGGTGTATGGGGTGGGGGCCTCGCCGGGGTTCACGTGCCAAAGCTGCTCTTGCCCGCCCTTGTAATACTCGCGGTCGTTGGAAACCCGCAGCGACGGCGTCCCCGAACGGTTCCAGTCGGTGAACAGCATCGACAACGCACAATAGCTTGGTTTCAGCGGCATCGGCGGCGCAAACCGCTGGCCTTCGGGGCGGTGCAGCCAATTGTCGGTGCATGACCCCCAGGGAAAACTTTCCTCTCGCCGGTCGATGTAGTTGCCAATCGCGATGCTGGGCCAAAGCTGATCCCGTTCCCAGGTGGCGGCATAGGCGGTGGACCAGCCATCACCGCCGTCAAACCCCCAGGCCTCGTTGGCGCGTTCAAACCGGCAGTTTCCCAGCCCCCGCATCACCACATTTTCACCAACCCGCAACAGCACCAGATCCTGCACCCCGTCACTGTCGATATCCAGCGGATAGGCCCCCGAAACCTGATCCAGTTCCAGACCGCTGGCTTCGGCGGCAAAACTCAACGCGCCGCCGGTCGGGCTTTGATTGCGATAAAACATGGCCGGCGCTGTGCCCCCGGCGATCAGCAAATCGGGCCGCCGGTCGGCGTTGCAATCGAACACTGCAACCCCGCCGCCAACGATCTGCTCCCATTCACCGGAAAAAACCGCCGTCATACCGGCAGTGGCGCTTTCATCAGCAAAGCTGGGAATCAGCGCCGCCGTTTGGCCCAAAGCCAGAACCGGCAGAACGGCGCCTGCAACGGCAAGGCCGGAAAAAATGTGCTTCATCCGACCCTCGTCTGCAATGCCGTTACCTTGGCGCCGATGCAACGGCCCTGATCCAGACCGCGTTCCACCGCCGCGCGGAAATGAATGCCGCCGTAAAGCCGCGAGATGCCAGCCTCTTCGGCCGCCAGCCAAAAGCTTCGGAATTCCCGTGCCGCCATCCCGTCATCCACGTGGGTGGCATCGCTGAAGGCAAAGTTCTCGCCGAAAACATGGGTCAGAACCATCGCCGCCGCCCCCGATTGGGTGCTGTGGCCGCTGGGATACTCGGGGAACGGCGGGGTGATCAGCAGCGCCTCCCACTTTTTGTCAAACACCCGGCGGATATAGGTCAGCGGGCGCAGCAGATCATGGTCGAACTTGGCACTCCAGCAGGCGATGAACGCATCGGCAACCGCGATACCCAGCAGCGCCAAGACCTCGACCGACCGGTCAAGCGGCACGGCATCGCGTTGGATGATCTGCATGGCGATGGAAATCCAGTGCCCGGGCGGTGTGGGGGACAGCATCGGGTCATCCGACCAAAAGCGCGCGATCTGCTTTTGATCATCGGTGAGGTTTTTCCTGATGGCCATCACCTCCGACGCTTCGAAGTAGAAGGCGGATGCCGGGTCTTCGCTGTAATCGGGCGGCGGCGGCAAGGCGCAATCGGCCCCACTCTGCAATGCAAACGTCCGGTTGTTGCCCCAGTCCGGCAGCAGCGGCAATTGCTGTTGGCGGTTCAGGTTGGTGGGCACCCAATGCGCGGGCCCCTCCGTAAGGGCGTATTGGTAGGGGAACCCCATGTTCTCGATAACCGCGCCGCCATCGCTTTGCGCCCAGTCCAGAATGTGGCTGGCCAGCGCCACGCCAAAACCCTCGCTGCGCGCCACCGTGTCCTGCGGCACGGCTTTTGCGGCTTTTTCTTTCAGGCTCGCCGTCATCGCGGCCAAAGCCCGTTGGCCTGTCGGGCCGGTATTGGCGAACAGACCTGCCACCACATGCGCCAAAGCTGCATGTAAAACCACGGCCTCGTCATAAATCAGTGCCGTGTCGCGCGAGGGAAGCGGTTTCAGGCCATTCAACTGGCCCGCCAAAGTGACAAGGCCGGTGTCCCCGCTGGCCACCGATTCGTAGGCGGTAATGCCGATATAGGCAAATGCCCGGCTTGCCACGGGGGGCGAAAATGTTGCGGTGTGGCGCACCAGTTCCAGTACCAACCGATACCAGTTGTGCAGGATTTCGCCCGGCACCTGCGGCGTGGTCAACGCGAAAGAGCCGGTGGTGAATGCAACACCCGCCGCAGCAGATATGGTGGTAATTGCCTGGCGCCGTGAGAAAACCTGCATCATCGCTCCAAGTTGGCGCGCGCAAAATCGCCGCGCGCGCCGTCTGTCATAGCAAACCGAACGTATTAGACAAGAGAGTGCTGCTGTTTGGCCACAGCGCCCGTCGCGGCACTGGATGCAGAAATTGAAAAAGCCGCCAGTGGTTTCCCATGGCGGCCGGTTCAAAGCGGTGCGGCGCAATCAACCCTGACGGGCCTTATAGCGCTTTTGCGTCTTGTTGATCACATAGACGCGGCCTTTACGGCGCACGACCTGGCAATCGCGATGACGCGCCTTCAGCGAGCGGAGCGAGTTGGCAACCTTCATGGCTGTCTTCCTTGTCGCGGCGCGTCTTAGCGCCAGTTGAAACCCATGCCCCTCGAAAGGGGCGGTGAAATGGTGGGCGGTACTGGGATCGAACCAGTGGCCACTACGATGTCAACGTAGTGCTCTACCGCTGAGCTAACCGCCCACACCACCTATGCATTTCCGCCAAAACCCAAAGAAAAAGGCGCGGGCGGAACCGCGGCGGTCTGCGGCGGCTATAATGGAGGTCGCGCCGCTGTTCAAGGGGTATCCGCGCGCGCTTTTGCCGTTATACTTGGGGGTGACAGGAGCATCCATGCCGCCGGAAGTGTTTCGCATTACCCTGCCCGAACGGCAAGACACCTCGGTGATCTTTGCCTCGCCGCATTCCGGGCGGAACTATCCGGCAGCATTTCTGGCCCAGACCACACTGGATCGCAACGCCATCCGGTCATCGGAAGATGCCTATGTAGATCAGTTGTTTAGCGCCGCCCCCACTTGGGGTGCGCCGTTTCTGGCGGCGCTTGCACCAAGGGCTTTCATTGATCTGAACCGCGCCCCGGACGAGTTGGATCCGGCCGTGATTACCGGGATCACCCGCGCGCCGCACAACCCGCGCGTCACGTCCGGGCTTGGCGTGATTCCCCGGGTGGTGGCGGGTGGCCGCGCCATCTACCAGAGCAAGCTTTCCCTTGCCGAGGCCGAGGCGCGCATCATCGGCTATTGGCACCCCTATCATCAGGCGCTGCGCGGCTTGATCGACGCCACGCATCTGCGGTTTGGCGAAGCCGTGCTGATTGATTGCCATTCGATGCCGCACGAGGCGATTGAAAACCATGCCCGCAATACCGCACCCGCGCCGGATGTGGTGCTGGGCGACAGGTTCGGCGCGGCGGCAAGCCGCGATGTGGTGGACCGGATCGAAGCCGCCTTTGCCAACGCCGGCCTGCGCGTGGCGCGCAACGCGCCCTTTGCCGGGGCGTTCATTGCGCAAAGCTATGGCCGCCCGTCGCGTCGGCAACATGTGGTGCAGATCGAGATCGACCGCAGGCTTTATCTTGAAGAGGCCAGCATCCGGCCCAACGCCGATTTTGCGGCGTTCCGGCGCTTGCTGGAAAGCGTCATTTGTCAGATTACCCAGATCGGGCGGCCCGATGCCGTGCCTTTGGCCGCAGAATAGCCACAATCTCCCTTCGCCCGCCCCCCTCAAGGAGACCGTCATGCGCCCATCTTGCCTGCTTTTCACCGCAGCCGTGCTTTTCGCCACGCCAATCCTGGCCGAAGACCGCTGGATGACGGTTCCTGTTCCCGGCCCGATGCCCCCGGCCACCAGCACCGGCATGGCGCCAGTCAACGGGATCGAGATGTATTACGCCACCTACGGGGCTGGCGATCCGGTGCTTCTGATCCATGGCGGGCTTGGCCATGCCGATATCTGGTCGGCGCAGGTGGTAGATCTGATGCGGGATCATCTGGTGATCGTCGCCGACAGCCGGGGTCACGGCCGTTCCAGCCGCACTGCCGAACCGTTCGGGTATGATCTGATGTCGCGGGATTACCTTGCTCTGCTGGATTTTCTGAAGATCGACAAGGTTGATCTGGTCGGATGGTCCGATGGCGGCATCATCGGCCTTGATATCGCGATGAGCCACCCGGAGCGGCTGGATCACCTTTTTGCCCAGGCGGCCAACATCACCACCGATGGCGTTGATCCTGCGGTTGCCACCGATGCGGTTTTTGGTGCCTACATCACCAATATGGCCGCCGATTATGCCCGGATGTCACCCACCCCGACCGAATTTGATGGCTTCGTCGCCCAAATCTCCGAGATGTGGGCGACCCAACCGAACTGGACCGATGCGCAGGTGGCGGCGATCACAGTGCCGACAGCCGTGGTCGCGGGCGCCTATGACGAGGCGATCCTGCCCGCCCATACCGAAAAAATCGCAAGGCTGGTTCCCGGCGCAAAACTGGTGATCATGCCCGGCCTCAGCCACTTTGCGATGCTGCAGGCGCCGGACGAATACAACGCCGCCATCCGAGCGTTTATTGATTGAAGCCGCATCATGACAGGCCAGCGGCCGGGAACACACAATAGAATCAACGCAACGCGCGGCCTTTGATTATGGCGTCGCGGCCAAACCGGGCACGGATGGCATCGGTTGCCCGCTCGGCTGCGGCGCGATTGCGGGCGTTGGGGTCAAGAAGATCGGCGGTCAGATCGGCTTCGGCTTCGGGCGCAAGATCCGAAATGCCCACCCCGATCAGCCGGTAGATGCCCCGGCCCCCCAGGGCCATGAACAGATCATGCGCCGCGCGGTAGATTTTATCGGTAAGCTGGGTCGGGCCATCGAGCGTGGTCCTGCGGCTAATCAGTTGAAAATCCTTGCGTTTCAGTTTTAGCGTGACAGTGCGCCCCGACAGGCTTTTGGCCTTGGCGCGGTCAGCCACCTGTTCGGCAAGGCGCCACAGGTGGCCGTCAAGGATATCAGGATCGGCGGTGTCTTCAAAGAAAGTGGTTTCCTTCGAGATCGACTTCAATTTCTCGTCGCGATTGACCCGGCGATGATCTTTCCCCCGCGCCAGATGCCAAAGACGCTCGCCCATCTGGCCAAAGCGGGCGGAAAGATCGGCACGGTCCCAGCGCAACAGATCACTGATGCTGCGAATGCCCGCGCCTTCCAGCGCCATCTGGGTGGCGGCCCCGACACCCCAGATGATACGGACAGGTTTGGTTTTGAGGAAACTTTCCGTCTCGGCCCGGCCGATGATGGAAAAGCCGCGCGGCTTATCCAGATCAGAGGCGATCTTGGCGAGAAACTTGTTGTGTGACAGACCTACCGAGGCTGAAAGCCCAAGTTCTGTCTGCATGCGCAAGATCAGGCCGGCCAGCACGTGCGCGGGGGGTGCGCCGTGCAGGCGCGCGGTGCCCGACAGATCAAGAAATGCCTCGTCAAGCGACAGAGGCTCGATTGCGGGGGTCAGGTTTTCCATCATGGCACGGATCGCCCGCGAGGTTTCCGCATAAACCGCCATCCGGGGTTTCAGCACCGTTGCATCGGGGCAAAGCTTCAGCGCCTGAAACATCGGCATGGCCGAGCGGACACCCTGGATCCGGGCGATATAGCAGCAGGTGGAAACCACACCCTTTGTGCCGCCGCCAACGATGACCGGCAGATTGGCCAGCGCAGGGTTGTCGCGTTTTTCAACCGAGGCATAGAAGGCATCGCAATCCAAATGCGCGATGGCCAGATCGTTCAGTTCCGGGTGGCAAAGCACGCGGGGTGAACGGCAGGCAGGGCACCTGCGCGCGGACGCAAACTCGGCAAGGCAGTCGCGGCACAGGTTGGGCATGAGGTGATTATGCCGGGTTTGGTGGCACCTGTCCACGCGGCTGGCGGGCCCGTGCCAAACCTGCCCATTCTGCGTCTGGCTCTTGCCGCCGCAGCCGATTATGGTGCAGCCGATCTTTCGGAGAGCCCCATGCGAACCTATGCCATCGGCGACATTCACGGCCATTTGGATCTGCTGCAAGACCTGCACGCCCGTATTGCAACAGATCAGCAGGCTGTGGGCGATGGCCAAGGGGCGCAAGGTATTGCGCCAATCGTGCATGTGGGCGATCTGGTTGATCGGGGCCCTAACAGTCGGGGAGTGTTGGATTATTTGCGTGCAGGCATCGCATCGGGCAAGGCTTGGGTGGTGCTGAAAGGCAATCATGACCGCATGTTTGCAGGATTTGTGAGCGATATGAGATACCACGACGCGGGCCTTCGCGCCGATCTTTCCTGGCTACACCCGCGTTTGGGGGGGGCTGCCACTTTGGCGTCTTACGGGGTGCGCAACGCGGCAGAGCGGCCGATTGCGCCGGTTCACGTTGAGGCGCGCGCGCTGGTGCCGCCGGATCACTGTGCGTTTATTGACGCTTTGCCCACCTTGTATCAACGTGGGGATGTGGTTTATGTGCATGCCGGTGTCCGTCCGGGGGTGCCCTTGGCGGATCAGGCCGAGACGGATCTTTTGTGGATCAGGGCCGGATTTCTGGATGACCACACCGATCATGGCCCGCTGATCGTGCATGGCCACACGGCACTTGATGCGCCTTGCCACTATGGCAACCGGCTGAACATCGATTCCGGGGCGGCCTACGGTGGGCCGCTTACCGCCGTGGTGATCGAAGGAAGGGACGTTTTTCACCTTACAAATCAAGGCCGTAAGCGGCTGCTGCCCTTGTGATTTGTAGGCTATTTCGCCCAATCGGGCACTGGCCGTGCGGCCAATACCCGCCCGGCGCAATCGCCAAAACCGATCCGGTAGCCTTTGCCTGATGCGTGGCCGCGCAGGGTTATCGTATCGCCGTCCTCGACAAAGCTGCGCAGGCCACCTTCGATTGCGATGGGTTCCTTGCCGCCCCAGCTTAACTCCAGCATTGAGCCTCGGGCGGTTTTTTCCGGCCCCGAAATTGTACCGGAACCCAGAAGATCGCCGACAGTCATCGGGCACCCGGATGTTGTGTGGTGGCACAACTGCTGGGCTGCGGAGTAGTACATTTGCGCATAGCTGGTGCGTGAAATCACGGTTTCCGCCCCGTTTTCGGGGCGTAATCCTACTTCCAGCGCTATGTCATAGAGCATCGGGCCGGGTTCGCGCAGGTAGGGCAGCAGCGGCAATTCGCGGGGCGGAGTGGCGGTTCGGAAGGGTTCCAGCGCGGCCTTCATCACGATCCAGGGGCTGATGGTGGTGGCGGTTGCTTTGGATTGAAACGGGCCGAGGGGTTGATATTCCCACGCCTGGATATCGCGTGCTGACCAGTCGTTCAGCAGGACATAGCCGAAAATCATCGCGTCCGCCTCGGCCACCGAGACCATGCCTTCGGAAGCCTGCCCGACAATAACTCCTAATTCCAGTTCAAAATCAAAGCGTTGCGAGGGGCCGAAGGTTGGTGCCGCCTGATCTGCGGGCTTGATCTGGCCGAGGGGGCGTTGCACTTCGGTGCCCGAAACCACCACCGACGAAGCGCGGCCGTTATAGCCGACCGGGATGTGTAACCAGTTGGGCGGCAAGGCATTTTCGGCGCCGCGCAGCATGGTGCCGACGTTCATGGCGTGATGTTTGCCGGCATAAAAATCGGTGTATTCCGAAATCAGCAGTGGCATGTGCAACCGGGCGCTGGCCATCGGCACCAGATGATCTTCGATAATCCAGCGTTTGGACGCGCCTTCAACCAGCATCACCTTGATCTGGCTGCGAAATTCGGCCCATGCTTTCGGCCCCAACTCCATCAGTTCGTTCCAGAATGGCACGTCGAACACCGGATGGTCGGCCAGATGCAGCAGGCCTTCCGCCTCAAGCGCCGCGACATCGAGGATGAAATCGCCGATTGCCACGCCGCAAAGTGGCGCGCCGTCGCCCACCGAAAACACCCCGCAGGGCAGGTTGTTGAGCGGGAAATCGGTGGTGGCGGAATTGGCGCTTTCAACCCAGCTTTTCAAAAGTCCCATCCGGCGGCCTCCATTCTTGCGTCACTTTTGCGTAGTGCGGTCTGTAGTTTATGCGTAGTGCGTCAGGTGCCTACATCCAAACTGGCAAGCACGGCCAATGCCGCCGCGCGCGGATCGGGCGATTGCCAGATCGGACGACCGATGACGATGTGATCGGCACCGCTCGCAAGTGCCTGCGCCGGGGTGGCCACGCGCTTTTGATCGCCAGCGGCGGCCCCCGCTGGGCGCACGCCGGGGGTGACGATAAGTTTGCCATGCGCCTGCGGCAAAGCCCGGATGATCGCGGCCTCTTGCGGCGAGGCAATGACGCCATCGGCCCCGGCCTCTAACGCACGGGCGGCGCGTTCCAGCGATATCGCCGCGATATCGCCGGGCTTGATCAGATTGGCGTCAAGATCGGCGCGGTCAAGCGAGGTGAGGACCGTCACCGCGAGGATATTGAGGCCCGATCCGCCGCGCCCGGTGGTGGCGGCACGCACCACCTGCGGATCGCCGTGAACGGTGAGGAAATCGAGATCGTATTGCGCAAGGCCGCGCACCGCAGCCTCGACCGTGGCGCCGATGTCGAACAGTTTAAGGTCGAGAAAGGTGCGCTTGCCGTGTTCGGCCTTCAGTTCGTTGGCGAGGGCGAAACCGCCGCCCGTCAACATGCCAAGCCCGATCTTGTAAAAGCTGACACTATCGCCAAGCCGGGCGGCGAGGGCGAGGCCCTGCACGATGTTCGGCACATCGAGGGCGACGATGAGCCGGTGATCGGCAAGGATGGTTTCGGGCATGGCGGCCTCCGTCGTTCGGGTGGGTGATGCGGGCAGGTGGCATGGGTGTCAAGTGGGGGGGAAGCTGCTATGGCTGAAACAGCGGGAGGGTGGTGGCGTGATCTTGTGTTTTGATATCGGCGGCGC
>JANNAV010000054.1:0-18566 GCA_031384695.1 Paracoccaceae bacterium
CGGCGTCGGCATCAACGAGGTGCAGAATTTCGGCAAATACCGGGTGACCGGCCCGCGCGCGCGGGCGTGGCTGGACAGGATCATGGCCGGGCTGATCCCGAAACCGGGACGGTTGAGCCTGACGCCGATGCTGGCGGAAAGCGGCAAGATCATTGGCGATTTCACGGTTTCCTGCCTTTCGGAAACCGAGTTCCAGCTAACCGCAAGTTACGGGGCGCAGGGCTGGCATCAGCGTTGGTTCGATCAACACGCCGAAGACGGCGTCAGCATCGAAAACGTCTCGGATGCGCGGTCCGGCTTTCAGATCGCCGGGCCAAATGCCCGCAAACTGTTGGAGCGGGTGACGCGCAGCGATGTTTCCGCCGGGGCCTTCAAATTCATGGATGTGAAACGGATGACGGTGGGGATGGCCAATTGCACCGTGCAGCGCGTCAGCTATACCGCCGATCTGGGGTATGAGATTTTCACCGATCACATGTCGGTGCGGCATTTGTGGACCACGCTGATGGAGGCGGGGGCTGATCTTGGCATCCGCGCCTTCGGCATGCGGGCGATGATGAGCCTCAGGCTGGACAAGTGGTTCGGCAGTTGGGGCCGCGAATTTTCGCCCGACTATACCCCTTGCGAAACCGGGCTGGACCGGTTCATCCGCTGGAACAAGGATGCCGACTGGATTGGCCGGGCGGCCGCCACGGCCGAAAAGGCCGCAGGGCCAAAGCGCAAACTGGTGACATTCGTGGTCGATACCCCGGATGTCGATGTGGTGGCCTGGGAGCCGATCTGGCTTGACGGTGCCGTGGCCGGGTTCTGCACCAGTGGCGGCTATTCGCATTTCACCGGAAAATCGGTGGCGATAGGCTTCCTGCCCACCGCAGCAATTGTCGATGGCATGGCGGCCGAGATCGAGATTCTGGGGGTGCGATACCCGGCCAAGGTGCATCTTGCGCCGCTGTTCGATGCCGATGGGGCGCGGATGCGGGGGTGACCAGCCAGCCCGCCATCCTGATCCTTGCAGGCGGTGCCTCGTCGCGGATGCGCGGCGCCGACAAACTGCTTGAACGGGTGGACGGCGAAGTTCTGCTGCAACGGATAACGCGAGCGGCCGTTGCCACCGGGGCGCGGGTGATCGTCGCCTTGCCGCCTGACAGCCCGGCACGGCGCGCGGTGCTGACGCGCCTGGCCCCGGCTGTTCTGGAAATGGCGGTTCTGGAAGTGGCGGTTCTGGAAGTGGCGGATGCAAGTTCCGGCATGTCGGCATCGATCCGGGCCGGAGTGCGCGCCGCTCAGGGCAGCCCGGGGCTGATGATCGTGCCCGCTGACATGCCCGAGTTGGACACCGACGATCTGGGGCGGCTTGTCGCCGCTTTTGATCGACAGCCCACCCGGATCTGGCGGGCAACGGCGGCGGATGGGCGGCAAGGCCATCCGGTGATTTTTCCGGCCGATCTGTTCGCGGCGCTGGCGGCGTTGCAGGGCGATGCAGGTGCGCGGCACATGCTTTTGGCGCATGCCGACAGGCTTTCCCCGTTGGCATTGCCCGAAAACCATGCGGTAACCGATCTTGATACGCCCGAAGCCTGGGCCGAGTGGCGCGCGCGCAACCCCGGCCGGTAAAGGCCGGGATCGCGGCATCACCTGCCCGCAAGCATCACCCGCGCTTCATGGGCTTTCAACGTCATCCGCGCTGCCGGATAGGCCCCCCCGCCGGCAAGTTCGGGAAACAGCGCCAGCAGCTCGGCCCGCGGCCCCGCTTCCAGCCCGCCGATGGTTTGCGCGCCCGGCTGAAAGCTTTCCGACCAGCAGCCATCGGACTGAACGATTTCGTGTTGATCGAACATGATGTGGATATAGCTGATTTCACGCGGAAAAATTCGCTCTACCCCGGCGCTGCCCACCATATGGGTGGCGGCCACCAAGACCTCGTGTTCACCAAACATCATCTCGGCGCGCGGCCCGACGATCAGCATCCGGTGCTGCGGCGACACCAGCATGTCGCGCTCGGGCAGCTCATCGCCCATCGCACCCCGGGCAATGCGGATCGGGCTGAAGCGCGGTTCGGCGATCAACTCGGCAAGGTTCAGATCGCGGCGGCCGATCCAGCGGATTTCCTGATAGCCGTGATCGCGGGTCAATACCCTGGCCCCCACCTGCAGGTCTTCAACCTTCTCCTCGCCCTGTTCGGTCAGAATCCGGGTGCCGGGGCTGAAGCAGGGGATGACGTTCTCGATATTCGAGAACGTCATCGAGTTGATGACTACGCCATTGATATCCAGAAACTGAACCGTGCCATTTTCGCGGTTACTGTCATAAATGACGTTAACGAAGTCCTTGCCGTAGCGGGTCAGATCAAGCGTGTCGCGGTCATCGCCGCCCTCGCCACCATCAATGGTATCGCCCGCATCGACAAAGAACGTGTCGCGGTCATCGCCGCCATCCAGATAGTCGGCACCGTCATCGCCGGTCAGCGTATCGTCACCCGCCTCGCCATAAAGCTTGTCGGTTCCGCTGCCACCAAACACAAGATCGCCGCCATCGCCGAGGAACGCCACATCGTCGCCCGCGCCACCATAGGCGGTGTCGTCGCCCGCACTGTCGAAAATCTGGTCGCTGTCAGCGCCGCCATCCAGCAGATCATTGCCTTTATCCCCGATCAGCGTATCGCGGCCCGCGCCACCGAACAGCCGGTCATCCCCTTCATCGCCCGCGATACTGTCATCGCCGTCGGCGCCAAGGATGGTATCGTTGCCCGCCTGGCCCGAAACACTGTCATCCCCGGCACCGCCATCAATCGAATCGGCCCCTTCCCCGGCCTGCACGCTGTCGTTGCCAGTGCCTGCCGCCACGGTATCGTTGCCGGTTCCGGCATCTATGCTGTCATTGCCATCACCGCCAAACACCTGATCGGCGCCCGCACCCGATATCACGGTGTCGTTGCCCGTCCCGGCCTGCACCACATCATCGTCCGAGCCGTTGCGCGCATCAGCGGCGTCAATCCTGTCGCCCTGCGGATCGCCGGTATAGGCCAGATCAATCCGGTCATCGCCCGCCGTGCCCTGAACGATGTAATCGCGGGCGCTGGTCAGCACACCGTCCACAAACAGCTTTTCGATGCCGTAAAACGCCAGCGTGCCACCGGCCCTGAAGGTGACAGTGCCGTTTTCGGGGTTGTCGGTATCGAACCGGACAGATGCCACATCGGTTACATAAAGCGTGTCGTTGTCGTCGCCGGTCTCGGATCCGTCAACGTAATCGCCAACCCCGCCATAGATGGTATCGGCGTCCGCGTTACCCACCAGCGTGTCATTGCCAGCACCACCATAAAGCGTGTCGCGCCCCTCGTCACCGTTGAGGTTGTCGTCGCCATCATCGCCGTAGATCAGGCTGGCACCATCGCCGCCATAAGCGGTATCGGCATCCGCACCGCCGAAAATGGTGTCCGTGCCGCCAAAGCCGAAGATGGTATCGTTGCCAGCGCCGCCATAGTTCAGGTCATTGTCAAAGCCGCCGAACACCTGATCGTTGCCAGCACCCCCGTAAAGCGTGTCATCGCCGGTTTTGCCACGAATGAAATCATTGCCGTCGCCGCCGTAAATCGCGTCATTACCCGCGTCCGCTTCGATATAATCATCGCCGTTGCCGCCGTAGATCTGATCGTCACCCTCACCGCCATAGATGCTGTCGTTGGCCTCCAGCCCGTAAACGGTGTCGTTGCCGTCGCCGGCATAAATCTCGTCGGCATCGGTGCCGGGCGTCGGCAAGATCGAGTCGCGCGCGTCGATGATATCGCCGTCGCGGTCGACATAGCCCGCACCAATCAACTCGCCCGCAGCCGTGCCCTGCACCACCCCATCCGGGTTGCCGCCGTTCAGCACCAGCTTTTCAATGTTGGTGAAGGTCATGGTCGAATTGTCGACAAAGGTGATGGTGCCGTTCTCGCGGTTCAGCGGATCAAAGGCGATCGTGGCCACGCTGGTTGCCACCAGCGTATCATTGTCGGTGCCACCCTCGCCGCCATCAACCCGGTCACCCGTTCCAACCAGAAAGCGGTCGGCGTCGTCACCGCCACTCAGCGTATCCGCACCACGGCCGCCAATCAGGGTATCGCTGCCGCCACTGGCCAGAATCGACACCCCCAGCGTGGCAAGTGTTGCATCAAAACTGTCGTTGCCCGCCGAACCGGTCAGCTTTTCGATCTCGGCGAATGTCCCGGCGGAACCGCCTGCGGTGAAGGCATAGCTGCCCGCCTCACTGCCGGTATAGACAACCCTGACACCACCCGAGCTTTGCGCATCGAAGATCAGCGCGTCAAGGTCGCCGACAGATTCGCCGCCCAGAATGGTGTTGGTGCCATTGTCGCGGGCAATCTGAAACGTATCGGTGCCAGCGCCGCCTTCAAGGCGGTTATTGCCGGCATCGCCCGACAGCGTGTCATCGCCATCGCCGCCATAAAGGCTGTCGTTGCCGGTGCCGCCAAACATGCTGTCGTTGCCGGCGTCACCGTAAAGCGTATCATTATCGGCGCCGCCAAAGATCTTGTCCTGATCCGCACCACCAAAGATCTGATCACTGCCGATGCCACCGGTCAGAGAATCGTCACCCGCCTCGCCATAGATGATATCATTACCAAGATTGGCGATAACGGTGTCATTGCCCGCGCCCGCCACCACATAATCGGCATCCCCCGTGGTGCCCGCAAAGCCTGTGCCATCATTGGCGTCGATCTTGTCGCCTTCGGGATCCAGCAGATAGGTGCTATCGATCAGATCATTGCCAGCGGTGCCTTCCACCTGGCCGTCCAGCGGCGGGCTGTCAAAGCGCAGGTTCGATATGCCGAACACGCCCGAGGAGGCAAAGCTTTCGCCATTGTCCATGATGAAGGTGATCGACGTGATCGGGCCCACGATATCGACCACAACGCTGTCTTTAGCGCCAACGCCTTCAATCCCGGTGCTGGTGTTGCCATCCGCGTTCAGGATATTGCCGTTCTGGATCGAATGCACACCGTTCAGCGCGCCGAAGGTGATCGGCACCTGCTGCCCTGCGGCATTTTTGGCGATGATGGTCAGCTTGTCGTCCCAGCCCCTTACCTTGGCATCAACATCAAGGGCGGAAAAGTTGAGGTTGCTGATGGGCCGGGCAAAGGTGATGGTGGTGGTCACCGCCTCGGTCAACGACGAAACACCAAGCCCGGTATCGGTTCCGAAGGTCCGGATGCTGGCGGTTTGTCCGTTGATGGCGTTGGCTGTGGCCACGGTTACCCCAACCGTTTGCGCCCCGTCGGCCAGCGTGTAGCTGCCATTCGGTGCCGCAGCAGCCCAGTTCAAAGTATAAGCCATGGTCCACCCCACATAGAGTTCCGCTCCACCGGCCTGCACCGTCGGAGAAAGAACAACTCTGAACAAAATTGTACCGGCACATGATGGCCAAAGCTTGCGCGAATCCGGGCCACTTCATGGTAAGATGCTGAAATTGATGCGAAATCATCTTAGTTTCGGCAAGATTTTGCCACATTCATGGCGCGCGCAATCCACGCTGAAAACCAAAAGAGGCCCCGGACCGGGGCCTCTTCTGGTACGCAACGGGCCGTTTGCGAACCCGTTTCGCGCTGCATAAACTGTTACCGCGTCAACAACATCGCTTCGTGACGCTTCAGGGTCTTGCGGGCTGCGGTATAGTTGCCCAGACCGGCCTCGGTTTTCAACTCGGGGAAAAGATCAAAAATCTCAGCCCGCTGGGCGTTGCCCATGCCTTTCAGGGTATAGTCGCCCGGCTGGAAGCTTTCGGTCCATGCGCCGTTCGACAGCACCACTTCATGGCGATCGAACATGAAGTGAAGATAGGTGGTCCCCAGACTTTCGACCGCCTGCACACCGTCCTGCGCCACCAGATGCTTGGCCGCAACCAGCACTTCATGCTCGTCAAAGTAAAGTGCGGTGCGATCATTGGCCACCAGCAGGCGGTGGTTTGGCGACACCATCATGTCCCGCTCGGGCAGACCGTTGCCGAGGCTGCCCTGACGGACAAAGATCGGCTTCAGATGCGGGTTGGCGTTCAGATCGTGCCAGTTCAGCGCCTTTTGCCCGGTCCAGCGGATCTCCTGGATACCATTGTCGCGGGTGATGATCCGGTCGCCCGCCTTCAGCAGTTCCACTGCAACCTCGCCCTTTGGCGTGGCAATCATCGTGCCGGGGGTAAAGCAGGGGATGACGTTCTCGATGTTGGTGAAGGTCATCGAGCCGGTGGTGTTGCCATCAGCATCGAGGAAGTCGACCGTGCCATTTTCCGGGTTCGCCCCGAACGTCACCCGCAGCGGGCCCGAGCCGCGCAGATCGAGCGTGTCGAAATCGTCGCCACCCTCGCTGCCGTCCACCACATCACCAGCATTGGCGCCGATGAACACGTCGCGGTCATCGCCACCGGCCAGGGTATCAACCCCCTGCCCGCCGGTGATGGTATCGCTGCCAGTGCCGCCGGTCACCCTGTCATTGTCGATGCCTGCATCAATCACGTCGGCACCGGTGCCGCCGTCGATGGTGTCGGCATCGTCAAGGCCAAAGATGGTGTCGTTGCCCGCACCGCCAAAGATCCGGTCGGTGCCATTGTTGGGCACCAGATCGCCCCGGTCATCGCGGATGTTGATGCTGTCGGGGAATTCGGGCGACAGGCCGCCGTAAACCAGATCATTATCGGCGCCCGCATCAATCCGGTCTGCGCCTTCGCCGCCGATGATGGTATCGCGGCCAGCCCCACCGGTGATGGTGTCGTTGTCAAACCCGCCGTTGATGCTGTCGGCACCTTCGCCACCGTCGATCAGATCGGCATCGTCGCCGGTCAGGATCGTGTCATTGCCCGCACCACCATAAACGGTGTCCAGATCATTGGTGGGGTTGGTGTCGGCGGGGTAAACGCCCGGATAGCCAAGATCGGGCCGCGCGCCGCTGGTGGCACTGGTGTCGATGGTGTCGCCACCCTCACCGCCCACAACTGAATCGTTGCCGTCACCGCCGATGATGCGGTCCCGCCCGCCACCACCTGCCAGCGTGTCACCGCCGGTGCCGCCATCCAGCGTATCCGCGCCGTCACCACCGGCGAGCGAATCGTCACCCACACCGCCATAGACCAGATCATCGCCAACGCCGCCGTCGGCGGTATCATCGCCAAGGCCCGCATAAACCGTATCATTGCCGCCACCAGCCACGATGCGATCATCATTCGGTGCATCGCCGGGGATCAACGCGTCGTTGCCATCCACCACGTCGCCGTCCGGGTCACCCAGGTAATCAACGTCAATCAGATCGCCGCCCGCCGTACCCGTCACGATGCCGTCGCGGTCATCCGGGGTGTTGTCCACGGTGTCCGAGATCGAAAACACCGCGACCGAACCTTCGAAATGCTGGTTGATATTGTTCAGGATATTCGGCTCAGACAGCGACTGCCCGGCGCCCACCAACCAGGGCTGGCTGATGCCACCCTGATCCATCGTCAAGGACGCAGGCACCGCCGCCGCGAAATTATCATTGGTGGTCAGGTTACCGATCTGCAACGAACCACCGGTGCCGCCCTGATCCCAGGAATAGGTCAGGTTGATCTCGTCGCCCGGATTGGCAAAGCCTGCCGCCGTGCCAAAGGTTTCGGTGCCACCACGGGTTTCATGGCTGATCAGCACCGAACCATCGGGATTGATCTCGATCCGGTAGCCGCCATCGGTTTCGCGCACCGAATCGCGCGACAACACGGTTTGCACGCCATCAAGCGGCGCGTCCGCGAGGGTGAACTGAATGTTGAGCGTGCCACGATCCAACTGAAACGCCGGATCGGCATAGATTTTCACGATATCGTTCTGCCCGTCCAGAATGGCCTGCCCACCGGCATTGGTGGCCCCGTTCCAGTAAAACCCCTGCTGTGCACCGTTCGCGCCAGCGCTATCCTGAACCAGCGTGCCGGTTCCAGTGTCATCAAAGTTGTAAAGCGCGAATACCGGCATGTTCAGTTCCTCATTTCACCAGAGCCTCATACTGAGGCATCGTCCGATCCCAAGCTTCCGTGGTGCTCCCTCTAGAAGGGCACGGATCGGCGCTGCTGTGGCTATGCCAGAACGATGCGCCATGACTGCCCGTCGCTGATCGGTGAAATGTTGCAGCTTGGTGTCAACCGGCGCCAAAACAGCGCCCCATCCTACAGGTCTGATGGCCCGGATCACCCGACCCGGCTTGTGACAGCTTACCCTTACATTCTGTGCGGTCTGACCCGCACCACCACTCAACAACCGCCCCCACGGCCTTTTTGCCTCACCCAGTAAAGCTTGATCTGAATACTCCCGGTCACGCCCCACGGAAAGCGAAAAAAATCACAGTTTGAACACTATTGGCCAGAGGCCGAGGGCGGGTTTGGCGGGCTTTGCACGGCTTTGGCGGCTTATTGTTTCGCAACCGCAAACTGTGTTTTGTGAAGTTTGGCCCGCAACTTGCCCGGTCGATTGGGTTTTCACCGTTCTCACCAGATGCGCGCTTGCCCGATTGTCCTCGCTCCCGCAACAATCCTGCCGCCCGAACCCGGGTTAACTAAAGACAGATTCTCGCCAAACTTTCGTCTAATTGTCCGCGACGTTGTTGCCGCTGCGTGGCCAATGCCTGATATTTGCACCGATAGATCGCGGCTGAGGCATTGTTAACCTTAAGGAAAACCGAATCACCCGCTGATTTTCCGCCCTTGCGGGCATTCACCAACCTGGCAGCGGCCGGTGGCAGCACGGCCCCATGCAATCATGTGGACCAAGGCCCCGGCAAGCCCAAGCCGACGCTTCAGACAGGTTCAGAAAAGGTGGTGCCCGAGGCGAGACTCGAACTCGCACGCCTCGCGGCGGAGGATTTTGAGTTGTGTCGATGTATCCGGAACACAAAGACTTAAATCATCTTCTGGCCCACAGACGGATGGTGAACAAACAGGAAAAGTGGGCTTGCTCACCTTGGCCCGGCAAAGTGAGCGTGACACACCCCAGTTCTTTGGCCCTTCCGATCTGAAATCCCGCGCCGGCGCTGCAACGGCCCTCGCCTATGCGATTGAGGAGTGTGAGCCGGGTGACGCCTGCCAACTGATGACGGCGGCGCTTTGCGACCTGTCAGACGGGCTATCTGGCCCAGCTTTTATCGACATTCTGGCGCGTGTGATGGGCGGGCCCGATGGAAACGCAGCGCCGGACATTGCCCATCGGATGCGCAATCTGGACCTGTTCAGGCGCGCTACCGGCGCGCACGTGATGCTCGTGCACCACACAGGCAAGGCCAATGGGCGAGGAGCGCGCAGCCACTCATCAGCGCGGGCGGCAACAGACACTGATGAGGTGGCCGCATGAGTAACGAAGCCACCCACTGGGCATGGAAACTGCCTGGCTTGCGGCCCTCGACAAGGATTGTGCTGCTCAAACTCTGTGACTGTCATAACCCGCATTACGGCTGTTTTCCGGGGCAGAAACTGTTGGCGCGCGACTGTGAAATGTCTCGGTCCTCGATCAACACCCACCTGAAAAAGCTGGCAGATGCTGGCCTGATCAGACGCATCAAGGCAGTTGATCCTGTCACGCAACGACATTTGACGACGCGGTACAAGCTGGCCTTTGAAACCGACTTCTCCCTTGAGGATAACCCAGAACCGACGCCCGAAGAGGGTGCAAAACCCAAAAAAGCCGAGCCGTGTGCAGAAACTGGACACGGCGATTTGTTCACGAAAACCGCAAAAGCCGTGTCCAAAAAACCGCAAAAGCCGTGTCCAGATTCGAGCGAAAGCCGTGTCCAGAATCTGGACACTAACTTAGTAAAAGAACCCTTAAGTGAAACCTTAAGTGTGTTCATTGCCGAAACCGTGTTGAGCAAAGAGTTTGAGATTTTCTGGCAGACCCACCCCAGACCCCAAAAAAAGGCTGAGAGCCAAAAGGCGTTTGAGGCAGCCGTTGCGCTGGGGGTCAGTGCCGAATGGCTGATCTACGGTGCCAAAGCCTATCGCGCCGAACAGGCTGGCAATGGGCGGCAATACATATCCCGGTCGGACAATTGGCTGAGCCGCAAGGGGTGGCAGGACTTCCCTCAACCGGACCATACTTTTTTGCCGTCATTGGTCACCATTGACGGCAGCGCCCGATTTTGGGCCGCGACCATCAAGCGCGGCAAGTATGTCCCGCCCTCTGCCATATCCCCCAATCTGGCGGCGTACATGGTGCAGAACGGTTTGGTGATTGCCGCCGATCTGGAACGGCATGGGGTGCAGAGATGACCGGGCAAGCGCGGCGGGTGACGCGGGCAGAGGCGGGGAATCTGGCGCGCCGGATGGCGGTGAGATGCCTCGGCTATCAGGCGGATGGGGGCTTACCGCGTGTGGTGCAGATTCGGGCTGTCAAAGTTCTCGAGCGGGCCTTTTACCGGCTGATGTCGCGTAGCGTCGGGCAGTTGGTGTTCGCGTTGACAAGGTTCGAAGCGACGGCCTTTCCGCGTCGGGAAGCGACGCCAACGGATCCAGCCGGGAGTTCATGGCTGGCAGTTTGGACCGACGATCAAGGACATGGAACCTATTCTCTGCGGTGGCTCAGCTTAGCCGCTCGCGGCGGAGCAGATCGACAGGCCGTGGCTGAACTGGTGATGCTTGCCGCACAGTCTGGCGAGGTCAAGCGGCAAGGCATCCCGATAGGCAAACCGATGGGGCGGGCGTGAAGATGGTGCTTCAGTCCTGCCTCGTGGCCAGCGGGTCCTTCCTAGGCCGAAAGCAAACGCGGGTAATTCATGCCCCGTTGTGTTTACTGCTGAGAATATTTGTTTACTTTGAGGATAACATTGATATTGTTGTTCAAAAACACGGTGTTAGTACATGATACAGGTCTCTGCGGATATCGAGCGGCTGGTTGGGGTGTTCGGCGATGTCGTCCGGGAGCAAGTGCCTCACGCGCTGGCGTTGGCGCTGACTGATACTGCGACTGAGGCGCGGGAGGCTGTCAAGCGACATATAGACGGGGTGTTTGATCTGGCGGTTCCCTTCACGCGGAACGCATTTCAAGTCAAGCCTGCCAGCAAGAAAACGCTGGTGGCGGTCCTGGAGCAAAAGGAGGACAATCGCCGCAGGCATTATTTGCCGATTGAGGAAACCGGCGGCGGACGGCCTCAAACCGGGTTTGAACGCCTGCTGGGCGCGAAGGTTTTTGGGGCAAACTACGTGCTACCGGGTGACAACGCGCGGCGGGACAAATATGGCAACTGGTCTGCCGGGCAGCGGGGACAGGTGCTGTCGGCGCTGGGGGCGCAGCGCGACCCGACTGCCAACATAACGAAGGCTTCGGCCAAGCGAAACAAGGGCAAGCGGCTTAAATACTTCACGCCCCTGCACGGGTTGACGCCCGGCATTTACAGCCGCGATGCGGCCGGAAATCTGGGTGTGGTGGCGATCTTCACGGACTCCGTGCCGACCTACAGCCCGCGGCTGGCGTTTTACGAGACTGTCGCGGCGGATGTGCTGCTGAAATTCGGCCCGAACTTTGAGCGGCGGTTTGCCGAAACTACGCAGACTGCCCGTGCTTGAGGTTTGGCGTCAGAGAGTTTCGGGCGGGGCAAAGTGCCCCGCTTCCGAAGGGGTGGAATGCGCCCCCGGTTGGGCCGCTGGCCATAGCACCGAAAGCGTTCTCGTTTGTCGGTTCGTGGAAAAACCCCGACAGGATGCGGCCTCTGACTCCTTTGGGGGGCGCGGCACCAAATTTCACCCCGGCGCGGAATGAAGCGCCTCAAACTGGAGCAAAGAAAATGACACTAGAAAATGGCATACCGGACAAGACGCAGGCCATCATCATCGCGGAAATGCATCGCGGCATGAGGCACCTTTTGACGGTTGAAGGCTGTTCTGTCACCGAGATTCTCGCGGTGATGCACGCCGAAATCTTCAGCCAAATCTGTTGTTTTTATGGCGGCGCGGTGGCGGCGGAATGCGCAACTTTGGCCGCCGCGCGGGTAATCAACCTGCCCAAAAATCCGGTTTGTTCGGCAAGCACATCTGAATTTTCAGGGCGCATGAATTGACCGCGCGCTTTGATCTCAATGGCTACGTTGGCGAGGGTGACGCCACGGCGGCGGCGGTGGGGCGGTTTCTGGCTGACAATCCGGGCCCGGCGCAGATCGTTGTCAACAGCGTGGGCGGTGTGGCCTGGGAAGGTGCCGCAATCGCGGCTGAGTTATCGCGCCATCGCGCCGTAACCTGCCTTGTGCAGGGCATCGCGGCTTCAGCCGCGTCTTACATCCTCACCGGGGCGCAAGCCATCCTGATGCATCCCGATGCTGTGTTGATGATCCATGAACCTTCCGCCTTCATCGGTGGCACTTCGGAAGATCTTCATCAAGCCGCTGCGGTGCTGGAAAAGCTCACCGCGGTTTACGCGGCGGGGTATGCGCGCGCCACCGGTCATCCGGTCCTGCGCATCGCGGCCTGGATGGCGGCCGAGACCTGGCTCACCGCGGCTGAGGCTCTGGCCCTGAACTTCTGCGATCAGATCGAGGCGGCGCCAGACGAGCCCGCGATGGCCGCAGCTTACAATTACGCGAAATTCGCCGCAGCTCCAGCGCATCTTTTGGCGCTGGCGCTAGACAACGGATGGGCGACCGCTTCGCCCGGATCGAAAAAGGAACTTTGAAAATGTCAAAACCGAATCTCGCAGTGCAGCCTTCTGCACGAATTCTCGCTCAAATGCGGGCCTTGCTCAGCTCTTCGGCGACAGTGCCGGACGCTGTGGCCACCGCCTTCATTGACGGTGCTCTGCATCGCGGCCTTACCGTCGCCATGGCCGAAAAAATGGCACCGGGGCTGGCCAAACTTGTCGAGCATGCCAAGACCTACAAGATTGCAACCGAACAGGTGCTCGAGCTGCTCGAGCAATTCCTGACAGAGGCCACGGGTGGCGTCGATCAGGAGCCGGAAGCCTTGGCGGGCGAAGTGGTCATGAGCTACCTCGCGGCGCGCGATGCACAGCCGATCTTTCGCGGCCAAGTGGGGGAGTCCTGGGATTCGCCGCGCGGTGTTGCGATGAAGGCGGCGGATGCGCTGGCAGTGCAGCTCGCGCACCGGATGGGCATCAAGCGCGACCCGGGGATGGGGCGCGAACTGGCCAGCTTTTCGCTGTCGGATTTGGCCACGAGCTGCGCGCGGGCCGCTGGGCTTCGCCCGTTCAACGGCGCGGAAGCAATCCGCATGGCTGGTACTCATTCCGGGTCCGATTTCAACTTTGCCATCCAGCAAGGATTGAGCGGCGTGGTTGCTCAGGGCTTTGAGATTGCGCCACCTGCCATCGCCCAGGCGGCGACAGAGGTTCAGGCCGTCGATTATCGCCAGCGCAATGCTGTGCGCCTGTCCGCGTCGGCCATGCCGTTGCTGGTCGGGGAAGGTGGTGAGGTGAAAAACGTCACCGTCAACGAAAAAGGGGAGTTGATCGCCAAGCCCGATGATTACGCGGCAATCTTCGCAATCAGCAATCAGGCGATGCGGAACGATTCCACAGCGATGAATTTGCTGGCGGACATTGGCGCGAAGATGGTGCAAGGGTCCGTCTCGCGGTTTCGCAGCGTGTTGCTCGCACCGCTTCTTGCCAATGCCGGGCTTGGACAGACCATGACTGATGGGCTGGCGCTGTTTCACGCGACCCACGGCAACTTGGCAGGTACAGCGGCTGCTTTGAACGTGACATCCTTGTCTTTGGCGCGCACGGCAATGCGGAGGCAAGTTGACAATATGGGGACCGTGCTGGCGATTGAACCCGCGTTCCTGCTGGTGCCGCCGGAACAGGAAACTCTGGCGCAGCAACTGGTGGCGCAGTTGATGGCCACCAAAACGAGCGATGTAAATCCATTCGTCAATGGCTTGCAGATCATCACCGAGCCCGGCCTGACAAACACCACCGCCTGGTATCTTTTGGCAGACCCGGCGAGGGCGCGCGGGCTAACGTTTGCCTTTCTCGAAGGGCAGGCATCGCCGCGCGTGGAAACCAAGGAAGGGTGGCAAACTTTGGGCGTGGAGTTCCGCCTGGTCTGGGCCATCGGCGCGGCCTTTATCGAAACCGCAAGCTGGTATCGCAACTCCGGGCTTTGATCCGCGCGCGATCGGCAGAAGCGAGGGCCGGGGGCGATGTTCCCCGGCCCTTGGCTTTTGCCGCAAATGCTGGCATTGCTGTAGCGACGCTAATCATTGACGCAGCCGCATTCCTGTAGTAACGATAAATGATAAAAATCACCTTTGACCCGGAAAAGCGCGCCACCACGTTGACGGTGCGCGGGCTGGATATGGCGCGGGCCGATGACCGCAACGACTATGGCGAAACCCGGTTCATCAGCGTCGAATATCTAGATGGCCGGATGGTTCTGGTGGCCTGGACCCCACGCGGCACGACCAGGCGGATTATCGCCATGAGGAAAGCGAATGACCGGGAACAAGCGCGATATCGAAACGGAAGCTGATGACGATCTGCCCGATCTGTCCACGCCCTATTGGCTGCAGCGGTTCGAAAAGACCAAGGCGCTGCGCGGGCGTCCGGTATCGGCACATCCGAAGGTTTCAACCACGATCCGGCTTGATAGGGAGGTTTTGGACAAGTTCCGCGCGACCGGGCCGGGATGGCAAAGTCGGATTAATGAAGCTTTGCGCGGCGCGAAGGTCTGAGCGGGGGTGATATCGCGGCTTGGCGGCGGCGCTGCGCCGTGCGCGAAGGGCCGGGCATTGGGCGCGTTTTCTCGCCCATGCCTACACGATTGCAGCCGATGGCATCTGGCGGGGCTGCTGTGAAGTTTCTGGGGCTATCGGGTTTTGCGAAAGTGCCAGTGCTCAGGACCATTTCAGAAGCGCGCGGGCGGCGTCCTGGCAGATCGGGCCAGCATAGCGTGGTTCGCAAAGATAGCCCGGACCTGATGTTGCGGGGCCGATGTTGTCCAGAAACCAGTTGGGGGCCGCGTCGGATATTGGCGTGAGAATGACCACCGATCCATGATCGGCAACTTCGATGTGATCGAAAGGGGCTGCATCGGCATCACCTCGGCTTGCGAAGGCGGACGCCAGCGCCTTCGCCGTTGGCATCAACGAAGATCACGCCAGCGGATTCGAGCGCGGCGCGGATGGCTGCGACGGTTGAAGGTTTCAATTCCTCGCCCCGCTCGAGGCGGGAAACTGTATTCGGTGAAACATCTGCAAGAACAGCAAGTTCGCGCAGTCCTAGACCTGTAGCAACTCTCGCCATTTTACATTGTGTCGCATTCACTTTGGTAGCCCTGCTATTTTTATCTTGACGGATAGCGCTGTGCTATGAAATAGTAGCGCTGCTATCATGCAATAACATCGGAGCAAACACAATGACCCAACACAACCCGATTCAGCGGGCCGCTACCGGCTTGCCTGTCGCCAGACTGATGGACGTTCACGATATGCTGAGCCTCGCCCTGGACGCGACCGAGGGCAGCGCGCCCCAGTTCTGGCAGGTCCCCCAAGCGCGCGGCTATTTGCGAAATGCTTTGCGACAGATTAATCGGCTGTTGCCGAAACCGGGGGTGCTGTTATGACCGTCACCCAGGCGCACCACCACGCGATGGTGGAAGTCGAAACGCAATTCGACCGGCTACAAAACATGCTCGATGCGCTGAACATCGTCTTTGACCCCGAAATCTTTGCAATCATAGACGATAACAAGCGCAAAATTTCCGCAACTTTTGGTGTCATCGACACGTTGAACGAGATCATGCCCAAGATGCTGGCTGCGCTCGAAGATGTGCGGGCAATAGAGCGGGATATTTGTTCGTGACCGATGCCCCCCAAATCCCGCCCGCCCTCGACAACTTGACCGCCCTCCACGCCCGCGCGGTGGAACTGACCGGCATAGCGCACGGACTCAATTTGCTGGCGGTGGAGGTGCGCGACAGCAAAGGCTTGCGGTTCGCGTTCGCCGTCCTGTCCCGCCTTGTCGTGGAGCGTTGCGCCGAACTGGAATTGGCGCTTGATTCGCTTGATTCGGTGGCGATGAAATAAGGTTGACTAGGCCCAAACTACATATGATATATGGTTCATAACTGACCAACTTCTGGGGCGGATCAAATGAAGAACAAACTATCCCCGCCAGAGTTTTCAACTGTTACCGGCAGGACGCTGGACATAATCCGCAATCTCGCGAAACGGAAGTTATCCCCATGGGAAGATACGACATATGGCAGCGGGGCGCATCGGTGGTACGACGGTTCTCATGTCTTGGCGATGACCGTACTTGAGTTTTTGACCGCCCAAGGGTTGAACACGGAGCAAGCCGGAGAGACGATCAAGTTTGGTGCGCGCATTCTCAAAGATTTCTTGGATGATGTGCAATCTGGACGTGAACCAATCCAACGGTTCGTTGTTTCGGAGCGGCGGGCGGTGTTCGATGAGTTTACCGATTCCTTTCGTTGGGAAGCGGTTTTTACTGGCTCCGGCGGGACCCGTGAAGAAGTGATGGAAGCCGTCCAATCTGCCTTGGCCGCAGTTGGCAGATCACACACACGATCCGCACCTAAAGGTGCCGGGTTTCAGGTGCGCAACATCGGCGGGCCTCACTTCGCGATAGCGTCGGTCGATGAGGCGTATCGACTTGCAGTTATTCGTGCAGGCACAGTTGGCTATGAGCTTCGCGGCTATGACATTGCCAAGAAGGCCGGCACGTGATGGCACGTTTGACTCCACTCTTGGCAAACGAAACAACAGCGGCGGCGCTTCTCGATATGCCATCGGGCAAGTTCCTTGATCTGGTTGCGCGCGGCTATCTGCCGCGTGGCCAAGAAATCGCACCTGGGTTTTTCCGCTGGGATGTGGATGACCTGCGTAAACTGGCCAAAGGCGATCTGGCGCGACCTGATGGCGGGTTGACCCTATGACCCGCTTGCCCGTCAAGCCCCGTCTTGAATGGAAGCAGATTCGCGGCAAGCTGGTGCCCCGTCACCGCAAGGTCTGGACCGAGGGCGGCAAACGCCGCGAAAAGGTGATCACCCTCGATTGGCAGGATGATCTGCAAGAACTTGACCGGCTGTATTGGCTCTGTGAGCGCGGCCTGCATGAGGGCCAAAAGCCCAAAGCACCGGAATACAACTGGCAGGCTCTGGTCATCGCATGGCGCAAGGATCAGCGCATTCAACGCAAATTGAGCAACAGCACCAAGATCAGCTATCGCCGCACAATGGACGCCATTCTGGAAAAGAACGCGGGCAAGGCGGTTGCAGAAACCACACGCCAGCACGTGCGGGCAATTCACGACAAGCTGGTAGAGACACCCCGCAAAGCAGACCACATGTTGCAGGTGATCCGGCTGCTTTGGAACTATGCCAAGGATAAGCTGGACTGGCCATTGGATGATAACCCGGCGGCGAAGATCAATCTTTATGGCAGTAGCCGCGAATTTGAGCCGTGGCCCGAGTGGATGATAACCGCCCTGCCCTCTGCCCCGGCAGAGGTACAGGCGGCGGCGGAATTGATCCTGGGCACCGGCCAACGCCCGAGTGCAGCAATCGCCGTGCGGCATGACGATTTTGACGGTGATGAAATGTGGGTGCTGGACGAAAAGGGCGATGCCCGTTTCAGGGTCTATTGTCCGGACCGTTTGCGCTGGTTTGTCGCCTCGATCAAAAAGACGGGCGCTTACATCTTGGCCAAGAACTTGACTCAAGCACTTGGCTATTCGGCTGTGGAGAAGCAGTTTCGCGGATGGCGCATGGGTCTGGGGGAGGCGGCAAAGCCCTTTTCGATGCACGGCCTACGCAAGCTGGCAATCGTCCAGTTGGCCGAGGCCGGGTGCAGTGATGCCGAAATTCAGGCTGTCACAAACCAGTCGCCCGCAATGGTGGCATTTTACCGGCAGAAGGCAGAGCGAAAGAAGCTGTCAAAGTCTGCACAGATTCGCAGGGACCAGAACAGAAACAAAACATGAAAGTGGGCTCACGCTGTGGGCTACATCGCAAAGACACCAGAATAAGCAGGGCGAAAAAATGCAAGTAAATCATGTAAAATCAAGGTGGTGCCCGAGGCGAGACTCGAACTCGCACGCCTCGCGGCGGAGGATTTTGAGTCCTCTGCGTCTACCATTCCACCACTCGGGCCACCTGAAGCGCGTTTAGCCGGGCGTTCCGGCGGCGTCAACGGCTCAGATGCGGCGCGGCAAGCTTAAAGATCATCCGCCGCGAAGGTATCGCAATCGCCAAGCTGGCCGGATTTGAGGCCAATCGCAAACCAGCGCGCGCGCTGTGCCGAGGTGCCGTGGGTAAAGCTGTGCGGCATCGGCACCTGGCCTGCATTGCGCTGCAAGGTATCATCGCCGATCTGCCGGGCGGCATTGACCGCTTCTTCAAAGTCGCCCGGCTCGACCGAGCCAAAGCGGGCAGAGGCCTCACGCGCCCAGATGCCCGCCAGACAATCGGCCTGCAACTCGGTCCGCACCGAAATCTCGTTGCTTTCGGCCTCGGAAACCCGGCCACGAATCTCATTGGCCCGGCTCAGGATGCCCAACTCGTCCTGCACATGATGGCCGATCTCATGCGCCACCACATAGGCCG
>JANNAV010000080.1:0-30712 GCA_031384695.1 Paracoccaceae bacterium
CCTCCAGCAGCGCGTTCACATTGTCGGTGACGGCAACCTTGCCTTGCTCCATCGCCGCGTTTGCCGCATCGCCGGTCGCCACCTCCTGCACCCGCTCGCCATTGCCATAAGCAATCTCAACCGATTTGCGCGCAGCCCCCGCCTTCAACTCGCTGATCGCGCCAATTTCAATGCCCCGCATATGGGCGACCCGGCTGACGATATCGGTGCCCATCTCACCCGCACCAACAAGACCAATGCGGATCGGCCTGCCGGATTCTGCTTTTGCGGCCAAGTCCTTGGCCAATCCGGTAAGCGCAACATTGGTGGGCATAGCGATACTCCTCAGGCAGCATGAGAAGACAATATTTGAACTTATGTTACCTTGTCAACAAAGAGTTCATGCTGCAACGCGGCAAAAACAGTGAAAAATGGGCATTGACAGAATATACAGTCTGCACACACTATAGTTTTGTATGATGAAAGTTCATACACCGCAGTTCTGGCAATCCATGCGTCCGCAGAGACCGCATTCAAGCATCGCTTGCACGAAGCGCGGGGAACCGATCAAGTATCGCCTTAGGGAGGATGATAAACATGACCAATCGTTTGACGGGAATGTCCCGCCGCTCGTTCCTGCACACGGGGGCCGCCTTTGGTGTGGCCACCGGCGCAATCGGGCTGAAAACACCCGCACTGGCCGAGTCGCATTTGCCCGACATCCAGTCCGTGCTCGACGGCATAACCGTCGAGAAATATGTGCGCGAAGATTATCGCAAGCTTTACGGCATGACAAACGAGCCGCTGTGGGATCCGGCGCGCGACTGGATCCGCACCGTGGATTGGGAAAAGGTCCGCTCCGAACTGGGCGGCACCACCGTGCGCTTTGCCATCGGTGCCGCCGATCAGGAATCCGCAGCATCGGGCCTTGTGCCGTTCGAGGCGCTGTCGGGCATCAAGGTGGAACTGGTGCCGATCCCCGATGACAGCATCTACGACAAGGCAATCTCCGAGTTTATCTCGGGCAATGCCTCGTTCGATGCGCTCCAGTTCTTCTCGGCCTGGCTGGGCGACTTTGCCGCCCCCGGCTTTCTGGCCCCTCTGGATGACTATGCCGCCAAGTGGAACCTGCCGCTGGATGATTTCTACGACACCTACCGGCTGAACTACGGCTATTTCGGCGGCAAGCTGGTGGGCATTCCGTTTGACTGCGATATCCAGATGGTACATCTGCGCAAATCGTCGATGGAGAAAATCCTCGGTGGCTCGATTGATCTGGCCAATTCGGTGCCAACCTATGACGAGTTGATCCGCATCACCGCCGAAGCCAACAAGCTGGGCGGCGGCGTGGCGGGCATCGGCCTGCTGGGCGCGCGCGGCTTCTGGTCCACCTATTCTTGGGAACATATCGCGGCGCAGGCCGGGATGCAGTTGTTCGATGCCAACTGGGCGCCGACGCTGAACACCGATGCCGGCCTCAAGGGGCTTGAAACCCTGCTGGCCCTGTCCAAAAACGCCATCGAAGGTGTCGCCGGTGCCGGCTGGGGCGAAAACCGCGCCGCATGGCTGGGCGGTCAGGTGGCGGCCAACATCTCGTGGCAAGACAGTGGCACTCAGGCGATGCGGCCCGATCAAAGCCAGATCGTCGGCGATTTCGTCACCATCTACGAGCCGCGCATCGCGGGCGGCGTGTTTGCGCCGCCGAACATCGCGGGCTCCACTTCGGTGGTAACGGCCACCAGCCAGAACCCCGAAGGCGCCTTCCTGATGCTGGCCTTCCTGACCACCAGTTCCATCATGGCGATGAACGAGGCCAATGCCAACGGCGTGGCCCCGGGCTATCGCTCGGTGCTGGCCAATGAAAAGCTGCGCGCGGTGTCACAGCCGATGAAGGTCTGGGCCGACAGCCTCGATCACGCCTGGTGCAGCCCGCGTCTGCCCGGCATGTTCGAGATGGAACAGGCGCTTGGCAACGAGATCAACCGCGCGATCACCGGCCAGATCTCGGCGAAAGAGGCGCTGGATAACGGTCAGGCGGCCTGGGTGTCGATCATGCAGAAGAACGGCTTCAAGGATGGCGCGGCCCCCGTGGCCTATGCCGATGTTGCGCCGGGCCTCTATGTCGGCGCCGGTAAAGCCCTGCCGTTCTGATCCGATGAACCCGGTTGCTCCCACTGTCCGGACGAAGGGGGTGGCGAAAGCCACCCCCAGCCGTCTGCGCCGCCGAAGCCCGTTTCTGCGCCGCGCATTTCCCTATCTGCTGCTGACCCCGGCGATGCTGTATCTGCTGGCCATCACCCTCTATCCGGGGCTTTTTGCCATCTATCAAAGCCTGTTCGTGGTGAAATTCCTGACATGGACATGGGCCGGTGCCGACAACTACACCGCCGTCCTGCAAGACCGCGAGTTCTGGGCCGCCCTCGGCAACACCGCCATCATCGGCGGCATTTCCCTGACCCTGCAAACCATCATCGCGCTGACAATCGCCTATTTCGCCTACCGCGACCCGCTGATCCGCGGCTGGCGGATCATCTTTATCATGCCGATGCTGTTCATGCCCTCCGCCGTGGCCTTCATCTGGAAACTGGCCTTCAACGATGGCCGGGTGATTTCTGACATGCTGATGGGCCTTGGCCTGATCGAACGCAACGTCGATTGGCTGGGCAGCATCTGGCTGGCGCGCCTGACGCTGATCGTGGCTGATGTCTGGCAATGGACGCCCTTCCTGTTCATCATCTTCGTGGCCGGCCTGCAAAGCCAGGATCAGGAGATCGAAGAGGCCGCGCGCCTTGATGGCGCCAGCTGGCCCGCGATCTTCTGGAACATCTCGCTGCCGATGATGCGGCCCATCATCGTGGTCGCCGTCACCCTGCGCGGCATCGACATCACCACCATGTTCACCAACGTCTATGTGATGACCCAAGGTTCCCCCGGCGGCGCCACCGAAACCATGAGCTTTTTCATCTACCGGCAGGGTTTCCGCATGTTCAATTTCGGCTATGCGTCGGCGGCATCGGTGCTGATGCTGATTCTGACGGTGGTGCTGGCGCAAACGATCGTGAAACGCGCGTTTCACTCGGGCAAGAGATGATGGCCGCCACCTCCCGCGCCAAACGCAAATCCCGGGGCGAAAGCCTGATGCTGCGCTATCTGGTGCTGGCAAGCTGGGCGCTGGTCTGCCTGCTGCCGATCCTGTGGTTCGGCACCATCGCCTTCCGCCCCCGCACCGAAGTGATCACCCCGCAGCCGATCTACTGGCCCACCTTCAGCCTTGACGCGTGGCATCTGCTGATCAGCGACTGGCCCATCGCGCAATACCTGCGCAATTCGGTGCTAGCCGTAGGCGGCTCGGTGGTCATCGACCTGATCCTTGCCATCCCCGCCGCCTATGCCCTTGCCCGCTATGAATTCCGCGGCCGCGAAGATATCGGCTTTTACATCCTGTCCACCCGGATGATGGCCCCCGCCATCGTGGCTGTACCAATATTCTTCCTGTTCAAAACGGTGGGCCTGCTGGATTCGGTCTGGGCGCTGATGCTGATCTATGCGGCAATCAACCTCAGCCTCGTCACCTGGATCATCCGCAGCTACATGCTGGATATCCCCAAGGAACTGGAAGATGCCGCGCGCACGGATGGCGCGGGCGATCTGCGCATCCTGTGGGAAATCATCATCCCCGCCTGCCTGCCCGGCATCATCACCGCCGCCGTGATCGCCACCATCTTCGCCATCAACGAGTTTCTGTTCACCCTGCTGATCGCCTCCACCTCCAGGGCCTATACCATGTCGGTGGCGCTGGCGAATTTCACCGGTGGCTCTGACGGCATCATCTACAACGCAATAGCGCTCGTTTCGTTCATCGCCTTCGTGCCGATCCTGATTCTGGTTCTCTTGATCCAGAAACACCTGTCGCGCGGTCTGACGATGGGCGCCGTGAAAGGATAATCCATGGCCTCGATCCAACTTCAGAACATCGCCAAACGCTACGGCGCGTTTGTCGGCGTGCAGAACATGTCGCTGGACATCGCGGATGAGGAATTTCTGGTGCTGCTGGGCCCGTCGGGCTGTGGCAAGACCACGACGATGCGGATGATTGCGGGCCTTGAACAACCCTCCGAAGGCGATATCGTGATCGGCGGCGAGGTGGTGAACGAGGTAGACGCGCGCGACCGCGACGTGGCGATGGTATTTCAGGGCTATGCGCTTTATCCCAACATGTCGGTCTATGAAAACATCCGGTTTCCGCTGCGGATGCGCGGGATACCTCAGGCCGAACAAGACGGTCTGGTGCGCCACGCCGCCGATATGGTGGAACTTGGCGCGTTCCTTGACCGCAAGCCGGGCGCGCTTTCGGGCGGCCAGCGACAGCGCGCCGCACTCGCCCGCGCCGTGGTGCGCCAGCCGCAGGTTTTCCTGATGGACGAGCCGCTGTCGAACCTTGACGCCAAGCTGCGCCAAAGCATGCGGGTGCAGATCAAGCATATGCAACGCAAACTGCGCGTCACCACGGTCTACGTCACCCATGACCAGATCGAAGCGATGACGCTGGCCGACCGGATCGTCATCATGAACAAGGGTGCGATCCAGCAGGTCGGCACCCCGGACCAGATTTACACCGATCCGGCCAACATCTTTGTCGCAGGCTTCATCGGTGGCCCGCCAATGAACCTGATCGACGGAACCGCACAGGATGGCCGCTTTGCCGCCCCCGGCGTCTCGGTCGCCTGCCCGCAATCGCTGCGGGGCAAGATCACGCTGGGCATCCGCCCCGAAGATTGCCGGGTGGGCGGCGATGCACTGCAAGGGCTGGTCTACGGGGTGGAGCCTACCGGCGATGTCACCTATCTGACCGTTCTCGCGGGCACCAAACAGATCGAGGTCAAGGCCGCGCGTGATTTCCGCGCCGAGATCGACATCGCCATCGGCATCGCCTTCGATCCCGCACGGCTATATTTCTTTGATGAGGCGGGGCAGCGGATCAGGGGGGCGGCATGACCCCCACGTTCGATTACACCTCGATGGGCTTCATCACCTTCGATGCGCTCTGCCGCCCCGTCACCCAGATACCGCCCGGGGGTGGCACCTACTTTGTCGAGGAACTGACACTGGCGGTGTCGGGGGCGGCTGGCAGTGCGGTGATCGTGGCCGCCAAACACGGGTTGCGCGCGCGCGCCGTGGGCGGGGTGGGCCACGACGATATGGGCGACTGGGTGCTGATGAAACTGGCGCGCTTCGGCATTGATACCACGATGATGGCGCGCTGCGACGGCTTTACCACCTCGTCGTCGCTGGTCACCACCCGCCCCGATGGCGCCCGCCCCGCCCTGCACAAACGGGGTGCGACCGATGCTTTCTACATCGACGATGCCCAGATCGACAGCCTGCTGGATACCCGCATCCTGCATGTCGGCGGTGTCGGCCTGATGAACCGCATGGACGCGGGCCGCACCGAAGATATCATGGCCGAGGCCAAACGCCGCGGCGTGATCACCACGCTCGACGTTTTTGCCTCCACCCCCGACGATCTGCCCAAGGTGGCCCGCCTGCTGCCGCACACCGATTACTTCCTGCCCTCCGAGGAAGAGGCGCGCGCCCTGTCGGGCCTGCATGATAACCGCGATCTGGCGCAGTTCCTGATCGACCGGGGGGCGGCTTGTGTGATCCTCACCCTTGGCGCCGACGGCGCGTTCTACCGCCACCGCGACGGCACCGAATTTCACACCCCCGCCTTCGCCGTCGAGGTGAAATGCACTTGCGGCTGCGGCGATTGCTTTAACGGCGGTTTTGCCACCGGCCTGATCAAAGGCCTGACAGCACAGCAGGCGGTGCAGGTGGCGCAGGCGTCCTCGGCGCAGAACGCAACCGGGCTTGGCAGTCAGGCCGGGATCACCGATTATGCCGCAACGCTCGCCTTCCTGCGTGCCACACCGGTGCGGCCGCGCAAAGACACTTTGGTATCCGCGCCCGGATAAGATAGAGTGATGTCATCTCAACCGGAGCATCCGCGTGTCCAGCCAGTTGCCCATCCGCCCCGACCCCATGCCCCTGCGCGAGGCGTTGCGCGGCCTGCGCTTCATGCTGCGCCGTGGCGGCGAAACCCTGGTGGATACGCTCGCCGTCGAATCGCTGCCAAAACCGGCGGCGGCCATCGCGGGCGCGGTGCTGCGCGAGGTTGAAGGGCTGGCGCGCAACGTCGATGGGGTGGCATCGGGCCTCGCGAAATCGGTGCTGGGCGGCCATGGTGATCAGTCGGCCACGCTGCACGATCTGGCGGGCGCGCAGGGTGCCGACGCGCATCTTGCGGCTGCGGTCTATGTGGCGCTCACCACCGTGCTGGCCCGTCTCGGCGCGCCCGGTGTGTTTGTCAGCGAGGCCGCGGCCCGCACCGTCTTTGCCCGCCACCTTGCGCAGGGCCTGCCCGCCAACCCGGCGATGACGGCGGCCGGTCTTACCCTTGATCTGCTCGACGCCCGCGTGATGCGCGGCACCACGGCGCAAGAGGCCGCCCGCGTCAAAGGCTCGGCGCTGGAACCCGTGGCGGTGTTTGCCGTGCTGTTGTGGCTGCAAACCACCCGGTCCGAAGACGAAAACGCCGACGCCCTGCACGCCGCCGCCGATCTTGCCGTCGCCCTGGCCGATGATGTGGCCCGGGCCTGTGCCGCGCGGGATGCAGCCCAGATCGAGGCGATCTATGCCAAGTTCGCCGCCCATGTCTGAGGTCAATCTGCACCCCGAAGCGATCCCTGCCACCAACGAACCCCTGCGCGTCGCGGTCCGTCGCCTGCGCTGGTTCAAGCAGGCCTTTCTGCGCCACGTCGAGGCTTATGGCCGCGATCTTGGCTGCACCTTCGCGGTGGACGAGGCCCGGCTGGCCGCCGTTTTCGTAAACTGGCTCGACGCGATCGACCAGCAAAGACCGGCTGACAAAACCCAGCGCCGCGCGTTCTTCGAATTTGCCGCCGCCCTGATGTTGCGCGAACTGACCGCCAATATGCCGGTCACGGCGAAAACCGCCCCCACTCTGGCCAAACCCGAATCTGCCGCCGCCTTCTGGCCCGAAGGCTATTGCTGCACCATGTTCTGCGTATCGGTCCACACCGCCGCCATGGCGCAGGAATTTCAAAGCGAAACCGGGATCGACCCCGCGATAGACGATTTGCGCCACTGGTGGTCTTTCCGCGAGAATTCCCGCGAAGACGCAGGCTTTTCGGCAGGCTTCCTGCAAATGATCCTTGGCCGCGAACCCAACTGGCTGCTGCCCGATGTCTTTCGCGCCCGTCTGGAAAACGAGATCGCGGCCGGTCAGTGAACCCGGCCGCACCGGCCAGCGATAAATTTGCGCCTTCATCATCAGGCTCTGCCCCGCCTTCAATCATTATGCTGGACCTGACAGCCCCTGTCATGCAATGAGCAATGCCCATCTGGCCCTAAGGAAAAAAGCCATGCAACCCGGTCGCACTCCGCCCATACCCCTCACCCGCCGCGCCCTCGGCACCTGGCTTGCCGGGGTTGCGGCTGCAATCGTTGGCCAAGGCGTTGTGGCAAGCGTTGCGGCAAACCCTGCGCCCCTGCTTGACCCCGATCTGCGCGATGCAGCCCTGCGGGGGCTGGCATTGGCGGGCTATCGGGGCGATCCGGTCACCGCGGCTGCGGCCAACGCCGCATTGGCACGGCTGGCGGCAACCGACCCCGAGGCTGGCCTGCTCGGGCGCATCTACCAGCTGCTCGACGTGCGCCCGGCGGCCCATTGGCCCGAGAATTTGCCCGCAGCCGCAGCGGCCGATCTTGCCATCCTGCACAGGGCAATCCGTGCCTGTCAGCCGGTTGCCTTCGGCTATACCGACCTTTCGGCGAACCAGACCATGCGCACGGTCCTGCCGCTGGCTCTGGTACACCCGCCCCAAGGGGTAAAGCTGCTGGCGTGGTGCCGCGAGCGCGCCGATTTCCGGCAGTTCTTTGTCCGCGCCATGTACCACCCGATCCCGCGCCCGGGTGATTTCGGCAATGATCGCATGGCCCTGCTGAACGGGCTGCTGGAAAAGGAATCCGGCCGGGCCTGACCGTCCGCACACCGGATGCCGCGCCCAATGGACGCGGCATCCAGCCACCACCGGATAGGATATCGCCGCAAACAGGGCCGCCTATGCACAGAACCTCTTTCGCCTCACCCCTGATTTGCGTGGTGCGGATTTCCTTCAATCTGATTCAGATTGAAGGCAAACCGCTTTAACCAATCCGATTGCGGATAATCCCCTGGCGGATGTATGGGGCCAAGCAACGGCCCATCCCGCTCCCACAGCTCCCTCCCGGCGATCACCCGGCGATGCCCCACAACGGCGCAGCGTTATCAAGGGCTTGCCTTTCGACCCGGTAATTCGGATGCTCGCTGCGTGAATGCAGACCCCACCCCGCTGCTGTCCAACTGCATTTCGGTTGATCTGGAAATCAATCCGAAGACGGCACAGGTTTTTGCCTTCGCGGCGGTCCGGGCCGGGGATGGTGCCACTCTGCTTCATAAAAACGGGCCGCTGGACGCAGGTTTGGACCGGCTGGAAGCGTTCTGTAGCGACAGCACGCATCTGATCGGCCACAACATCCTGCGCCATGATCTGCCGCATCTGGTGGCCAACCGGGCGCGTCTGGCGGCGCTGGGTGCCGCCCCGATTGATACGCTTTGGTTGAACCCGCTCGCCTTTCCGCGCAACCCCTACCACCATCTGGTCAAGCACTATCAGGACGGGCGGCTGCAGGCGGGGCATGTGAACGACCCCGAACTTGACGCGCGGCTGGTGCTGCATGTGCTGGCAGATCAGATCGCGGCCTTTGCAGAACTTGGGCATGCGGCACCCGATGCGCTGCTAGCCTATCATCATCTGACGACGCGGGGCGCGGCGGCAGGGGGCTTTGACGCGCTGTTCCAACACCTGCGCGGGGCCTCTGCGCCGGGTGCGGCTGCGGCGCATGCCGCCATCCGCCGCCTGCTGGCGGGCCTTGTCTGCAATCACCGGCTGGAGCAAACCCTTGGCCGCCTGTCCGACCCGCGCCTTGGCTGGCCCGCCGCCTATGCGCTGTCATGGATTTCGGTGGCGGGTGGCGCATCGGTGATGCCGCCCTGGGTGCGGCTGCAGTTCCGCGAAGCCAGCCTGATCGTGCGCCACCTGCGCGATACCAATTGCGGCGACCCCGCCTGCGGCTGGTGCGTGGAAAACAACGATCCGGCCAGGGCGCTGGAACGCTGGTTCGGCTTTGCTGCCTTTCGCCCTGAACCGGTGGACGAGATGGGCCGCCCCCTGCAAGAGCGTATCGTGGCCGAGGCGATGGCGGGAAAGCCCGTGCTGGGCATCCTGCCCACCGGCACGGGCAAATCGGTCTGCTATCAGATCCCGGCGCTGTCGCGGTTCGACAAGACCGGCGCGCTGACGGTGGTGATCTCGCCTCTGGTGGCGCTGATGGCCGATCAGGTGCAGGGGCTCGTGCGGGCGGGCATAGCCTCGGCTGTCACGGTGAACGGCATGCTGTCCCTGCCCGAACGCCATGATGCGCTGGAAAAGGTGCGGATGGGCGACGCGGCCATCCTGCTGATCTCGCCCGAACAACTTCGCTCGCCGGGGGTCCGCAGCGTCCTGCAACAGCGCGAGGTCGGGCTATGGGTGCTGGACGAGGCGCATTGCATCTCCAAATGGGGCCATGATTTCCGCCCCGATTACCGCTATGTCAGCCGCTTCATCAAGGAGATTTCGGGTGATCAGGTGCCCCCGGTCCTCTGCCTCACCGCCACGGCCAAGCCCGAAGTGGTGCGCGATATCCGTGACCATTTTCAATCCCGCCTCGGGCTCGATCTGATGCTGCTGGACGGCGGGGCGGTGCGCACCAACCTGTCCTTCGCCGTTCTGCCCACGCAAAAGGCGACCAAACTGGCCGATATCCTGACCGCGATCGACGCGAACCTGCCGCCCGAAGGAGTGTCAGGTGCGGTGGTCTATTGTGCCAGCCGCAGCGCCACCGAAACGGTGGCCGGGTTCCTGAAAGGGCAGGGACTGGCCGCCGACTTCTTCCACGCGGGCCTCACGTCCGAACGCAAGCGCGAGGTACAAGAGGCGTTCCGCGTCGGTGCCCTGCGGGTGATCGCCGCCACCAACGCCTTCGGCATGGGCATCGACAAGCCCGATATCCGGCTGGTGGTGCATGGCGATATTCCCGGCTCGCTGGAGAATTACCTGCAAGAGGCCGGCCGCGCGGGCCGCGACCGCGCCCCCGCCAATTGCGTGCTGCTGTTCGCCGCCGATGATGTGGAGCGGCAATTCTCGCTTTCCGCCCGCTCGCGCCTCGCCCGCCACGAGATCGGCGCGATCCTCAAGGCGCTCCGCAGCCTCGATGCCCGGATGAAAACCGGCGCAGTGGTGGCCACCCCGGGCGAGATTGTCCGCGCGGAACAGGATCAGGAGTTCGGGCGCGACAGCACCACCGACGACACAAGGGTGAAAACCGCCATCGCCTGGCTGGAAGAGGCCAGGCTTTTGTCGCGCGAGGAAAACCGGGTGCAGGTCTTTCCATCGTCACTGCGCATCCGTACCGTCGATGCGGCCGCGGCGATTCTCGACGCCGCCCAGATCACCGGCACACGCCGCACGCAACTTCTGGACCTCGTGCGCCATGTGATGAACGCGGCCCCGGATCAGGGCGTCTCCACCGACGATCTCACCGGTGCCTGCGGCCTGTCGGGACGGGCGCTGCACCGCGCACTGGCCGATCTGGAAACGCTGGGCATCGCCAGCAATGATACCGCCGTCACGATCTTTGTGCATCTGGGGGTCGAAGATGCCTCAACCCGCCGCCTCGATCATGCGTCGCAGCTGGAGGATGATCTGATCGCCCTGGTGCGCGAGACAAGCCCGGATGCCGAAACCACCGCGGCGCAACCGCTGCATCTGACCGAAACCTGTCAGGCTTTGCGCGACAAAGATCACCGCCACCTGCGCCCCGATCTGGTGGAACTCATCTTGCGCGGCATGGCTCAGGACGGTCGCGATCAGGATGGCGGGCGGGGCAACCTGACCCTGCGCAAGGCCAGCCGGAACACCCTGTTTGTCAAACTTGAACGCCCGTGGCGGGTGGTGGAGCGCACCGCCACCCTGCGCCGGCAAGGGGCAAAGGTGCTGCTGGTGCATCTGACGGGAAAGGTGGCGAAGGGCAGTCGCGGCAAGGATATTCAGGTGGAAACCACCCTTGGTGCGCTGCTGGCCGCGCTGAACGGCGACGCCTTGCTGCGTGCCGAGGTCAGGGACATGACCCGCCTGCTGGACCGCGCACTTCTGTGGCTGCACGAGCAACAGGTGGTGACGCTGGGCCGTGGCCTGACCGTTTTCCGCCCGGCGATAACGGTGCAGTTGAACCCCAAAGGCGGGCGGTTCACCGAGCAGCATTTCACGCCACTGGACGAGCACTACGGCGAAACCACGCTGCAAACCCATGTGATGGCCGCCTATGCCGAAAAAGGTCTGGCCGCGATGGATCAGGCGCAACGCCTGTCCGAGGATTACTTCGTGCTGGACCGTGATGCCTTTCTGCGCCGCTGGCTGCCGGGGCGTGGCACAGAACTGCGGCGGCAGACCACCGGCGCCTCGTGGAAAACCATCGTCGAGGCGCTGGACAATCCGGTGCAGCAAGAGATCGTGCGCGATGACCGCGAGCAGACCAACGTGCTGGTGCTGGCCGGGCCCGGATCGGGCAAAACCCGGGTGCTGGTGCACCGCATCGCCTACCTCATCCGGGTGCGGCGCGAGGATCCGCGCGGCATCCTCGTGCTCACCTACAACCGCCACGCCGCCGCCGAGATCCGCGAACGCCTGCGCCGCCTGATCGGTGCCGATGCGGCCTCGGTGACGGTTTCAACCTGCCACGCGCTGGCCATGCGGTTGATGGGGGCAAGTTTTGCCGCCGACACCCACGGCCCGCGCGATTTTGACGGCATCGTGATGCAGGCCGTGGCGCTGCTGCGCGGCGACGGCTTGACCAAACCCGAGGCCGAGGCGCTGCGCCAGACGCTGATCACGGGCTTTCGCTGGCTGCTGGTGGACGAATATCAGGATATCGGCCCCGAGGAATATGCCTTGATCGGTGCCGTGGCCGGCCGCTCGCTGGATGACCCTGACCTGCGGATCAGCCTGTTTGCGGTGGGCGATGACGATCAGAACATCTATGCCTTCGCCGGGGCCTCGATCAACTTCATCCGCAGGTTCGAGGCGGATTATGCCGCAAAACCGGTGTGGCTGACCGAGAATTACCGCTCTACCGCCCATATCATCACGGCCGCAAATGCGGTGATCGCCCCCGCCGCTGCGCGCATGAAGGCGGGGCACGCCATTGCCGCGAACCGGGCAAGGGCGAAATCGCCGCCGGGGGGCGATATGGCCGCAACCGATCCCGTGGCGCAAGGCCGGGTCAGCCTGCTGGACAGCGGGCCGGGCGATGCCGCCCAAGCCATAGCAGCGCTGGATGACCTGATCCGCCTGTCAAAGCTGAACCCCGACTGGTCCTGGCGGCGCTGCGCGGTGATCGCCCGCGATTGGCGGCGGTTGGAGCCGGTGCGCGCCTATGCCGAGGTGCTGGGCCTGCCGGTGGACCTCGCCAACGAAAGCCTGCCCAGCCTCTGGCGCCTGCGCGAGATGCAATGCTTTATCCGCGCGCTGCTGGCGGACAGAGCGCGCCTGCTGACCATCGCCGATCTTGCCGCCGTCCTGAACGCGCAAACCCCGTCGCGCTGGACCGACCTCATCGGTGAAGGCGTGGGCTTGCTGGCACGCGAGTTGGTGGAAAAGGCCGCCCCGGTGCCGGACCTCGTGCAATGGTTCGGCGAATGGGCGCGCGAGGCGCGGGGCGAACAACGCGGGCTGCTGCTGCTGACGGCGCACCGCGCCAAGGGGCTGGAGTTCGACCATGTCGCCATCCTGAACGGCGGCTGGGATCGCCCCGCTCGAAATGAAGATGCCGACGCCCCCCGCCGCCTGTTCTACGTCGCGATGACCCGGGCCAGGGCGGGCCTCACCGTACTGACTGATGGCCCCCACGCATTCTTGGTGCCCGGTGATCCGGCGATCCTGCCCCGCCGCGTGTTGCCCGATATCGCGGCCTTGCCGGGTGCCCGGCTTTCCTACATTGCGCCTGCGACAAAGCTGGTGGATCTGTCCTTCGCCGGCCGCCTTGCCGCGGGGCACCCCTCGCTGGCCGCCATCGCCGCCGCCCGCCCGGGCGACCCCGTCACCCTGGTTCAGGACGGCGAGCGCTGGCAGGTGCGCGACGCACAGGCGCAAACCCTCGCCCGCCTGTCCCGCGCTTTCACCCCGCCCGAAGGTGCGACGTTCCTGCGCGGCGAAGTTGCTGCCGTCCTGCGCTGGCGCAAGGAGGACGGAGAAGAGAGCTACCACCATCTCCTGCGCCACGATGAATGGGAGGTGGTGCTGCCCGAACTGGTGTTCAAAAGCAACGCCTGACCGGTCGCTGCACCGGCGCCTGCCGCCCGCACCAGAACGGGATGCGGCTTGCCGGAAACACTTCGCACCCGCTCCCGACAATTCGATTAAAACTCGCCCCGCTTTTTCAACAGTGGGTGCGGGGGTGTGAAACCCCCGCTCTTATCGCCGGGCGCGGGTGCGCGGGCCTGCCGCTGCCCACCTTGCAGTTTTGATGCCGTATGCATGGGTTGTGCATAGAAAGGCATATGTCGGCATGGGTGCTGAACCCCGCTACCAGCCCTCATCAAGCCGCGGTTGCGCCGGGTCCGGGGGGGCGTTCTGCAGGATATTCAGGCTGGCAAGAAAGCTTCCGGCGTCACGGGTAATCTCGGCGCGGCGCTCTGGGGGCATCTTTTCCAGCGTTCTGTAAGGCAGCGCCATGCGCGGGTTGCGGGCAAGGGCGGGCTGGTTTTCGATCAGAAAGTTCCAGTAAAGATAGTTGAACGGGCAGGCGTCAGCGCCGGTTTTCTGTTTGGAATCAAAGCGGCAGCCGGTGCAATAGTCCGACATCCGGTCGATATAGGCCCCCGAGGCGGCATAGGGCTTGGAGCCAAGCCGCCCGCCGTCGGCATGCATCACCATCCCGTGCACGTTGGGAAGTTCCACCCATTCGAAGGCGTCGATGTAAACCGCCAGATACCATTCCTCAATCTGCGACGGCGCCACCCCCGCCAGCAACGCAAAGTTGCCGGTGACCATCAGCCGCTGGATGTGGTGCGCATAAGCGTGGCGGCGAGTGGTGCCAATGCACTCCGCCATACAGCGCATCGACGTCTGCCCGGTCCAGTACATCGCCGGCAAATTGCGATTAGAATTCAAGTGGTTGGTCTGCGCATAGCCCGGCATCTCGGCCCAATAGATACCGCGCACATACTCCCGCCACCCCAGGATCTGGCGCACAAAACCCTCAACCGCGTTCAAAGGCGCCACCCCGGCGCGATAGGCGGCCTCGGCGCGGGCGCAGACCTCGGCCGCGGTCAACAGCCCGCAGTTGAGGTAAGGCGAGATCAGGCCATGGAAAAGAAAATCTTCCCCCGCCTTCATCGCATCCTGATAATCGCCAAACCGGGGCAGGCAATCGGTGATGAAGTGATCCAGCGCGTCAAGCGCCTCATTGCGGGTGACGGCCCAGCCAAAAGGCTCAAGATCGCCGAAATGGTTGCCAAAGCGGGAACTGACCAGCGTGAGAACCGCCGAAGTGATTGTATCGGGGGGAAAGCGGCGGCGATCCGGCGGGCGCAGCCCGCGCGGCAAGGCTTTGCGGTTGTCGACATCAAAGTTCCACTGGCCGCCTTCGGGGGTGTCTTTGGCCATCAGGATGCCACTTCGGCGGCGCATCTCGCGGTAGAAATATTCCATCCGACCGGTTTTGCGGGCTGCGGTCAGGGTGGCAAATGCGGTGCGGCTGCAAAAGAAACGGTCATCGTCGCGAATCTCGACCGGCAGGGCCAGATCGACCGGCCAGTCTTGCATCATCTGCGAGACACGCCACTCGCCCGGTTCGGTTACCACCACCGAGGCCGGTTTGTGGCGGGCCACCGCGCGGGCCAGTTCGGTGGTGAAGCTGTGGGTGTTGGCAGGGTCGTCCAGCGCCACATAATCAACCGTGATGCCTTCGGCGCGCAGGGCCAGAGCGAAATGGCGCATCGCCGACAGCACGAATGCAATCTTTTGTTTGTGATGCGGCACATAGCGGGCCTCGTCGGCCACTTCGACCATCAGCACCACGTCACGCGCCGGGTCGATATCCGCAAGCGACGATAGTCCGCGTGTCAGTTGATCGCCCAGCACAAAGCGCAAGATCCCGGTCATGGGCGCGGGTTGGGCGTGGATTGCGGTTTGACGGCAGCGCGGCAACGATCCGAGCAATGCCTGACATTTTCCCAGTCGCGGGCCCATTTCTTGCGCCATGCAAAGCCGAGGCCGCAGGTGGCGCAGATTTTGGTCGGCAGATCAGCCTTTTTGCGCATTTTTGCCATGGCGGACACGATCAGCCTTTGGTCCGCAGGCGCGAGCGGCCACCATCCACCGCGATCACCTGACCCGACATCCAATCGGCCTGATCCGAAATCAGGAACGCGGCGAGGGCGGCCACATCCTGCGGTTTGCCAAGCCGGGGCAAGGCGTGCAATTGGGCAATCGTGGCTGCCATCTGAGGATTGCTGGTCAGGCCCGCCGCCAGCGGCGTGTCGGTCAATGACGGGGCTACGGCGTTGATCCGTATTTTTGGCGCAAGTTCGGCGGCAAGCGCACGGGTGAGGCCTTCGACAGCACCCTTCGCCATCGAAACCGAGGCATGCGCGGCAAAGCCCTGCGCTACGGCGACCGATGAGAAAAGCACCACCGAAGCGGTTTGACTTGCGGCTTTCAGGGCGGGCAATGCTGCCTGCACCGCCAGTGCAGCACCCATTGCATTCAACCGGAAATCGCGGGTGAAATCTGCCACTGTCAGGCGGGCAACCGGGCGCAGATTGATGCTGCCCACCGCATAGACCAACCCTGCAAGCGGGCTGTCTGCCTCGGCCACGACGCGGGAAAAGGCGGCGTCGTCTTCGACATCGGCAATGCTGGTGCTGCAACCCAGTTCCTGGCCAAGCGCTTCAAGCCTGTCGGCGTCGCGGCCGACGAGGTGAAGCGCAAAGCCTTTCGCAGATAATTCCCGGGCAGTTGCAGCGCCGATGCCGCCTGTGCCGCCCCATATCAAGACTTTATCTGCCATATGCGCCTCTGCTGTGATCTGCGGGAATGGCCGCAGGCCGGGGTTTATGCAGGGGATATGGGCCGGATGCAGCCAAGATCAAGCATGCCGGATGGCTTTCGCGGCAAGGCTCCGCCGGTGCTATCGCGGGCAGTCACGGCGCAAAGGCTAAGGAACAGAACCGTGACAATTCAACGGTTTACGCGACAATTTCGCGCGGGACGATGAAATCTACGGTGATGCCTTTGCCGAAATCGACCTGCTCCCATCGGTCTATTTCGAAATCAACAACCAGAGTTGCGCCAGTTGGATAGCGGGAAAATTCGGCGTTCAGGGGTATGTGCGCCACCAGTCTTTCGGCGAAATCGGCAATGCCGGGGTTATGGCCAATAATCATCACAATCTCATGCTTTGCATGGCGCAGGACCGCCAACATCACATCGGGGCCCGCATGGTAAAGCGCCGGTTTCAGTTCCAGAACCGGGGTGCCGGGAAGGGCAGGGGCGATGCCCGACCATGTTTTTCGCGTGCGCAAGGCATCCGAACACAGCACTTCGCCCGGCACATGACCGCGCGAGGCGAGCCATTGGCCAAGATCGGCGGCAGCAGCCTTGCCGCGATCATTCAGGGGGCGGTCATGGTCCGGGGTCAGCGGGTCGTCCCAGGCCGACTTGGCGTGGCGCGTCAGGATCAGTCGCTTCATTTGTGGAATTGTCCCATGTGAAATGCTGATTGTTCGGGCAGTCTTGCATAGCTTTGCGATACTGGGCAAGCGCGGCGCACAAGGCAGCCACCGGTCAGGCAGTCTGTACCCTCAAGGCTGTCGAGAAAGCTGTGGCAAAGCGGGACGTCATACCCTGCCCCGGTCAGCGCGGCGGCAGGGCAGGCGGTCAAGCAAGGTTTTTCGACACAGGCTTCGCAGGGGCTTTGGCTGTCGGGCTTTGGCTGGGGGATAGTATCCCTGAACGCGATGGCGCCGCGATAGCTGACCAACAACCCTTGCCAACTGTGCACCAGCAGCCGGACCGGGCTTTGCCACGCCGCACCCGACCGAAGCGCCCAGGATTGGAACGGATGCCACGGCGACCCGCCAAACGGAAACAGCGCCTTCGCCCCGAGGTCGCAGGCAATGCGCCCAATCACCCGGCGCGACCAACGGTCGATGGGGTCGGGGGCACCGTCTTGCCATTCGGGCTGGGTGGCAAGGTGCGGCCAGAACCCGGGCTCACGTGGGCCGATCAGGAACAGCGAGCGTGTCCGCTTTGGCAAGAGAGGTTCTTCGCCGTCGCAGGAAAAGCCGCCCATAACCTCCAGATGATGGCGCCAAAGCCGGTCGGTCAACGCGCGCAGCATCAGTTCCGGCGGAACGGCAGCAGCAGGCTCCACCCCAGTTTTGTCGGTCTGTCGTCCTGCCATTCCAGCCCCACCACCACCGCGTCCTGCCCGGCCTTCGGCACAGAAACATATGTGTGGAAGATGCGGTCCCAGATCGACAAAGCAAAGCCGAAATTGCTGTCATGTTCGGCGCGCAGGGCGGAATGATGGATGCGGTGCATGTCGGGTGTCACCATAATCAGCCGCAGCCAGCCATCCAGACCTGGGGACAGGCGCAGATTGGCATGGCTGAACAGCGCAGTGCCGTTCAGAATCACCTCAAAGATCAGCACGGCCACAGCGGGCGCGCCCAAGGCATAGACGACACCGATCTTCACCACCATTGATGCCAGAATTTCGACCGGGTGAAAACGCAAGGCGGTGGTTACGTCCATATCCCTGTCAGAATGGTGCATCCGGTGAAAGCGCCAGAACAGCGGCACCTTGTGCGTGATCAGATGTTGCAGCCAGATTGCAAGATCAAGGGTCAGGATCGCCACAATGATTTCGGCCCCAAGCGGCCAACTCAACTGGTTCAGAACCCCCCAGCCCCGTTGCTGGGCATCCCATGCTGCACCTATGGCCAGAAGCGGCAGGGCAACCGTCAAGAGCCGCAACGCGCCTGTGTTCAGCGCGGAAATCACCAGATTGGTGATCCAGCGTTTGCCGCGTGGGTGGATACGGGCGCGGCGTGGAATTGTAGCCTCAAGTGCCGCCAGCAGCGCGAAGATGCCGAAGAACGCCAACAGTCTGATCAGAATTTCGTGTTGCATCGCGCCTCCGCCTCTGAATGTAGGGCAGGCGGCGGGCGATTGCTAGCGGCGAACCCTTGGTTTCACCCGCGGCTCGGTCGAGCGGATTTGTGAGCCCGCGCCATGATCGGTGAACAGTTCAAGCAGGCAGGCATTGGGGATGCGGCCATCCAGAATGGTGACAGCCCGCACGCCCTGTTCAAGAGCAAGAAGGGCCGTTTCGGTTTTTGGGATCATGCCGCCTGCGATCACGCCATCAGCCATCATCTGGCGGATTTCCTCGGGGGTGATCTGGGTCATTACTTCGCCCGCTGCGTTCTTTACGCCGGAAACGTCGGTCAGCAGCAGTAGGCGGTCGGCCTGCAATGCCCCGGCAATTGCACCTGCGGCGGTATCGCCGTTGACGTTGAAGGTTTCATTATCCTCCATCCCGGTGGCCACGGGGGCCACCACGGGGATGATCCCTGCGGCATAAAGATCGCGCAACACCTGTACGTTCATCTCAACCGGGCGGCCGACAAAGCCCAGTTCCGGGTCATCCGCCACACAAACCATCAGGTCATCGTCCTTGCCCGAGATGCCCACCGCGCGGCCGCCCTGATCGTTAATGGCCTGCACGATACGCTTGTTCACAAGGCCGGAAAGGATCATCTCGACCACCTCGACTGTGGCTTTATCTGTCACCCGTTTGCCGCGCACAAATTCGGATTTGATGCCGAGTTTGGCCAGCATATCGTTGATCATCGGGCCGCCGCCGTGGACGATCACCGGGTTCACACCGACCTGCCGCATCAGCACGACATCGCGGGCAAATTCGGCCATAGCCGCGTTGTCGCCCATGGCATTGCCGCCAAATTTCACCACCACCACCGCGCCGGAATAGCGTTGCAGATAAGGCAAAGCCTCGGAAAGCATGCGGGCGGTGCCGATTGCATCTGACATGGTAAGGGTTTGCCTTTGCATTGGGGCCTCTGGGAAGCGCGGGTTGGCGCGGTTGGTTTCGTGCTACTGGTTTTGCCGGGCTGTGCCAAGCCCGGATGTTGGAGGGCGGCGGCGGGGATGCAAGCGTGGTTTCCAATTAATTCAGCGAGTTAGGCTGGTGGTTGCGGCGGGGCGGCTTTGCAGATCCGCCCGCCGCCCGCTTGCATTCCCAATTCAAAGCTTTAGGTTGGTCCCACAGTGGGAGTGAGCGATGTCAGAGCAGAAAACCATCGTTCTAACCGGCGCCAGCCGCGGGATTGGCCATGCGACGGTAAAACGGTTTTCGTCAGAGGGTTGGCGGGTTCTGACGTGCTCGCGGCAGCCATTTGATGCGCGGTGCCCCTGGCCGGGGGGGGAAGAAAACCACATCGAGCTTGATCTTTCTGATCCGAACAAGACCGTAGCGGCGATTGAAGTGATCAGATCAAAGCTGAACGGCAGGCTGCACGCGCTGGTGAATAACGCGGGCATCAGTCCGAAAGGCCCGAATGGCGGGCGGTTGAACACGCTGACCACCGATTTGCGAACCTGGGGGCAGGTGTTTCATGTGAACTTCTTTGCCTCGGTGATCATGGCCCGTGGTTTGCAGCACGAGTTGGCTGCGGCCAAGGGGGCGGTGGTAAATGTTACCTCTATCGCCGGGGTACGGGTGCATCCATTTGCCGGTGCGGCCTATGCAACCTCGAAGGCGGCTCTGGCGGCCCTTACCCGTGAGATGGCGCATGATTTCGGCCCTTTTGGCGTGCGGGTGAACGCCATTGCGCCGGGAGAGGTTGAGACCGCAATCTTGTCGCCCGGCACCGACAAGATCGTAGAAAAACTGCCGCTGCAGCGCCTTGGCCAGCCACGCGAAGTTGCCGACGTGATCTGGTTCTTGTGTTCGGATCAGGCAAGTTACATCTCAGGCACCGAGATCGAGGTGAATGGCGCGCAGCATGTTTAGGGCGTGAACCAACCGCCATATTGCTGCCGGAGAAGATTTTTCTGCACCTTGCCCATGGCGTTGCGCGGTAGATCGGCGACGATCACGGCGACTTTTGGCTGTTTGAACCGCGCAAGCTTGTGACGGACAGCCACAAGAACCGCATTGGGATCAAGGGTTTGGCCCGTGCGCACGGTCAGCACCGCGAACACCGCCTCGCCAAAATCGCGATGCGGCAGGCCGATAACAGCGCTTTCCAGCACGCCCGGCACCGCATCCAACAGCAACTCCACCTCGCGGGGATAGACGTTATAGCCGCCGGTGATGATCAGGTCTTTCGCCCGCCCCACGATGTGCAGATAACCGTCGGCATCCAGCATCCCCAGATCGCCGGTGATGAACCAACCGTCGGCGCGCAACTCTTCGGCGGTTTTATCGGGCATCTGCCAGTAACCCGCGAACACGTTCGGGCCGCGCACTTCGATGCCGCCGACGGCCTCGCCGCCGGAAATCCGCAACTCCACACCGGGCAGCGGAAACCCCACCGTTCCTGCCCGCCGATCGCCATCATAAGGGTTGGAGGTGTTCATGTTGGTTTCGGTCATACCATAACGCTCCAGCAGGCGGTGGCCGGTTCGGACGGCAAATTCCAGATGGGTTTCTGCGAGCAGGGGTGCAGAGCCTGAAATGAACAAACGCATATGAGCCGCCGCTGCACGGGTGAACGCAGGCGCTTCCAGGAGGCGGGTATAGAAGGTCGGCACGCCCATCATCGCCGTCGCTTGCGGCAGAAGGCGCAACACCGTCGCAGTGTCGAAACCTGGCAGAAAGATCATCGCGGCGCGCGCCAGCAACACGATGTTCGAGGCAACAAACAGGCCGTGGGTATGGAAGATCGGCAACGCGTGCAGCAGCACGTCCTTATCGGTAAAACGCCAGAGATCGGCCAGAACAACAGCGTTTGACAGCAGGTTATCATGGGTCAGCATCGCCCCTTTGGATCGCCCGGTGGTGCCGGAGGTGTAAAGGATCGCGGCAAGATCCTGCGGCCCGCGCGGCACTGGCGCGAATTCTGCGGGCATTGTCCTCATCTGGTCGGCCAGACTGCCGCCTGCGCTGTGGTCAAGGGTGAGTGTGCGGGCGCCATGGGTTTGTGCGACGGGAGCCAGTTCGGCGTGGCGCGCGGGATCGCAAATGAACAGGTGCGGTGTGGCGTTGCCAAGGAAATATTCCAACTCATCGGCGGTGTAGGCAGTGTTCAAGGGCAGAAACACCGCGCCCACTGCCAGCGTGGCACCATAAAGCGCCAAAGCTTCTGGCGATTTTGTGATCTGAACCGCGATTCGATCACCCGGTTGCACGGCGTTTTGCAGCAGTACATGCGCCAACTGCGCCACCATCGCGAGAAACCCATCGCCGGTAATCATGGCGTTGTCTGCCTTGATGATCAAACCGGTCTGCCGCCCGACGAGGGGGGCAAACAATGCGTCAAACAGATGATTGGCCATGCTTTTCCCCGGGATCAGAGACTCATCCTTGCACGGCTTGCGCGCCTGCCTCAAGCACAGGATGTGCCGGGAATGTGGCCCAAACCGACAGGCGCGACGCCGAAACACCCTAGCGGCGTCACTTTATTGCCCCGGTCTTTCGGCAAATTGGTTTCAACGCCAACCCGTGAAGGAGGAGTTCAAAATGAAATACGGTATCGCCCTGATCGAACGCCTGCGCGCCATGTCGAACAAGCCCGACGCGCCTGATATGTTTGACCTGCGCCTGCAGCGCACCCGTTCGCGCGAGAACCGCCGGGTTGCGCCGGTGCTGCTGTTCAAAATCCCGCGTGAACCCCAGGAAGCCTGAGTTCTTTCATCAGGTCTCGCAATTCTTGCCGGGCCGCGATGTTGGACAGGTTTAATTGATCAACGCCGGTTTCTTTCAGATCAAGCAGCGTAAGCCCGCGCGGAAACAGTTCGCGAAAGATCACCCGCTCGGAAAAGCCGGGGGCCACCCGAAAGCCGATCCGCTTGGACAGTTCTTCCAATGCCGCACCGACTTTCTTCTTGTTGTGCATCTGTTGAGCGCCCAGACGGTTTCGCACCACGATCCAATCAATCGGCTTCAAGCCCGCCTGCGCCCGCAACTGCCGCGCGTTCCACACCATCTCGGAATAGATCGACGGCCCTTTGACGCGGCCCGTCTCCATATCCATCCGCGCCAGAAGATCGAAATCGACAAAGCTGTCGTTCAGGGGCGTGATCAGGGTATCAGCCAGCGAATGCGCGACCTGCGACAAGCGGGTATGGCTGCCGGGGCAATCAATGATGATGAAATCTGAAATCGGCTCCAGTGCCGCAACGGCTGCTGAAAGCCTGTGGTCATAGGGGTTTTCGCCCGGTTGCAGCGCACCGGGTTCGGGTTCGGGCAGTTCGATGTAGTTTGGCGTCGGCAGTTGCAGGCCTGTGCGGGCAAGATAGGCTGTCCGGTTCTCGATATAGCGCCCAAAGCTTTTCTGCCGCATGTCAAGATCAAGGCTGCCAACCCGGTGGCCCATCCTCGACAAAGCCGTGGCAACATGCATGCAGGTGGTCGATTTGCCCGACCCGCCCTTTTCATTGCCGACCACGATGATATGCGCCATATTCAGCCCCCGAACCCAAAAACAAAGGCGCGCCGTTGCCAGCACGCCTTTGGTATATGTTGCACGCTTGCGGTTGGAAAGCGTTTGGCCTCAGAAGCCGAGACCAGCGTATTTGTTCTTGAACTTCGAGACCCGGCCGCCGGTATCCATCAACTTGGCCGATTGGCCCGTCCAGGCCGGATGCGCCAGCGGATCAATGTCTAGCGACATCTGATCGCCCTCTTTGCCCCAGGTGGTTTTTGTCTGGAATATGCTGCCATCTGTCATCTTGACGTTGATCAGGTGATAGTCGGGGTGAATGCTGTCTTTCATCGCCCTGCTCCTTATACCGCTTTGGCTTTGTAGGTGGTGTTTTCGGCGATACGGGCCGATTTGCCGCGACGGTCACGCAGGTAGTAAAGCTTGGCGCGGCGCACGCGGCCACGACGGACCACTTCGATGCTGTCGATATTTGTGGAATAGAGGGGAAAAACCCGCTCCACACCTTCGCCGAACGAGATTTTGCGGACGGTGAAAGAAGCCGAGATGGTCATGCCGCCACGGCGACCGATAACCACACCCTCATAGGCCTGCACGCGCGAACGTGTGCCTTCTGTCACTTTGTAGCCGACTTTCACGGTATCGCCGGCACGGAAATCCGGAATTTTCTTGCCGAGGGCAGCGATCTGCTCCGCCTCGAGTATTGCGATCAGGTTCATGCCTGGTCCTTTCAATGCTCAGGGGTTTTCCCCCGAAATGACGCCGCACCAGAGCTCTCGGTCTTCGATCGGGTCCCGGCCAGAAAAGGCCAGCCCGCCAGAGGTAGTTCGTGCTTTTTGCGATCCGCACCTCAGGCCCGCGTCTGTCGAAGCAGAAAGACGGATTTGCCAAAAGGAATCGGGCCTGACGGGCAGATTGACCGCAGACAGAGGGCGTATAGGCGCTGGGGGAGGGTGGGTCAAGTGGCGGGTTGGGGCGCAAGGCATGACGGTGAATCCGTCTTTACACCGGACCAAAGGCGTTGCAATGATTTGATCAAATCTTGGTGGCTCGGCTGCTGGCGCACCGGAATTTGCCAAAGGAAAAAAACCATGTCCGAAATAAAGACAAAAGACCCGAGGTTTCGGGTGCGCCGGGCCGAAGTGCGGGATGCGGGCGAGGTTTTGGGGTACATGCACAAGTTGGGGGCCTATCAGAAGATGGCCGATCAAATCACCGCCAGCGAAGCCAGTATCGAAAAGCTGTTGGCCACCGGACAGGGCGAGGCGGTTTTCGGAATCTGTGACGGCGTGACGGCTGGCTTTGTATTCTTCAATCAGACCTCGTCGGCGTTTACCGGCAGAACGGGGCTTTTCATCGACGCGCTTTACGTTGACCAGACGATGCGGGGGCGGGGGCTTGGCAAGGTGTTGATGGAGTTCATGGCGCATGAGGCTTTGGCGCGCGGCTGTCAGATGCTGGAATGGGGTTGCCTTGACTGGAACGCACCGGCCATTGCATTCTATCAGGGGTTAGGGGCCTATTGTCTTGATATCATGCGGATCTACCGGCTTTCACCCGAGGATTTGAAGATCAACGCGGCGCGGCTCTGACGACGCTGCTAATTTGGTTTTCGGCCCGTGTAGACCGCCCACAGATCGGGCCTGCGGGATTTGGTGATAGCTTCAGCCTCGGTTCTTCGCCATTTGGCGATGGCACCGTGATTTCCCGATTGCAGCACCTCGGGGATCGGCAGATCATTCCAGAGGGCGGGCCGGGTGTATTGGGGATGCTCCAAAAGTCCGTCGGAAAAGCTTTCTTCTTCGGTAGAGGCCTGATTGCCCAGAACGCCCGGCAAAAGGCGCACGGTGGCGTCGATCAGGGCGGCGGCGGCAATCTCGCCACCCGTCAGAACGAAATCGCCCAGGCTGATTTCCTCTATGGCGTGGTGATCCAGCAATCGCTGGTCGACGCCTTCAAAGCGGCCGCACAGCAGCGTGATGCCATCCGCCTGCGCCAGTCGTTGTGCTACCCCTTGTGTGAAGGGCGCGCCGCGGGGTGACAGGTAGATTATGGGCCAACGTGCGCGCGGCAGGCCACTGGCTGCGGCGGTAAGGGCCGCGTCGAGCACATCGGCGCGGATCACCATGCCTGCGCCACCGCCTGCCGGGGTGTCATCGACGTTGCGGTGTTTGCCGACGCCAAAAAGGCGCAGGTCAACGGGTTCCAACGCCCACAGACCGAAATCCAGGGCCTTACCGGTAAGGGAAAGGCCGAGGATTCCGGGGAAAGCTTCGGGGAAAAGGGTGATCACCCGGGCGATCCATGCGCCTTTCACCCGGCGGGGTTCCTCCATCAGATCGCGCGGCGCTAGGCTGGCCGAAATGCTTAGCCTGCGATGGGATTTGCCGGGTTTGGGTTCATCAGTCATGCCGGGGGCACATCGCGCAGGGTTTCGATCAGGCGGCGCAGGGGAGCTTCGGCGCTGGTGTGGCGCAACCCATCGGCAAGCGAAGACAGCTTTCCGGGTTTGGGAAAATGCGGCCGCAGCTTTGCGTCCGATTGGAGCGCGAGTTGCAACCGCTGCACGAACAACGTAATCAATTCAGGATCTTGTGGCAGGATATCGAGAACTTCGGCAGGGCCATTCTCGGTGCAGCTTTTGATCAGACGGGGATCGGTTGCGTGCAAAACCAGCGCTTTCAGTTCGGCGATCACGGCGAGGCCGGCCCGCGCGCGGTCCATCAGGGCAGCACGAATGCGGGCTTCTTCGGCGTGGCGGGCAAGGGCCGTGAGGTGCGATTGCAACGTTGTCAGATCAATATCGGCGGGCAGATCGGCGAGCGGTTCGATCATGCGGCGGGCAAGGGTGTTGGCGCTGGCGGTCTGGGCGGGGTCGGCGGGTTGCGGGCTGGTGGTTTGCTCAATGTTGGCTTCAAGGCCAACCGCCTGCCACGGATCCCAGATCAGTCGCGACAGCGGGATTGACAGGAAAGACACCGAAATTGGCAGCAGCAAGGGAAAGGGCGGCAGCGCCCCCAGAACCCCGCCCAACCCGCGACCGATTGCAAAACAAAGGGTTACCAGAAAAATCTGCATCACACCCTGGGCTGCCAGCGCCACCAGCGCCTCGGCCCGTGCCCAGTCTTTCAGGTGACGGGGCCAGAGATGCGGGCGCAGGATGAACAGCCACAGCATGAAGATCGCGACGAAACCCGGCACCACCCGCCAGCCAAAACCACCAAGGCCCGCCAGCAATGGGCCGAGATACAGCAAAGCCGTGGTGCCCATCAGCAAACGCAAGCGATTGTGCATGATTTGTCTTGCCCCTCTATCGGTGGCAGATTGGCGCGGGATGGGCGCTTAGTCCAGCCCTTCGGGAAGATCAACGATGATGCGGCGGACGGCAAGATCGACGGCGGGCACAGCGGCGCGGGTGAAGGGGAGGAGCAGGCTTTCCTTCAGGCCAGCACCCGTGATTTCGATCAGATCACCCGCGCCGTGGTTGTGCAAAGCATGAACGCGGCCCATCAAAGTGCCGCCGGTATCGTAGACATCGAGGCCGATGAGGTCGGTGTGATAGAACTCGTCATCTGGCAGAGCAGGGAGTTTTTCCCTTGCAACATAAAGGCTTGTGCCTTTCAGCGCATCGGCTTGTTCCTTGGTTGTGATGCCGGAAACCCTTGCGCCGAGGCCGCCTGCGACCGGGCGGGTGAGTTTGATTGTGAACTGGCGGGAGCCGTCTTCGGTGGACAGCGGGCCGTAGGAGGCGATGGCTTCGGGGTCGGTGCAAAAGCTTTTCAGGCGCACCTCGCCCATCACGCCGAATGATCCGGCAATGGCACCGACGCAGGTTTTTTCGGACATCAGCGGGTCTCCAACCAAAGGGCGCGGGCGCGGGATTCACAGCCGACACGTTCAAGTTCTGGTGCGTTTTCAACAGCTTCTGGCCACCCCACACAGAGATAGCCGATCGATTTCCAGCTTGGCGGAGCGGCCATATCCTGGACAAGGCGGGGAGCGTCGAGGATGGAGATCCAGCCTACCCCCAGGCCTTCGGCGCGGGCGGCGAGCCAGAAGAGGGTGATGGCACCGACCACCGAATAGGCGCGGGTTTCGGGCATGGATTGCGCGCCGAGGCCGGCACCTTTGGCGGTTTTCTCGTCACAATACACGGCCAGATGCACCGGGGCTTCGTGCATGCCGGACAGTTTCAAACCGGCATATAGTTTAGCCTTTTCATCGACATAGCCTTGCAGGGCCTGCGCGTTTGCACCGAGGCAGCGGTTCAACACCGCTGCCTCGACGGGATCCTTGCGGAAGTGGCGCACGTCGCGCCGCGACCGGATCCGATCAGTAAATTCCTCCCTGAAATCAGGGGTATAGCTGCCCAGCATGGCAGCGGACCATCACTCGGCTGCGGGTTCGGCGGCGCGGGCGGCTTTTTTGGCCGTCAGGGCCGTCATGCGCTTGCCGGGGATGGCGGCCTTGGGGTTGTTGCGGACAGTTTTTGCAACGATTCCAGCAGCTTCGAGCATGCGCGAGACGCGATCGGTGGGTTGGGCGCCGACGGAAAGCCAGTGCTTTACGCGGTCCATATCCATTTTCACGCGCTCTTCGCTGTCTTTGGCCAGCAGCGGGTTGTAGGTGCCCAGCTTTTCCAGAAAGCGGCCATCGCGCGGGTTGCGCGCATCGGTGGCGACGATCGAATAGTGCGGGCGCTTTTTCGAGCCACCACGGGCCAGACGGATTTTCATGGACATCTTGTAGTCTCCTTGGGTTTTCAAAGTAGGATAAAACGGGCGAAGTGCCTGTTATTGCTGTAGTTTCTCGTGATGCCTGATGACTTCGGAGATGATGAAGGTCAGGAATTTCCTGGCCAGTTCCGGATCCAGATTGGCCTCTTGCGACAGGTCTTCCAGCCGCCGCATCTGGGCCGCCTCGCGGGCCGGATCAGAAGGCGGCAGGTTGTGTTCGGCCTTCAGACGCCCCACGGCCTGGGTCTGTTTGAAGCGTTCGGCGAGGGTATAGACGAGGATCGCATCCAGCCGGTCGATGGCGTCGCGGTGGGTTTTCAACAGGGTGGCGGCGTCGGTCATGCGGGCCTCCGGCGGGTTTTCGGGGCATGCACATTACACGTGCAACACCCGCACAACCTATGCATACGGTTTATGCAGCTTTTCATGCGAACACCGTCAGGTCGTGGCGGATCACCACATCGGTTGGATCGGCGCCCGGCGCATCGGTGAGGCTGCCGCCAAGCCGGAAGGCGAGGGCGATGGAGCGGGCATTCAGCGGGTCGATGTAGTTGTCGAGGTGATCCCAGCCGAAGGTCTGGCGAGCCCATTGCATGACGCGAAGGGCGGCCTCGGCGGCGATACCGCGACCTTCGGCGGTGGGGATGACGAACCAGCCCAGTTCGGGTTCAGGGTAGTCTGAGGGGTGGTAGATGCCCACCTCGCCGACATAGGCGCCGGTGGCGGTATCATCCACCGAAAACGGGCCATAGCCAAGCAGCGGCCATTGACCGACTTCGGAGGCAAAGATGCGCCATGTGGAATGGCGGTCAAGCGGGCCGCCTTCCCAGATCGAGCGGTTGGACGACGCAAATTCGGCGCGCGGTTCAAAATCGGCGAGGCGCGGCATCCGCAGGGTCAGGCGTTCGGTGTGGAGGGTGGGGGCGATCATGCGGCGGCTCCGGGTGTGAAGCGGTAGACAGCACCGTCTTCGAACCAAGTGGGGCGTTGACCGTCGATCACCTGTCCGCCAAGGCGGCGGGCGATGCTGTGCGAGGCGGCATTGTCGCGGTGAACTTCGGCTTGGGCGGTTTGCAGGCCGAGCGGGCCAAAGGCCCAGGTGTGCATGGCGTGGGCGGCCTCGGTAGCCATGCCGCGGCCTTCGGCGTCAGCCGTCCACAGCGACCATGTGAGTTCCACCACTGCGCCTTCTTGCCACTGCATCGGGCCGAAATGGCCTATCGGCTGCGCGGTGGCGCGGTCTTCGGCGATCAGGCGGCCAAAGCCGCGCATCACCCAATGGCCGAAGAACGAGGCGAATTGCTCGGCGGCTTCGTGTTCCTTTTTCGGGCCGCCGGTGAAGGCGGTGCGATCGGACGCGCGGTAATCGCGGAAGGCGGGCCAATCGGCGGGGTGTGGCGCACGCAGGGTTAACCGTTCGGTTTCCAGAACTGGCACGCCGATCAGCTGGGGGTGCGGGGCGGTCATTTCTTTTTCATCAGCCCCGAAAGGCCGGAGGGGAGCGACATGCCGCGCGGCATGCCGGGAAAGCCGCCGCCCATCCCAAGGCCCTGTTGCATGCCCTTGGCGGCCTCGGCCATTTGTTCGGGGGTCATCTTTGACGGATCGGGCATGCCCTTGCCGCCCAGCATCTGTTTGATGGCGGCCTTCATCATGCCGCCCTTGCCCATTTTCTTCATCATGTCGGCCATCTGCTTGTGCTGTTTCAGCAGGCGGTTCAGATCCGACACATCAAGGCCCGCGCCGGTGGCCACGCGCTTTTTCCGGCTGGCGGCCATCATATCGGGGTTGGCGCGTTCGCGTTTGGTCATCGACTGGATCAGCGCGATCTGGCGTTTCAGCATGCGGTCGTCAAACCCGGCCTTTTCCGCCGCCTTGGCCATGCCGCCCATGCCAGGCAGCATCCCCATGATCGACTGCATCCCTCCCATCTTCAGCATCTGCTCCAACTGGCTGCGCAGGTCGTTCATGTTGAAAAGGCCCTTGGCAAAGCGCTTGGCCATGCGTTCGGCGTGCTCGGCCTCGAAGGTCTCGCGCGCTTTCTCGACCAGGGCCACGATATCGCCCATGCCAAGGATGCGGCCGGCGACGCGTTCGGCCTCGAATGTCTCCAGCGCGTCCATCTTTTCGCCCAGACCGACAAAGCGGATCGGCTTGCCGGTCACGGCCCGCATCGACAGCGCCGCACCACCGCGTCCGTCGCCGTCCATCCGGGTCAGGACCACGCCGGTGATGCCGACCTTGCTGTCAAACTCGGAGGCGACGTTGACCGCGTCCTGCCCGGTCAGACCATCGACCACCAGCAGCACTTCGCGCGGCTGGGCGATGTCGCGGACGGCCTGCACCTCGTCCATCAGCACTTCGTCGATGTGCAACCGGCCCGCGGTATCAAGGAACAGCACATCATAGCCGCCCATCGTGGCCTGCGTCTTGGCGCGCCTGGCGATCTGCACGGCCGTCTCGCCCTTGACGATGGGCAGGCAATCGACGCCAACCTGCCCGGCCAGAATGGCCAGTTGCTCCATGGCGGCAGGCCGGTTGGTGTCCAGCGAGGCGAGAAGGACGCGCTTGCCGTTACGCTCCTTCAGCCGCTTGGCCAGCTTGGCGGTGGTGGTGGTCTTGCCCGAGCCTTGCAGGCCGACCATCAGGATGGCAGAAGGCGGGTTGTCGATTTTCAGCGCCTCGGGCTCGTCATCGCCCGCCAGCACGCGGATCAGCTCGTCATGGACGATCTTGACGACCTGCTGGCCGGGGGTGACCGATTTGGTGACCGCCTGCCCGGTCGCCTTGACACTGACCGCCTTGACGAAATCCCGCGCCACGGACAGCGATACGTCAGCCTCCAGCAACGCCGTGCGCACTTCACGCAGCGCCGCGTCGACATCCGCCTCGGACAAGGCCCCCTGCTTGGTCAGGCGGTCAAAGACGCCACCAAGGCGGTCTGACAGGCTCTCAAACATTGGCGCTCTCCTTCATGTTTGCCCCGATATGGGACGGCGGACCGATTTCCCAAGTCCAATGCGGAACGGCACCCGTGGGCGCAACGCGCTGACAGGTGGCGATCCCGGCATAAACCAAGGGACCGGAAGCAGGTGGCTTCCGGGGAATTCAGCGGCGCGCATACGCCTGCCGCTGGTGCCTGTCA
>JANNAV010000104.1:0-4094 GCA_031384695.1 Paracoccaceae bacterium
GGCACCAACTGGGTTTATGCGGTATCGGCCCTGTCGCTGGCGATGGCGGGGGTGTTTTTCGTGCAATACGGCATGGAGCACGGCTTGCTGCCGCCCACGGCGCGGGTGGTGATGGCGATCCTGTTCGGGGCGGCTCTGATCGCGGCGGGCGAGTGGATCCGGCGCAAGGGCGGTGATGGCGCGACAGAGACCACGGCCTATCTGCCGTCGGTGTTTTCCGGTGCGGGGCTGGTGTCGATTTTTGCCGGTATCATTGCCGCGCGGCAGTTGTACGGGCTGATCGGGCCGGAGGTGGCGTTTGCGGGGCTATTGGCGACGGCGGTGCTGGCGGTGGTTCTGGGGTGGTTTTATGGCCCGTTGCTGGCGGCGGTGGGGTTGCTGGGGGCTGCGGCCGCGCCGTTTCTGGTGGCGGGCGGTGCGGCGCCGGGCGCCTGGCTTTACGGCTATTACGGCATGATCGCGGCGGCCGGGCTGGCGGTGGATGCGGTGCGGCGCTGGGCCTGGGTTTCGGTGCTGGCGTTGGGTCTGGCCTATGGCGGCGGCTATCTGATGCTGATCGGGGGGGCTGGGTTGCCGGGGTGGCTGGTGCTGCTGCTGGCGCTGGCGCTGATCGCGGTGGCGTTGCCGGTGTTCCGGGTGATCCCGGATCACCCCGGCCCGACGGTATCGGAAGCCCTGCTGCACCGGGGCAAATCCGGCTGGCCGCCCTTTCCGGTGCGGCTGGCGGCGGGGGCGGGGCTGGCCTCGGCTTTGGGGTTGCTGGTGCAGGCGGGGGGGTCTTCGGGCGAGGGCATGCTGATCTATGCGGCGCTTGCGGCACTGGCGCTGTTGTATCTTTTGTGGGCCGACCGCGCACCGGGCCTGAGCGATCTGGCCTTGCTGCCTGCCACGGCGTTTCTGCTGCGGCTGGTGATCGAACCGTTTGACTATTGGCCGGTTGCCGCCGAATTCGGCAGCAAGGCAATCACCTTCCGCCCGCCCGAGACAGCGGCACCGCTGACGGTGACGCTGCTTTTGGGCATGGCGGTGCTGATCAGCGGGGCGGCGGCGGTTCGTGCGATGCCAGTTTGGGCGATGCCAGTTCGGGCGATGCCAGTTCGGGCGATAGCGGGGGGGCCGTTCCGGCAGGCGTTTGGGCTGGCGTTCGGGCTGGCGTCTGTGCTGGTGGCACCGGTGGCGGCGGCGATACTGGAGCTGCTTTGGGCGCCGGGGCTGGTGGTGGGGGCGTACCTGTGGGCGTTGCAGATCATCGCCCTGGCGGCATTGATGGTGGGGCTGGCGCTGCAATTTGCCAGGGTGGATGGTGAGGATCGCCGCCGGGTTGCCTATGCTACGCTGTCGGCGCTGTCGCTGATCGCGCTGGCGTTGTTCCTGATCACCACCAAATCGGCGCTGACCATGGCGTTGGCGGTGCTGGTGGTGGTGGCGGCGGGGCTTGACCGGCGGTTTCGCCTGCCCGAAATGGGCATCTTCGTGCAGATCGGGGTGGCGGTGCTGAGTTACCGGTTGTTGGTTGATCCGGGCATCGGCTGGGCGATGGATGCGGGGCTGGGCACAGTGATACTGACCTTCACCGGCGTGATTGCGGGCCTGCTGGCGGCGATCCGGCTGTTGCAGCCTTTGGGGCGCAAGGTGCCGGTTGGGGTGCTGGAATCGGCGGCGGCCGGGTTTATGGCGGTGTTTGCCAATGTGCTGATCAGCCGTCTGTTGCTGCAGCAAGACGGGTCGATGGAGCGGCATTACGCGGTGACGCTGAATGCGCTGCCGTGGTTGGTGATGCTGCTGGTGCAGCTTTACCGCGCGGGCCTGGGCGGTGGTTTGCGCAAGCTGCGGCTGGGGATCGCGGCGGTGGCGGGGCTGATTGCCGGGGCGCGGTTGCTGGTGGCGGCGGGGCCGTCGAACCCGCTGTTCAGCTATGGCGCTGAATACCCCGAAGGTCTGGTGTATGGGCCGATGGTGCTGGACACTTTGTTGCTGGCTTACGGCGTGCCGGGGCCGATGCTGCTGGTGGCGGCGTGGCGGTTCCGGGTTCTGGACCCTCGGCTGCGGCTTGGGTTTGTTGGTGTGGGGGCGGCGCTGGTGGCGCTTTATCTGGGCCTTGAGATCCGGCGGTTCTGGCAAGGCGACTGGCTGGGCGCGGGCGGGGTGATGCAGGGCGAGTTGTACACCTATACGCTGGCGCTGATGCTGCTGGGGGCGGGGCTGCTCTATCAGGCCATCGCGCGCCGTTCGGTGTTGCTGCGCCGGATCGCCATGGCGGTGGTGGGGCTGACGGTGGCGAAGGTGTTCTTGCTGGATGCCTCGGGCCTGACCGGCCTTACACGGGTGGTCAGCCTGCTGGGCCTTGGCCTGTCGCTGGCGGGGCTGGCCTGGTTGAACCGCTGGGCGGGGCAGGTGGCGCAAGAGGTGCCACCAAAGGGGTGAGGCGTCGCTTTACCCGGCTTTACCCGGTGCGCGGTCTTTCCTATAAGGCGCGCATGATACGCATATCTGCACGCGTCCTGCGAATTACCACCCCGGCGTTCTGACCCGTTCAGACGCCGGACCGCGCATGACTGCGCCCCTTTTCCGATGCCATTCCAAGGATGCCCGCGATGTGCTCTGATACCTCCGCGCCTGCCCCCGCCCCCGATTACCGCGATACCGTTTTTCTGCCCGAAACCGGGTTCCCGATGCGGGCCGGCTTGCCGCAGCGCGAGCCTGAGTGGCTGGCGCGCTGGGCCGCGATCGGGGTTTATGACCGGCTGCGGGAAAAGGCGGCGGGGCGCAAGCCCTTCACGCTGCATGACGGGCCGCCTTACGCCAACGGCCACCTGCACATCGGCCATGCCCTGAACAAGGTGTTGAAAGACATGGTGGTGCGCAGCCAGCAGATGATGGGCTTTGATGCGCGCTATGTGCCGGGCTGGGATTGCCACGGGCTGCCCATCGAGTGGAAAATCGAAGAGAAATACCGCGCGCGGGGCGAAAACAAGGACGATGTGGACAAGATCACCTTCCGGCAGGAGTGCCGCAAGTTCGCTGCCGGATGGGTGGATATCCAGCGCGAGGAGTTCAAACGCCTTGGGGTGACGGGCAACTGGGCCGACCCCTACCTGACCATGGATTACCACGCCGAGGCGGTGATCGCCGCCGAATTCATGCAGTTCCTGATGAACGGCAGCCTCTATCAAGGCTCCAAACCCGTCATGTGGTCGCCGGTCGAGAAAACAGCGCTGGCCGAGGCCGAGGTGGAATATCACGACGTCACCTCGCATATGATCTGGGTGCGGTTTCCCATTAAAACGACGATGGACGGGTACACTGGGTATCCCGCAAACCGAGATCCCGATTTCGACATCAAGCTTCGGAACGCCTCGGTTTTGATCTGGACGACAACACCTTGGACAATTCCGCAAAACCGAGCAGTCTCTTATAATTCGACCATCAGCTATGAACTGTACGAGGTACTTTCAGTTGGAGAGAACAGCTCAGCAAAAGTTGGTGAGACATTCATCGTTGCCGCAGCTTTGGTTGAAGCTGTCAAAACCGCTGGAAAAATCACGGAACTCGACAGCCTGGGATTGGTGAGTGATTTTGAGGAGACTATCCTTGCCCATCCGTTCCGGGGCATCGCGGAGGGGCAGGGCGAATGGGACTTTGACGTGCCGATGCTGCCCGGCGACCATGTGACCGACGACGCAGGCACCGGGTTTGTGCATACGGCCCCCAGCCACGGTGATGATGACTATCAGCTTGGGTTGAAATTCAAACTGCCGATGACCTATAACGTGGAGCCCGACGGGTCATACCGCAAGGACTTGCCTCTGTTCGGCGGTCAGCACATCATCTTGCCCGATGGCAAGGAGGGCCCGGCCAACGTCAGCGTGATCAAGCAGTTGGCCTATTCCGGGGCGCTGTTCGCCAAGGGCAAGCTGAAACACAGCTACCCCCACTCCTGGCGCTCCAAAGCGCCGCTGATCTACCGCAACACGCCGCAGTGGTTTGTGGCGATTGACAAGCCGCTGGACGATGGCATGGGCGAGTACGGCGATACCATCCGCCAACGCGCGCTGACCTCGATCGACAAGCTGGTGCAGTGGACGCCGCAAACC
>JANNAV010000125.1:0-22169 GCA_031384695.1 Paracoccaceae bacterium
GGTTGTGGCGCCCGACGGCGCGGCGCCTGAGGTTGTGGCGGAGGTTGTGCCTGAAGTTAAGGTGCCCGAGACGGTTGTGCCTGAGACGGTTGTGCCTGAGACGGTTGTGCCTGAGACGGTTGTGCCTGAGACGGTTGTGCCCGAGACGGTTGTGCCCGAGGTGGTCGTGGTCGAACCTGCGCCAGAGGTGGCGGCACCGGTGGCGGAGGTGGCGGTTGCGTCTGCGGTTGTGGCGGCGGTGCGGGCGCCAGTCAGTGTGACGGTTCAGCCGGGCTTTACCCTGTGGCGGATCGCCCGCGAGCAGTTTGGCGACGGCGTGATGTATGTGCAGGTGTTCGAGGCCAACAAGGACAAGATCAGAAACCCTGATCTGATCTATCCGGGGCAGGTGTTTGCGATTCCTGCGGCAGGCCAGAAGTCTGAATGAGGGCTTCGGTGATGTCGCGGCGGTGGCGGCAGCAGGCGACCACTTCGGGGTGCTGCATGCAGCAATCGTTCAGCAAATAGGCGATGGTGGCCCCCATGCCGCCCGCATCGACCGCATAGAACACATGCCGCGCCTGTTTGCGGCCGGTGATCAGCCCGGCTTGTTCCAATGATGCCAGATGGAACGACAGGCGCGAGGCGGAAAGGCCCAGCGCGCGGGCGATATCGCCGGCCGCAAGGCCTGCGTCACCTTGCGGCATCAACAGGCGCACCAGATCAAGGCGCGCGTCATTGGCAAGGGCGGAGAGGGCTGATAAGGCTTTACGACGTTCCATGTTTCAACTATTCATGAACAGTTGAAATCAGAGATAGCCGAGTTCGGGATGCGGCGCAACCGTTTTGGGGGTGCGTTTCCGGGGCCAAGCCAAGGGAAGACCGATGCGCAGAGCGACCTCGAAAGCCACATCCGCCGATATGCCGCAGCGTCCGGCAAATGGCTGGCAGACCATGCGGCGGGTGGGGCCGTATCTTTGGCCCGAGGGCGAGGGTTGGGTGAAGCGGCGGGTGGTGGGGGCGTTGGCGATGCTGATGCTGGCCAAGGTGATCTCGGTCAGCACGCCGTTTTTCTACAAGCAGGCGGTGGATGCGCTGGCCGGTGAGACGCCGGATACCGGCACGTTGCTGGGGCTGACGGCAATCGGGCTGACGGTGGCTTATGGCATGGCGCGGCTGGGCTCGGTGGTGTTTGGCGAGTTGCGCGACGTGATCTTTGTGCGGGTGGGGCAGCGCGCCTTGCGCAAGCTGGCGATTGAGACGTTCACCCATATCCACCTTTTGTCGATGCGCTATCACATCACCCGCAAGACCGGCGGTCTGAGCCGGATCATCGAGCGGGGGGTGAAGGGCGTCGATTTCCTGCTGCGGTTCATGCTGTTTTCCATCGGGCCGCTGATTGTGGAACTGTCGATGGTGTCGGTGCTGTTCGCGGTGCTGTTCGGCTGGCAGTACATGGCGGTGGTGGTGGTGACCATCGGGCTTTACGTGGCCTATACGTTCAAGGTGACGGAGTGGCGGGTGAAGCTGCGCCGGGCGATGAATGATCAGGATACCGATGCCAACCAGAAGGCGCTGGACAGTCTGCTGAACTATGAAACTGTCAAGTATTTCAACGCCGAGACGCGTGAGGCGCAGCGCTATGACGGGGCGATGGGGCAGTATGAGCGGCTGGCGGTGATGACGGGGCGGTCTTTGTCGCTGTTGAACGCAGGGCAGGCGGCGCTGATCACCACCGGCCTTGTCATCGTGATGGCGATGGCGGCGCAAGGGGTGCAGCAGGGCAAGCTGACGGTGGGCGATTTCGTGATGGTCAACGCCTATATGATCCAGATCACCATGCCCTTGAACTTTCTGGGGACGGTGTACCGCGAAATCCGGCAGGCTTTGGTGGATATGGGCGAGATGTTCGGCCTGCTGGGCCAGCCTGCGGAAGTGCTGGATGCGCCGGGTGCGCAGGCGTTGCAGGTCACCGGCGGCGAGATTGTGTTCGACGATGTGACCTTTGGTTATGACCCCGAGCGGGTGATCCTGAAGGGGGTATCGTTGCGGGTGGGGGCGGGGCAACGGATTGCGCTGGTCGGGCCTTCGGGGTCCGGGAAATCCACCATCGGGCGGCTGCTGTTCCGGTTTTATGATGTGACGGGCGGGGCCATCCGCATCGACGGGCAGGATATCCGCGATGTGACGCAAACCTCGCTGCACGCCCTGATCGGCGTGGTGCCGCAAGATACGGTGCTGTTCAACGACACGGTTTATTATAACATCGCCTATGGGCGCGAGGGGGCGAGCCGGATTGAGGTGGAGGCGGCGGCGCGGGCGGCGCGGATCCATGATTTCATCGTGTCGTTGCCGGACGGATACGAGACGAAGGTGGGCGAGCGGGGGCTGAAGCTTTCGGGGGGTGAAAAGCAGCGGGTGGGCATCGCGCGCACCTTGCTGAAGAACCCGCCTATTCTTATTCTGGACGAGGCGACGTCTGCGCTGGACACCCAGACCGAGCGCGACATTCAGGACAGTCTGCGCGAGATGGGGCAGGGGCGTTCGGTGATCACCATCGCGCACCGTCTGTCGACGATTGCCGATGCCGACCAGATTCTGGTGCTGGAGGATGGGCGGGTGACAGAAGCGGGCCGCCATGAAAGCCTGCTGGCGCTGGACGGGCGCTATGCGGCGATGTGGGCGCGGCAATCGGCGGAAGAGGAACAGGATCAGGCGGCGTGAGCGGATGATGGGGAGTTAAAGCGGTTTGCCTTTAATCTGAATCAGATTGAAGGCAAACCAAGACAGGCCAAACGCCGGGAATGTTGCGTTTTGCATTTGATCTGCTGATCCAGATCAAATGCGAAACGCTGTAAGGCGAGGTGAGCCTTGGCGGATTTGCCGTGTCATCGCACTGCCAGTGACGGGTGTGACGGCGGCCTTCAGCCGCGGCGGGCGGCCTCGATCAGGGCGACGTCGATTTTCGTCATATTCATCATCGCCTCGAACGCGCGTTTGGCCTCGGCGCCGCCTGCGGCCAAAGCCCCGGTCAAGGTGCGCGGGGTGATTTGCCAAGAAACGCCCCATTTGTCCGTGCACCAGCCGCAGGCGCTTTCCGTGCCGCCATTGCCGATGATGGCGTTCCAGTAGGTGTCGGTTTCGGGCTGGTTATCGGTGGCGATCTGGAACGAAAACGCTTCGTTGTGCTTGACCTTGGGACCACCGTTCAGGCCGAGGCAGGGAATGCCTGCGACGGTAAAATCGACGGTCAGCACGTCGCCTGCCTTGCCGGCGGGGTAATCGGAGGGGGCGCGGAAGATGGCATCAACCGAACTGTCAGGGAAGGTCGCGGCGTAAAAGCGGGCGGCGGCCTCGGCGTCTTTGTCATACCACAGGCAGATGGTGTTTTTGGCTGATGGCATGGCGGGCCTGCTATCCGATCAAGGGGCGGGATTGCAGGCCAGAGCGTGCAAGGTTGGCGGCGGGAAGTCAAGATCAGGCGCTTTGGCTTTGCCACGGATCGGGGCCGGGATCGCGCCCCCCCCTCGGCGCAATCGCACAACCGGTGCAGGAAGTGGGGCCAGCCGGTGCCGTGCTTTGCGGCCTCTGCCGCCGCCAGACCTGAGGGGGTGAGGGTGAGCCGGGTTCCCGCGCGCGATGGCTCGAGTTGCACCATCAGACGGGTTGGGCCCGGTGGCATCAGTGGATTTCCCTACCCGCCCGACAGCGTTTTGCATTTGATCTGCTGATCCAGATCAAATGCGAAACGCTGTAGGGCGGCGTTTCTGGCGCGCCCGGGAGTGGAGGTTTCGCGGATGTTCGGCGCGGATGGGTTGAAGGCGGGGGGCAAGGTTTTTGCCATGGAGGTGAAGGGCGCGCTGGTGGTCAAGTTGAGTGCGGCGCGTGCCGAGGCGATGGTGCAGGGGGGCAGGCGCAGTGTTTTGATCCGGGCCATGGGCGGTTGATGAAGCAATGGGTTGTGGTGGGTGCGGGGTCTGATCTGAGTTGGAGCGAGCTTGCCTGCGAGGCGTTTGAATTCGCAGCATCTTGACCGGACGTTCGGATGTGGAGCCGGTTTCAGGCCACAGCGCGTTGCAAGATGATGTCGGAGGCTTGCAGGGTGGTGGCGCCGGTCAGATGCGCCACCGGATCGCCGTCGATGCGGATGATGGCATAGGCGTTGGCGGGGCCCATGACGATGGTGACCACGGGCGGAATTTCGATGCCGGAATTGTTGAAAACCGGCGTGTAAAGCAGGTGCAACACATCGGTGCCGCGCACGTAATCGGTGATCAGTGCCACTTCGGAGCCCTCCCCCCAGCGGTGATCGAGCCCGAATGTATCGGCGCCCGCCCCGCCTGTGGCCTGATCGCCATGGCCGATGATCAGTGTATCATTGCCGATGCCGCCCGAGAGGGTGTCGATGCCATCGATGCTGACAAGGGTGGCGTCGGCGGCCCCGGTAGCGGTGTAGCCGGACAGGGTATCATCACCGGCCCCGCCGACAAGACTGTCGGCGCCTGCGCTGCCGGTGATCAGGTCTGCCCCCGCCTCGCCTGCCAACATATCGTCGCCCGCGCCACCAAAGATGGTATCGCGGCCGTCACCCGCCAGCACCGTGTCATGGCCGTCGCCGCCTGCAACGCTGTCGGAACCGGCACCGGCGTGGATGATGTCGTCGCCTGCGCCGAGGCTGGCGCTATCGTCGCCATCGCCAAGCCGGGCGTAGTCATCGCCGGTTGAGCCTGTCAGGCTGTCGTTGCCGCCCTGCAGGAACCATGCGGTGGGGTCGGTTGTGCCGGTAAAGCTGTCAGCGGCATCGGTGCCAGTGACTTCGCCGGTGTAATCGGCGGGCAGATAGTTGGGATCGGTTTCGGTATCGGGCGCGAGGATGATGCGCGAGGCATCCAGCCCCGCCGCGCCGTCGATCTGGCCGATGATGCTGCCGTTAAGGCGGATGAGCGCGCTGGCACCATCGGCGGTGGTCTCGATGGCGAGGGTGGGGGGCACTTCGAGGCTGGTCTCGGCACTGAAGCGGGGGGTGTAGGTGATCTCGATGCGGTCTTCGGTGTCGTTGTAATCGGTGACGCGGAAGAAACCGGTATCGGACCCGCGGGTGTCGGGCCAGCGTGTATCGGGCCAGCGGGTATCGAGTTGAAAGCGGTCGGTCCCGCCGCCGCCTTGGGCCGCATCGCCGCGCCCGAGCAACAGGTGATCGTCACCGTCGCCGCCAAACAGCTGATCCTGCCCGTCAGGACCGCCACCGCCCGCCGTATCGTTCAGGCCGGACAGCGCATCACGGCCGGCCCCGCCCAGCAAGGTATCCGCGCCGGTGCCGCCGGCAAGCGTATCATCGCCTTCGCCGCCAAAGGCGATGTCGTGGCCCGGCCCCATCGTTGCAGAATCGTCACCCGTGCCAAGGCTGGCGTAATCGGCACCTGCCGAACCTGTCAGATCATCATCGCCGCCGCCGAGGAAAAACGCGAGGTTGTCCCGGTCGGCGGTGAGGCTGTCATCGCCTTCGGTGCCGGTATCGGCGCGGCTGTAGGCATTTGGGTTGTAAAGCGGTTCGGGCGCGGGGGGGTCATCGTCGGTGCTGCGCGAGTCGAGCACCAGATTGACCCCGAGTGCGCCGAAAAACAGCAGGAAATTGGCGATAACGGCGAGTTCCATGCTTGGGCTGCCTTTTGGGGTTGCCGGATGATGGCGCGGAAATGCGGTAAGATTTCGGCAATTTTGCAGCAAATTGTGGCTTGGAAGGGCGCAAGTTGGGCGGGTGGCGTGTTTCGCGGGATTTGGCCGGTGGTTTGGCCGGTGGTTTGGCTTGGGGGCGGGGGCGGGGGTTGGCAAGGCGCGGGCTTCGCGTGTATGAGACGTAGAACGGTTGGCGCAGGCAGCGACGGCGCGGCAAGGAGTGGCAGGCGTGAGCAATCCCGACAGCTTTATCGACGAGGTGACCGAAGAGGTGCGCCGGGACAGGCTTTTTGCGCTTTACCGCAAATATGGCTGGATCGGGGTGCTGCTGGTGGTGCTGGTGGTGGGCGGGGCGGCCCTGAACGAGTGGCAAAAGGCCAAAGCGGTGGAGCGGGCGGAGGCGTTTGGCGATGCGATGCTGGACGCGCTGGATATCGGTGCGCCCGAAGAGCGGGTGGCGGCGATTGCCGGGGTTCCGGCGGATGGATCGCAACTGGCCATTCAGGCGCTGATGGCGGCGGCGGATCCGGTGGCGGACCCTGCGGGCGTGATGGCGGCGTTGGACAAGCTGATTGCCGATAGCGGCCAGCCGCAGGTGTACCGCGATCTGGCGTCCTTGCGGCGGGCAATCCTTGGCGCGACGCTGCCTTTGGCCGAGCGGCGGGCGGCGTTGACGGCGATTGCCGCGCCCGGCCGGGCGTTTCGCACGCTGGCGCAGGAACAATTGGCCTATCTGCTGATCGAAGAGGCCAAACCCGCCGAGGCGATTGCGGCTTTTACAGCGCTTTTGCAGGATCAGGAGGCGACGGCGGGCCTGAAACAGCGTGCGGCGCAGATGATTACGGCACTGGGCGGCACGTTGCCGGTGGCAGAGGCGGGCTGAGCCCCGCGCGATCGGAACGGTGAGCATATGGGAGCGCGGGTGTTGAGGATGTCAGGAAAACTGGGGGTTGCGGGGCTGGTGCTGATGGCGGCGCTGGCGGGCTGCGAGAAGGAAGTTATCCTTGAGGGCGAGCGGTTTCCGGTGCGCGCCGATCTTGACGCTTCGATCCCGGTGGAGGGGCAGCCTTTGCCGCTGACCCCGCAGGCGCGCGCGGACAACCTTTCACAACCGATAGCGCTGCCCGCAGCGCAGGCCAATGCCGAATGGACCCATCGGGGTGGCAATGCGCGGCATGACGCGCCGCACGGGCAGTTGTCGGGTGCGCCGCAACTGGCGTGGAGCGTCAACATCGGCGCGGGCAACAGCCGGCGCAACCGGGTGGCGGCGGCACCGGTGGTGGCGGCGGGCCGGGTGATGGTGATGGACGCCAGCGCCACCGTTTCGGCGGTATCGACGGCGGGGGCGCTGCTGTGGCAAACCGATCTGACGCCGGAGTTCGACAGTGGCGGCGAAATCTCGGGTGGCGGCCTTGCGGCGCTGGGGGCGCGGGTTTATGCGACCACCGGGTTTGGCGAGTTGGTGGCGCTGGATGCGGCCAGTGGGGCGGTGATCTGGCGGCAGCGCTTTGATGCAGGCGTTACCGGCGCGCCTGCGGTGGAGGGTGGGGCAGTTTACGCGGTGGCACGCGATGGCGCAGCGCTGGCGGTGGCCACCGATACCGGGCGCATCTTGTGGCAATTGACCGGCACCCGCAGTGCGAGCGGCGTGCTGGGGGCGGCGTCGCCCGCGATTGACGGGAAATCGGTGATCTTTCCCTTTGCTTCGGGGCAGATATCGGCGGCGGAAAAGGCCGGTGGCGCGCAGGTTTGGGGGGCTGCGGTGGCGGGCAAGCGGTTGGGCCGGGCCTATGCCGGGGTGGGCGATCTGACCGGCGATCTGGTGGTATCGGGCGGGGTGCTTTATGTGGGCACCGCCGCCGGGCGGACGGTGGCGATTGCCGCCGACACCGGTTTGCCGATCTGGGCCGCCAGCGAGGGTGCGATGAACCCGCCTTTGGTGGTGGGCGGATCGGTGTTCGTGGTCAGCGACGAGGCGCGGCTGGTGCGGCTTGATGCGGGCACGGGGGCGGTGATCTGGTCGGTGCCGATGCCTTATTATACCACGGAAAAGCTGAAGAAAATCAAAGCGATATACGCCAATTATGGCCCGGTGCTGGCGGGTGGGCGGGTGGTGGTTGCGGGCTCGGACGGCTATCTGCGGCTGTTCTCTGCCACCGATGGCGCGCTGGTGGGGCAGGCGGTTATCCCCGGCGGGGCGGCTTCCAGCCCGGCCTTGGCGGGGGGCGCGCTGTTCGTGGTGGGGGCCAAGGGGCAACTTCACGCTTTCCGTTAGGCCCGGTGCCGTGTATGGGATGCGCTTTGCAATCGCCGGACGCATGATATGAGCTTTACCCTTGCCATCGTGGGCCGCCCCAATGTGGGCAAATCCACCCTGTTCAACCGCCTTGTGGGGCGCAAGCTGGCTTTGGTGGATGACCAGCCCGGGGTGACGCGGGATTTGCGCGAGGGCGACGGCAAGATCTTTGATCTGCGCTTTACCGTGATTGATACGGCAGGCCTTGAGGAGGTGACCGACGACAGCCTGCAGGGGCGAATGCGGCGGCTGACCGAGCGCGCGGTGGATATGGCCGATGTCTGCCTGTTCTTGCTGGACGGGCGGGCGGGGGTGACGCCTTCGGACACCTATTTCGCCGATATCCTGCGCAAAAAGGGCGCGCGGGTGATCCTTGGGGTGAACAAATCCGAAGGCTCGGCAGGCGACGCGGGCGCGCTGGAGGGCTGGTCTTTGGGGCTGGGCGAGCCGCTCAGGCTTTCGGCGGAGCATGGCGAGGGGATCGACGATCTTTACCGGCTGTTGCGGCCCTTTGAGGCGGAATTTGCCGAGCGTGAGGCCGAGAACACCCCTGTTACCGATCTGGATGTGAGCGAGGACGAGGCCGAGGTTGAGGCCGACGAGACAGCCCACCATCCGACCGCGAAAAAGCCGTTGCAGATTGCGGTGATCGGGCGGCCCAATGCCGGGAAATCAACCTTGATCAACAAGATCATCGGCGAAGACCGGCTGCTGACCGGGCCGGAGCCGGGGATTACCCGCGATGCGATTTCTGTGCGCAGCGATTGGTATGATACGCCGATCCGGATTTTTGACACTGCCGGCATGCGCAAGAAGGCGCGGGTGGTGGAAAAGCTGGAAAAGCTGTCGGTGGCGGACGGCTTGCGCGCGGTGCGCTTTGCCGAGGTGGTGGTGGTGCTGCTGGACGTGGATATCCCGTTCGAGGTGCAGGATCTGCGTATCGCCGACTATGCCGAAACCGAGGGCCGGGCGGTGGTGGTTGCGGTCAACAAATGGGATCTTGAGGGCGAAAAGCAGGAAAAGCTGGCCGAGTTGAAAGAAATGTTCGAGCGGCTGTTGCCGCAGTTGCGCGGCGCGCCCTTGGTGACGGTTTCGGCCAAAACGGGGCGGGGGCTGGACCGGCTGCATGATGCGATCCGCCGCGCGCATGATGTGTGGAACAAGCGGATCACTACGGCGCGGTTGAACTCTTGGCTGGGGGCGATGACCGAGGCGCACCCGCCTCCGGCACCGGGCGGGCGGCGGATCAAGCTGCGTTACATGACGCAGGTGAAGACCCGGCCACCGGGGTTTGTGGTGATGTGTTCGCACCCCGAGGATATGCCCGAAAGCTATAAACGCTATCTTGTCAACGGGTTGCGGGATCATTTTCAGATGCCTGGCACGCCGATCCGGATCTATTTCCGCTCGCAAGGCGACAAGAACCCGTTCAAGAACCAGAAGTTCCACACCCCCAGCCGGTTGCGCAAGCACAAGGAAGGCCGCAAGGATGCGTGAGGTCAGCGGTTTGCCCGCAGGCGCAGGGCGAGGGTGGCGAGCGCCATGATCGCGGCACCGGCGGCGGCGGCGGCGGCGACGGTTGGAAGGTCAGGGCGGTTGGCTATGGCCACGGCGATGGTGGCCCAGGTGATGGTGAGCCCGTATAGCGGCATTTGCGGGCGGCGGGTTTGCACGGTGAGGGCTGTGGCGAGCACTAGCACTAGCATGAGCAGGGCGGCGTTGCTGTTGGAAAGCCAGCCATAGCCTGCCAGCATCACCCCCACCGACACGGCGGAGGCGGCGGTCAGCCAGCCTGCGAGGATGCCGAGGGGGGCCGCGAGCAGCCAGCGGTCTTGGGTTTGATGCGCGCGCAGGTAGGCGGCAAGCGCCAGGGCGGCCATGGCGAGGATGGTTGCGGTGGCAGCGAGGGGCGCGCGGGTGGCGATGTTCAGCCAAAGCGTGCCAAGGGCGGCGGCACCGATCAGGGGGGGGCGGACGGCCTCCCACGCGGGATCGTCGCGGCGTCGGATCAGGCCGAAACCTGCATGCAGGATCATCCAGGCGTAGATTAATCCCCAGATTGCAAAGGCATAGCCTTCGGGTTGGATGGCGGGGCGCGAGATCAGCACCGGAAAAGCCGCCGGATCGAAGCCCCGGAAGGGCGGCGAAAACGCAGGCGCTACGGCGAAGGCGAGGGTGGAGAGGACGAGGAGGGCGGGTTTTATCATGCGAGTTGACCTGTGGCATCAATGCGGGTTTTGCCGCCAAGATAGGGGTGCAGCGCGGCGGGAAGATCGACCGAGCCATCCTGTTGCTGGCCGTTTTCCAGCACCGCGATCAGGGTGCGGCCAACCGCCAGACCCGAGCCGTTGAGGGTGGCGAGGTATTCGGGCTTGCCATTAACCGGACGGTAACGGGCGTTCATGCGGCGGGCCTGAAAGGTGCCGCAGGTGGAGATCGAGGAGATCTCGCGGTAGGTGTTCTGGCCGGGAAGCCATGCCTCAAGATCATGGGTTTTCTGCGCGCCAAAGCCAATGTCACCGGTGCAGAGCACCATGGTGCGGAAGGGAATTTCAAGCAATTTCAATATGTTCTCGGCACATTCTGTCATCCTTGCGTGCTCGGCCAGGGCGGTTTCCGGCGTGCAGATGGTGACCATCTCTACCTTTTCGAACTGGTGCTGGCGCAGCATGCCGGCGGTGTCGCGCCCCGCAGAGCCTGCCTCGGAGCGGAAGCATTGGGTATGGGCGGTCATTCGGATAGGGAGCTGATTTTCCTCAAGAATATCACCGGCGACCGAGTTGGTCAGGGTCACCTCGGAGGTTGGGATCAGCCACCAGCCGTTGGTGGTTTGATAGCTGTCCTCGGCGAATTTGGGCAATTGGTTGGTGCCATACATCGCCTCCTCCTTGACCAGAACCGGGGTCCAGACCTCTTGCAACCCGTGGGCGTCGATATGGGTGTCCAGCATGAACTGGGCTAAGGCGCGGTGAACGCGGACGGTGGCCCCTTTCAGCACGACAAAACGCGCGCCGGACAGTTTGGCGGCGGTCTGGAAATCCATCCCTGGCTGCACGCCTGCGATGTCAAAATGTTCCCTGGGGCCAAAGTCGAAATTGCGCGGGCTGCCCCAGCGGCGGATTTCGACGTTGTCATTTTCGTCCGCACCAGCAGGAACCTCATCCAGTGGCAGGTTGGGGATGCGCATCAGTGCATCCTTGAGCCGCGCGTCCAGAGCGGCCGCTTGCTCGGTCTGACCGGCAATCTCGGCCTTTTTCTCGGAGACCAGCGCGCGCAGGCGGGCAAACTCGGCGTCGTCGCCGCGCCCCTTGGCGGCACCCGCCTCCTTGGAGGCGGCGTTCTGGGAGCTTTGGGCGGTTTCGGCACCGTGGATGGCGGCACGGCGCGCCTCGTCCAGGGCTAGCAGGTCGGGCGACAGGGGCGACAGACCACGGCGGGACAGGGCAGCGTCAAATCCAGCAGGGTTTTCGCGGATGGTACGGATGTCGTGCATGGGCTCTCTCCTGCCGTGAATGGCCGACATATGCCCGATCAAGGCGGTTTGGTGAAGCAGGAAAAGGGCGGCAGACCTTGCCTTGCGCATCCGACTACCCATCTGTAGGGTGCCCGCCGACGCATGGGCTGCCCGAACCGGGCCTGCCCGACATTTTTGACCCATGAGGACCGCATGTTCGTAACCCCCGCTTATGCTCAGGCCGCAGGCTCTGCCGGTGCCGGATCGCTGATCGCCAACTTTTTGCCGCTGATCCTGATTTTCGGGATCATGTATTTCCTGCTGATCCGTCCGCAGCAAAAGAAGGCGCGCGAGATGAAGGCGATGATCGACGCGCTGCGCCGTGGCGATCAGGTGATGACCGGGGGCGGCATCATCGGCAAAGTGTCCAAGGTGGGCGAGGACAATATCATCGAGGTCGAGATTGCCGAAGGCGTCAAGGTCAAGGTGATGAAGCATACCATCACCCAAGTCATGTCCAAGACCGAACCGGCCGCTGCCTGAGGACGGATGATGCAGTTGCAAACCCCGCTTTGGAAAAGCCTGATGGTCTGGGCCGTGATTGCGATGGCCGTGGTCATGGCGATGCCCAATCTGTTTTACACCCAGGTAGAGGCGCGCAACGACGCGGCCACTGCGGTTGAAAAGGCTGTCGAAGCGGGTTTGCCTGCCACGCCCGAGCAATTGGCGCTGTTGGACACTTGGCCCAGCTATCTGCCGACCGGACTGGTCAATCTGGGGCTGGACCTGCGGGGCGGCGCCCATTTGCTGGCCGAGGTCAAGCTGGCCGATGTGTACAAGCAGCGCATGGACACCCTGTGGCCTGACGCCCGCGACGCGCTGCGCGAGATCCGCGACGCCGTGGGCACCGTGCGGCGTGAGGCGTCTGCACCGGATGTGTTGCGCGTGACGATTTCGCAGCCCGAGGGTCTGCCCGCCGCACTGGAAAAGTTGCAGGGGCTGGCGACCAATGTCGTGTCCCTGACCGGGGTTGGGGAAAAAGACATCAATGTGGTGCAGGACGGGCAGTCGATTGTCCTGAGCCTGTCGGACGCCGAAAAGCTGGCCACCGACACCCGCACCATGCAGCAATCGCTGGAGATTATCCGCCGCCGCGTCGATGCCGCAGGCACGCGCGAGCCGACGATCCAGCGGCAGGGCAGTGACCGCATCGTCATTGAGGTTCCGGGGATCGGGTCGGCCAAAGAGTTGAAGGACATCATTGGCACCACGGCCAAGCTGACCTTTAACGCGGTTGTGCGCCGCACGTCCAACGCCAACGAACAGCCTGGCCTGAACAACATCCTGCTGCCCGACGCCGACAATCCGGCCGAATTTTATGTGCTGGAAGCCGCCCCAGTTGTCACGGGTGAGGAGTTGACCGACGCGCAGCCCGCGTTTGACCAGAACAACCGGCCCGCCGTCAATTTCAGCTTTGACGTGGGCGGCGCGCGCAAGTTTGGCGAATATACCGGGGCCAACATTGGTGCCCCCTTTGCCATCGTGCTGGACAACGAGGTGATTTCCGCGCCGACCATTCAAAGCGCCATCACCGGCGGGTCGGGTATCATCACGGGCAATTTCACGCTGGAGGAGTCGACCAATCTGGCCGTCCTGCTGCGCGCCGGTGCCCTGCCAGCCGAAATGACCTTTCTGGAAGAGCGCACCGTCGGCCCCGAGCTGGGTCAGGATTCGATTGATGCGGGCAAACTGGCCGGGATCATCGGGTTGGTTGTGGTCGCGACCTATATGATCCTGAGCTATGGTTTGTTCGGGCTGTTTGCCAACCTGGCATTGGCGGTCAACCTGATCATCCTGATGGCCATTCTGTCGATGATCGGGGCGACGCTGACGCTGCCCGGGATCGCGGGTATCGTGCTGACCATGGGCATGGCGGTCGATGCCAACGTGCTGATCTATGAACGGGTGCGCGAGGAATTGCGCGAGGGCAAGCCACCGGGGCGGGCGCTGGAACTGGGGTTCGAGCGGGCGTTTTCGGCCATCATGGACAGCAACGTGACAGGTTTGATCACCGCGTTGATCATGTTCTATATCGGGTCGGGCCCGGTGCGCGGCTTTGCTGTCACCACGGGTATCGGCATTTTCACCTCGATGTTCACCGCAGTTTATGTGACGCGGCTGATCATCTGGACCTATATGAACTGGCGCAAGCCAACAGAAATCGTGGTTTGAGGGGGCAGGACACATGGCATTCCGTCTGCGGCTGGTCCCGGTAAAGACCACTATCGACTTTTTCAAACTGCAATGGATCACCTTTGGCACATCGGCGTTGGCGGTGGTGGTGTCCGTGATCGCGGTTGCCGTCATGGGGCTGAACTTTGGCGTGGATTTCAAGGGCGGCACGACGATCCGCACCGAAAGCACGCTGGCTGTGGATGTGGGCGAATACCGGCAGGCGTTGTCGGATCTGGGGCTGGGGGATGTCACGATCTCGCAGGTGTTTGACCCGACCTTTCGGGTTGACCAGCATGTCGCCACCATCAGGATCGAAGCGCAGGAGGGGGATGAGGTCGCCTCGCCCGCAACCATCGCGCGGATCGAGGCGGCGCTGGTTGCGGTTGATCCGGCGATCACCTTTCCATCGGTGGAATCGGTCGGGCCCAAGGTGTCGGCCGAACTGATCTGGTCCGCGATCCTGGCCATCATTGCCGGATCGGCGGGGATCTGGATTTATGTCTGGCTGCGGTTCGAATGGCAGTTTGCCGTGGGCACCGTCGCGGCGCTGATCCATGACGTGGTGGTGACGGTCGGGGTGTTCGCGATATTTCAGTTGAAGTTCGATCTGACCATTGTGGCGGCCTTGCTGACCATTTTGGGCTATTCGGTCAACGATACGGTTGTGATCTTTGACCGGTTGCGCGAAAACCTGATGAAATACAAGGCGATGCCGCTGCGCGAGATGATGAACCTGACCGCGAACGAGACCTTGTCCCGGACGATCATGACGGCCACGACGACCCTGTTGTCGCTGATCTGTCTGTTCATCTTTGGCGGCGATGTGATCCGTGGCTTTGTCTTTGCGATGCTGTTCGGTGTGGTGATCGGCACCTATTCGACGCTGTATGTCGCCAAGAACATCGTGCTGGTGCTGGGCCTTGACCGCAGCGACAAACCCAAATCCACGGGCAAGGGGGCGGATCACGAATTCGCGAATATCGATGCCTGATATCCAGTTGACCGAAGTCACCTATGGTCAGGCCTTGGCCATCGAAGGCTATGGCCCGGGGTTTTTTCGGGTTGGCAAGCATGTGTTGCGCGGGGCCTGTCTGGTGACACCGTGGGATGCCGGGCCGTGGGGCGGGATGGTCGATTTCGCAGCCCCCTTGGCGCTGCTGGGCCGGATAGATGTGCTGCTGGTCGGCACCGGGGCCGAAATTGCCCATATTCCCCCCGCCTTTCGCGACGCATTGGAGGCCCAGGGCATCGGGGTCGAGGTGATGAATTCGCCGGCTGCCTGCCGCACCTATAACGTGCTGTTGGGCGAGGGGCGGCGGGTGGCGGCCTGTTTGCTGGTGGTTAAGCCGGAAGCAGAACCTCTCCCCTGACCCCTCTCCGAGGCGGAGAGGGGGACGCCTTTGGTCAGCGTTCGCGCCACCAATCTTGTGCCTGCAAACCCCAATAGGTCAGTTGCGCCACCGCAAGGCCGATCGGCCCGCCGGCCCAATTGAGCGCGAAGGGGGCAAACATCTGAATCCGCTCCGACTGGCCAAGCATGGCTTCCGCAAGGACTTTGCCAGCAATGGCGGTGGTGTTCAGCCCGTGGCCGCCAAACGCCGTGATGTGCCAGACATCGGGCGAAAGCTGCCCCAGTTGCGGCATCAGGTGGCGGGCATAGGCCATTTGGCCTGACCATGCGAGGTCGGTTTTCAGGGCGGCAAGCTGGGGATAGACATCAAGCATGGCGCGGCGCAGTTCGCGGGCAACGCCGTCAGGATTGGCGGCGCGGGTGGTGATGCGGCCGCCCCACAGCAGGCGGGTGCCGCCATCGACCAGACGGTAGTAATCGGACGCGCGGCGGTCATCCAGAATGGCCGCGCGGGTTTTGATGGCGGTGGCGATCAGGACGGGTGCGGCCTCGGTCAACATCATATAGGTGGCGATCGGCAACACGCCGCGCTGCAGACGCGGGATCAGCGGGCCGGTATGACCGCCGGTGGCAAAGACGGCACGGGCCGCGTGAACTGCGCCCCCCGGCGTGCGGATGCGTTTGGTGGCGTGCAGGTCAGCCCCCACGGCGGGCGAATGTTCATAGACCCTGCCGCCCAGCCGTTCAAATTCGCGGGCAAGGGCGCGCAGATAGTTGAGCGGGTGGATATGGAACGCTCGCCTGTCCTCCAGCCCATGCAGATAGCGGTGGGTTGACAGACGCGCGCCTATCTCGGCGCGGTTGAGATAGATGAAAGGATAATCATAGTCCCGCGCGAATGCCTCGGCATAGGCGCGCAAATCGGCGACCTGATCAAAGCGGCGCAGATTCAAAAGGCCGGGAACAGGATCGGCGCCGGTGATGTTCAAAGTCTCGATGTTGGCGCGCAGGCGGGTGACGCCTTCGATGGTCAGGCGGTGCAGGGCATGGGCGTTGGTGACACCCACACGGGCGGCAATGGCGTCGCCGCTGCAAGCAAAGGCGGGCGAGACGATGCCGCCATTGCGCCCCGAAGCCCCAAAGCCGATGCTTTCGCTTTCCAGCACCACAACCGCCACACCTGCACGCGCCAGTTCCAGCGCGGTCGTCAGGCCGGCCAGACCGCCGCCGATGATCACCGTATCGGTGTCAATCCGGGTTTGCAGGGTGGGGCGGGTGGCGGTGTCCGTCAGGCTGCGGGCATAAAAGGTGGTGGGATAGGTCATGCGTCAAGGTCAATCCAGACCGGGACGTGATCGGACGGCTTTTCACGGCCGCGCACCTCTTTGTCGATGCCAGCGTCCAGCAGCAGATCGGCGGCTTGCGGCGACAGCAGGTGGTGGTCGATGCGGATGCCGTTGTTGCGTTCCCACGCGCCGCGCTGGAAATCCCAGTAGGAATATTGACCGGGTGATTGGTTGCGGGCCCGAAACGCCTCGGTCAGACCAAGGTTCGTCAGACGTTGAAACGCAGCGCGGCTTTGCGGCAGAAACAGGGCATCGGTGAGCCAGTCTTTGGGGGAGGCGGCGTCAATCGCCTGCGGGATGATGTTGTAATCGCCGCAGAAAACCAAGGGCTCCTCGGTCTTCAACAGGTCGATCACGCGCAGACGCATCCGCTCCATCCATGCCAGCTTGAAATCGTATTTCGGCCCCGGCGCCGGGTTGCCATTGGGCAGATACAGACTGGTCACGCGCACCGGACGTCGCCCCATCACGGTCGCCTCGATCCAGCGGGTGTGTTCGTCGGCCTCATCGCCAGGCAGACGCCGCGTGACATCCTCAAGCGGCAGCCTGGACAGGATGGCAACCCCGTTGAACGATTTCATGCCATGCAACTCGACCCGGTAACCCAGCGCCTCGAAGGCGTCCCTTGGAAACTCGGCGTCGATCTTTTTGGTTTCCTGCAGGCAGGCGACGTCGGGCTTGGACTCTTGCAGCCATGCCAGCAGGGCGTCATGACGGGCGAGAATACCATTGATGTTGAAAGTGGCGATTTTCATTGGCGCGCTCCGGTTTGGCGCACCCTAGCGCAGGATGTCAGCGGTGGGAACCAAGGAACGCGGCAAAACCTAAGGCGTCGCTGCCGCCAGCCACAGGGCATCCAACGCGTCGATCTGAACGGGATCAAAGCGTGCAACCTCCTCCCAATAACGGCCGGAGGGGACCTGATAGCCGAGGTCAGCCTCGGTCTGCAGGGCCCGTTCTGCCAACCGGTGGTCAAAGGCGGCAGGGCGGTCGGGCAGGGCGTCTGCCGCGGCGCGCGGCACGACCAGACGCGATGGACCAGTCGACAGATTGACCACGGCGCAGCCCTGCATGGCGGCCAGAATCATCAGCCGGGCCGATTTCGCCTCCAGACTGCGCAGGGTGATGTCGGTGCGCAGCGGGTCTGGGGTGCCGGTACCATAGAAATGGGTGGCTCCGGTGGCAGGGTAATGCATGTCGCAACCAAATACGGCCAAAGTGCTGGGCCGCAGCGCCCCCAGCGCCCAATAGACGGCCGTATAGGCCATGGTGCCCCCGGCATAGACGAACCCGCCATAGGCATTTTGCGCCGGCACAAAGGCTTCTTGGGTGATGGCGCGTTGACCGGGCCCCGGTGCCGGGTGGCGGTCTGCGGGAAAATCCCAAGGATAGATGGCGTCGTCCCAGTCGTCCCGGATCCGCCAGGCGTTGTTGATGGCAACGATATGGTCAAAGGGCGCGCGCGGCCAGTCGCGTGCGGCCACCGCCATTGGGGCCGAACCCAGCATCAAGATCCGCATCAGATAGAAAACGAGGTGCCGCAGCCACAAGAACTGCTGGCGTTGGGGTTTTCGATCACAAACCGCGCACCGATCAACTCTTGGCTGAAATCAATGGTCGCCCCGGTCAGAAAGGGCAGGGATACCGCATCGACCAGCACCGTTTGCCCCGCCCGCTCCAATACCAGATCGTCCGACTGCGGATCATCCAGCTTGATGTCATACTGAAACCCGGAACAGCCCCCGCCCTCGACCGCCACACGCAGCGCGCGGGTTTGTCCGGTCAACCGGCCAATCTCGGCCAGTCGGGCATAGGCGCGGTCGGTCACATGGGGCGGCAGGTTCATCAGCGTCATCCTTGGATAGTATCTTCAACATAGGCGCGCAGGGCGGATGCGGCAAGACGGCGAACCAAGGATTTGCTCTTTTCCAAATACTCCCGCCGGAGGCACTTTGCGCCGCTGACGGACGCTCCGCGGGGAGTATTTGGAAAAGAGCAAATGCAAGGTGGTGGCAAGGTTGGCAAGCCTCTATATACCTGCAGGAAAGCTCAGTGAGGTCCGATGCTTGCCCCCTATGCCTGCCATCCCGATGCGTCGCGCGGTCGCCTTCATGTGGAACGGATGTCGTCGTTTCGCAGTCCGTTCCAGCGCGACCGCGACCGGATCATCCATTCGTCGGCCTTTCGGCGGCTTAAACACAAGACGCAGGTTTTCGTCGAACATGAAGGCGACTATTACCGCACGCGGCTGACCCATACGATCGAGGTGGCGCAGGTCGCCCGCACGATTGCAGGGGTTCTGGGTTTGAATACCGATCTGGCCGAAGCGGTGGCGCTTGCGCATGATTTGGGACACACGCCATTCGGTCATACCGGCGAAGATGCGATGGAGGCCCTGATGGCGCCTTATGGCGGCTTTGACCACAAGGCGCAGGCCCTGCGGATCGTGACGCGGCTGGAGCGGCATTATGCCGATTTCGACGGGCTCAATCTGACTTGGGAAACGTTGGAGGGCATTGCCAAGCACAATGGCCCGGTCGCAGGCCCGAATGCCGACAAGAAACATGACGGCCCGCTGCCCTATGCTTTGACCGAGGTCAACGCGTTATGGGATCTGGAACTGGCCACCCATGCCTCGGCCGAGGCGCAGGTGGCGGCGATTGCGGATGACGTTGCCTATTCCCATCATGATCTGCATGATGGTTTGCGCTCTGGTCTGTTTTCGGAAGACGACCTGATGGACCTGCCAGTCACCGGACCGGCATTTGCCGAGGTCGATGCGCTTTATCCCGGTCTTGACAAGATGCGGCGGCGCCATGAGGCGTTGCGGCGGGTATTTGGCCGGATGGTCGAAGACGTGATCGCCGTGGCCCGAAACCGGCTGGAGGCAGCGCGTCCGGCGTCGGTCGATGACATTCGCCATCTGGGCACGACGGTGATCCGCTTTTCCAAGCCGCTCTATCAAGAGTTGAAGGCGATCCGCAGTTTTCTGTTCAACCGGATGTACCGCGCGCCGTCGGTCATGGTGGAACGGGCGCGGGTAACGCAGGTGGTGAACGGTCTCTTTCCGCTGTTCATGGCGCAGCCCGACCTTTTGCCGCCGGAATGGCACCCTGATGTCGCCGCCACACAAGGCGACACCGAACTGGCACGGATCGTGGCGGATTATGTGGCGGGCATGACCGACCGCTTTGCCCTGTCCGAGGCGCAGCGGTTGCTGTGAGGCGTAGGGTGGGTGCAACCCACCGCTATTTGGTGGCAGCCCTGACCCAGATCGCGACCAGCACCAGTGAGGCCAGCATGTTCCATGACGCCATGGACAGGCCGAACATGTCCCACGCGACCTGATCGCATTGCACCACTGGAGCGGCCTGGATCTGGGCCAGCAGATCCTTGGCCGACAGCCCGCCGATCTGGCCCGAGGTGCAGGTGTCCGGCCCTGCCCACCAGCGCCGTTCGACCCCGGTGTGATAGGCGCCATACCCGGCCGTTGTCAGGGCCGCCAGTGCCCCGGCCCATGGTAGCACGCGGCCGATCACCCCGCCGGGGATCAGCAGCGCCAGCACCCCGATGCCCACAGCCACCCCATGCGGATAGCGTTGCACAAGGCACAGATGGCATGGCGCAAGGCCGCCGATGTACTGAAACGCAAAGGCCCCGGCCAGAAGTGCTGCCGACCCTGCGGCGGCCAGAAGGATCAGGAATGCACGGGTCATTTTCGGCCTCATATATAATGCGTTGCAAGCCATATGGCCGCACCTGCCACAATCGTGACCAGCGCGACAGTTGCAAGGCGGCGTTGGATCACGTCTGCGAGTGCGGGGCCAAAGGTTTTCAGCACCCAGGCCAGCAAGAAAAACTTGCCACCCCGCGCCACCACGGCGGCCAGAATGAACAAGGGCAGGCTGAACCCCACCACACCTGACAGGATCGTCACCACCTTCATCGGTGGCAGATGGGCGGCCCCCGAGGTGATCAGCATGACCAGTACGGCCCCGGTGCCAGTCGCCTCTTTCAGCGCGTCAAAGGCTGCAACCTTGCCATAGAACTGCAACACGGGCAGGGCGATCAGGTCAAAGAAATAGAAACCGATCATCCAGCCAAACACCCCGCCCGCCACCGAGGTCACACTGGCGATCAGGGCATAGCGCATGGCACGGTCGGGGCGGGCCAGACACATCGGCAGGAACATGACCTCGACCGGGATCGGAAAGACCGAGCTTTCGACAAAGGACACCAGTCCCATCGCCGGTTCGGCATAGCGCGAACGGCTCATGGTGGTGGTCCATGCGATCAGGCGGCGGAACATCGGCGTTTCCTTTTGCACCGTCTTTGGCCATGCAGGGGCGGCAAGGTCAAGCCTGATCGCCAAAAACCGCTATCGGGGGCGGCTGCGCTTGGGTAGGCTTGCGGCGTAATGGTTTGGGGGTGTGTGATGGAATGGCGTGGACGGCGCGAAAGCCGCAATATCGAGGACCGTCGCACCTCTGGTCGGCGCGGGGCGACGGCTGGGGTCGGCGGTGGTCTGGGCGTGCTGGTCATCGTGGTCGTGGGCTGGTTTCTGGGAGTTGACCTGACGCCCTTGCTGACTGGCGGTGACAATGGTCCTGCCACCCAGTCCGAACCGCTGACCGAGGCGGACCGCGCCGCTGGCCAGTTCGTCGGCGTCACGCTGGCAGATACCGAGGAGATCTGGGCCGATGTCTTTCGTCAGCAACTGGGTCAGACCTATCGCCCGGTGACCTTGGTGCTGTTCAAGGGTGTCACCCAGTCACCCTGCGGCGACGCATCGGGGGCCACCGGACCGTTCTTTTGTCCCGCTGACAAAAAGGTTTACCTCGACACCGCGTTTTTCACCACCATGGCCAATGAGTTGGGGGCCAAGGGTGATTTCGCCATGGCCTATGTCGTGGCGCATGAGGTGGGGCATCATGTCCAGGATGTCTTGGGTATTCTGGGGCAGGCCAATGAAATACGCGGTCAGGTGTCGCAGGCCGAGGCGAATGACATTTCGGTCCGCATCGAATTGCAGGCCGATTGTCTGGCCGGGATCTGGGCGCGCGGCGTGCGTGACAAGATCGGTGCCGTCCAGAAGGGCGATTTCGAGGAAGCGGTCGATGCCGCGCGCCGGATTGGCGATGACACCTTGCAACGCAACGCAGGCCGCGTGCCGATGCCCGAAAGTTTTACCCACGGCACCAGCGCCCAACGGTCGAATTGGTTTCAGGTCGGACTAAAGTCGGGCCAATTGGCAGATTGCGATACCTTCAGCGTTGATAACCCCTAAGTCCCGAAATCGCAAAAGAGTCCGGGCCCGCCGCGACCTAGATGGTTGACGCCGTCCTTCAGGGCGGCTAAATCGCCTGCAGTGCCCGAGTGGTGGAATGGTAGACGCAGAGGACTCAAAATCCTCCGCCGCGAGGCTTGTCGGTTCGAGTCCGACCTCGGGCACCATCCCTAATGCAGTGAAATGATGCCCCCTTCCGGGGGAGGCTGACGCACGCGGCGAAAGACCGAGGCCGCAATGTCGAACAGGGGCACCAGAGGCAGGGTGGCGGGGCTTTTGCGGGCAAGACCGGCCGCGCGCAGGCAAAGCCGCTCGCCCATGTGCGGATTGGTTCCGACCCGGTCGGTTTTCAGGATGGTGACGCGGTCCTGCCAGCCGCCGTTCTTGGCGGCGTGAAAGATCAGCCGGACCCGGCGGGCGGCATGCAAGGTGGTGAATTCGGTCAGAAAGGTCATGAAGGCGGTCGGGTCGGGATGGGCATCGCGGGCAAGTCCGGCGGCGATGAGATCGAGCATCAGGTCAGCCTCGACCGGCCAGGTCTCGTC
>JANNAV010000137.1:0-2166 GCA_031384695.1 Paracoccaceae bacterium
GCGTTTGGAGAACATGTTCAGGCTCTGGATATCCGTCACCGGCCGCCCGTCCTTCTCCAGACTGAGGATAAACGCGAAGGTGCCAAGGTTCATCGTCACATAAATCGCCATATACACCAGCATCGCCTGCACGCCCATCGCCGTCCCCGACGCCAGCCCCACCAGCGCATAACCCATATGGGCAATCGACGAATAGGCCATCAGCCGCTTGATATCGCGCTGCCCGATTGCCGCAATAGCACCCAAAAACATCGAAATCACCGCAAACGCCGCCAGAACCTGGCTCCAGTCGGCCACAATGCCACCAAACGCGCCATGCACCACCCGCGCGATCAGCGCCATCGCCGCCACCTTGGGGGCCGTCGCCAGAAACGCCGTCACCGGCGTCGGCGCGCCCTCATAGACATCCGGCGTCCACATATGGAACGGTGCGGCCGAGACTTTGAACGCCAGCCCCGCCAGCACGAACACCAACCCGAACAGCAGCCCCAACGGCACCTCGCCGTTCAGCGTCGTGAGTATCCCCGCAAACGCCGTGGTCCCGGCAAAGCCGTAAACCAGCGATGCCCCATACAGCAGCAACCCCGAAGACAGCGCCCCCAGCACGAAATACTTCAGCCCCGCCTCGGTCGATTTCGCTGAATCGCGCCGGAACGCCGCCATCACATAAAGCGCCAAAGATTGCAGCTCCAACCCCATATACAGCGTCATCAGATCCCCCGACGACACCATCACCATCATGCCGATCACCGATAGTACCACCAGAATGGGGTACTCGAACCGCGCAAGATCGCGCCGCGCCATGTAATCCTGCGCCATAACCAGCACGCCCGCCGCCGACAGCAAGATCACCACCTTGGCAAAGCGCGCAAACGCATCATCGACAAACAACCCGCCAAAGGCCACCGTCCGCCCCTCGCCCGCCACCCCGATCCACAAGGCCAGCGCTACAAACAGCCCCGCCGTCGCAAAGGTGATGCCGCCGGTCTGTTGATCCTTGCCGCCAAATACCCCGAACAGCAACGCCGCCATGGCAAACACCGCAAGGATGAACTCGGGCAGGATGGTGGAGAAATCGCTCGCATTCATCGCATTCGTCCTTCAGTTCGCGCCCAAAGCCGCATGGTATTCCGTCACCAACTGCGCCACCGATGGCCCGATGATGTCGGTGACCAAAGCCGGATAGATACCCAGCAGCAAGGTCATGATGATCAACGGCGCGAAAATTGCCCGCTCGCGCCTGCTCATATCCGTGATCGTCATCAACCCTTCTTTCACCAGCGCGCCAAACGCCACCCGCCGGTACAGCCACAACGCATAGGCAGCCGACAGGATCACCCCCGATGTCGCCACCGCCGCCACCACGGTATTCACCTGAAAAATCCCCATCAGCACCAGAAACTCGCCGACAAACCCCGATGTTCCCGGCAGGCCCACATTGGCCATGGTAAAGAACATGAACACCAGCGCATAGGCCGGCATCCGGTTGACCAACCCGCCATAAGCGTCAATCTCGCGGGTGTGCATCCGGTCATAAATCACCCCCACGCACAAAAACAGCGCGCCCGAGATGAAGCCGTGACTGATCATCTGAAAAATCGCCCCGTCCACCCCCTGCTGATTGGCCGCAAAAATCCCCATCGTCACATAGCCCATATGCGCGACCGAACTGTAGGCGATCAGCTTTTTCATATCGCTCTGCGCCAGCGCCACCAGCGAGGTATAGACAATCGCAATAGCACTCATCCAGAACACCAGCCCCGAAAGCTGATCCGACGCCACCGGGAACATCGGCAGGCTAAAGCGCAAAAACCCGTAGCCGCCCATTTTCAGCAAGATCGCCGCCAGCACCACCGACCCGGCAGTAGGCGCCTGCACATGCGCGTCCGGTAACCATGTGTGCACCGGCCACATCGGCATCTTCACCGCAAAACTGGCGAAAAACGCAAGGAACAGCAGCGTCTGCAAGCCCCCCGAGATCGTCATCCCCAAAACCGCAATCGGCTCGGCCGAGAAATCAAACACCATCAGCGTCGGGATATCCGTGGTGCCCGCCGCCGCATACATCGCAATCATCGCCACCAGCATCAGCACCGAACCAAGGAAGGTATAAAGGAAAAACTTGAACGCCGCATAAATCCGCGCCGCCCCGCCCCAGATGCCGAT
>JANNAV010000209.1:0-22406 GCA_031384695.1 Paracoccaceae bacterium
GGGAACTGGAACTGCAGACACAGATGCATGGCCATACTGTCGACCAGCTTCTCGGAGTCTGTAACCACTACGTCGCGCGCGGCTTTACCGGGCTCAAACTGAAGATCGGGTCTCAGCTGCGCCAGCATGGATATTCCAAGATGTTGTTCGATGCCGATGCGGACAAGGTCGCCGGCGTAATGGCTCAACTGCCTCATCACATCCAGGTCGATGTCGACGCGAACCAAGGCATCATGAATGCAAAAATGGCTGTCGCCATGTTCGAGCGCGTGCGCCGGGAAGCGTTCCATCCGAACATGGCGATCGAACAGCCTCTGCACCACCTTGACCTGAAGGGTCACGCGCAAATCCGCAAGATGCTGCCGTTCCCTGTCGTCCTCGACGAAGCCGTCACCTCGCCGACGGCGATGCTTCAGATTGTCCGAATGGAAGCAGCCGACCGTATCGTTCTCAAACCCAACCGCGTCGGTGGCCTGTGGCCTGCACGGCGCATTATAGACATATGCGAAGCCAACGGCATCGGTGTCAGCCTCGATACCATGCCCTTCACATTGTTGGGCGACACAATGCTTTGCCACCTGGGGGCGACCATCAAACGTCATTTCCCGCTCGATGCCCAAGGCCACACATTCTTCGCCGGCTCGCCCTTCAGTGGCGGTGTCAAGATAGATAATGGCCGTGCGCATCTCGGCGACGCCCCGGGGTTCGGCGTCGCAGTTGACCCAGCGCTGCTGGCAGCGGCCTCTCTTCAGGCGGTATATTGACGCGCTTGCCAAGTGCGAAGTCGACGACTTTCAACAAGCCAAACTCCCGTTTTGAACGAGGGACGACCGGGGGGCAGGTCCGAGCCAGGCGGCGCAAAGGCGGGTCAACAATAGGTCAACCTGTTTAACTACTTTGGTCCCCGCTTGAAGCCGTCCGGTGCGGTTGGCTGCAGCAAAGTGCGGTTAGAAAGCGTTGTTAGTTCACAGGGTTATAGCATAACCTGTTGAAATCAAAGGATGGGCGTTCGCCCGAGAGAAGCGGCTTATAACCTGAAGGTTACAGGTTCAAATCCTGACCCCGCAACCAAAAATAACAACGATATCAATGCCCTGCAAGAGAAATCTTATGGGGTATTTGCATGCCGCCAGCCCGGGTCAACAATAGGTCAACAAAATCGACCAAGTTGCGACGGCGGCGCGTTTGCCAAGACCATACAGGTTGCGCGCCCCTCACCCGTAAGCGTCCGGTCTCCCTGCTCTGCCGCGGATAGAGTGGGTCGAGTAGTGTCCGCTTTGGATAGCGGACACTACGGGGTTTTGGGTGACGCGGCAAACGATGCGACTTTGGTCTAACGAGGAGAAGCGGTCGACCTGTCTTCAGACGACGGCACCGGAGGTATCAACCACCGTCTCGCCCTCTTTCGGGTTCATCATCTTGACGCACATGTCGATCACCCAGCGGGGCGTGAAATACTGACCCTTCTCGCGCTTCGAGGATTTCGAGATCAGATATTCAAAGGCGTCGTCGATCACGTCGAGGTTGGAGTTGAACAGCTTCCATTCTTCCAGCGACCCGACGCAGACTTGCAGGTGGTCAGGCGACAAGCGAATGCGTTCATCATCAAGGAAAACGCCGGGCCATTTCTTCTTGGCGTCGTCGAAAAGGTTCTGGATGGCAACCTTGAGCTGCGCTGCGGTGTTCTGGTTGCGGAACCGCAATGCGTTTCCCAGCCGATGCGAGTTCATTTCGTCATATAGCTTGGTGAAGATCAGCTTGAAGACTTCCTCAAACACATCGACCCCAGCATTGGCCAGCACTTCGTCTTCCATGTCTTCGATCAGGTCACGCAGGGACCAGGCAAACTTGCCCTCCTTCACACGCTCTTCCTCAAGGTCGATCAGGGTCTGGATCGTCCAGGGCTGGTCCACGACTTGTTCGATGGTCCGATCAGCACGGGGCAGTTCGTGGATGGGCATGAAGTAGTTGGGGTTCTTGCGGTGCGAGACCTCGGCCAGAATGCCATCGCTCCACAACGCAAGGGGTGCCCCGGTCGCGTGGGCATAAGACCGAAGCTGCTCCTTGCCGTCTGTATACTTGGCCTGCTTCACCTCAACGATGACTTAGGGAACGGTCGGGCGGCCGGCGTCAAATACCACGATATCGGCCCGCTTGGAACTGTCGCGTCCGAAGGTGATCGGGTATTCGATGACGATGCGCGACCGGGCATAGCCCAGCTTGCCGATCAGGCGGGCAAGCCAGAGTTGGCGGGTCCGTTCCTCGGGCTTGAGTTGCACTTCCTTGTCGCGGACGAGGCAGGTGACATAGGGCACCTGCTTGCCCCGACTGTCGCGTATGACCACACGTGCATCGAGGGCCTGCGCCTCATCTTCGGAAAACAAAACGAACTCGCTAAATTCTGCCGCGATCTTGTTCATCGGAAACGACCCACCCTTGTTGCGCAACGATCCACCACAGCGCGGGTGTCCGGCCTTGTTTTTCTTCTTTCTAGCCTTTGGGTTGCACCCATCACAAGGCGCGATTTCGTTGCCACTGAACCGCAGCAAAGAAAAGAATCACGCTGTCGGCATCTGCCTACAGGAGCAATCCCGACGCCGTGCCGCTAATCGCCCTGACGTAGCGGCCACAGAGGGCCAGAAAGGCATTGGCGATCGGTAGGAGCTGGATCCATGCTGTTGATTCACATAAATTTTCGCTGGTTGAACTGTTTGTTGATCCGCTACCCTTACCGCTACCAGTTCTACGAAAGCACAAGGTTTGGCATCGTGGCGGGGCTTCGGGGGGGGAGGGAGCATGACACCCGAGGCGCAGCAGGAACAACGTTGGCATTGCAGAGCGCTTGATTTCAAATTGTAAAGATCATGGAGCAGAGCCCTAAGGCACCCGATCAATCATACAATATGGAAAGTGACGAACCTCAAACGGGAACTTGCGACGACCCCCGGCAACCCTGCGTGGAGGCCCGGCGGTCCTTCCCCAAACCCAGCAGGCAGACCCAAAGGGATCGTGGACAAGCGGGGCAAGGTGGCACAAGCGTTGCGTGAGGAAGGCGTAGAAGTCCGCCCGAGTCGTGCTTGATGCAGCGCTGGCTGGCGACATGCGGGCAGCCGGTCTGGTGTTGAACCGGATTACTCCAACTCTTCGCGCCCAATCCGATATGGTAAAGTTCAGCTTCGACGCCTCACAGCCCATCGCGCGGCAAATTGAACAGGTGCTTGGAGCAGTCGCAGCAGGGGAGGTGCCGCCCGACATTGGGCAGCAGATCATCGCATCCATCGGTACGCTTGCCAATGTGCGAGCGACCGAGGAATTGGAGCGACACATAATCGAATTGGAGGCAAAGACGGTATGAGGGTCTTCCTCAACAGCCGACGCCTGCATCCTTTGTCGTCGCTGACGCGGGGGATCAGGGCGTTGAGTTACCGAACCGGGAAACAGGCGCATGACCACATGACAAGCATTCGCTCTATGCTGGCAAGAGTGCAGCGACTTGAATCTAAGGGTACAACGGATCGCCCTTCCTCAATCGAGGCTGGCTTTGGTAGCTTGGCTGCGTTCGAGGAGCACGTGAACGCCAAGATTGCTGAGGGAAGGCTGGACCAGATCGAGATGCCGCTGGTGATAGTCGCTATTAGGCGCTGGCATGCTGACGGGGTCTGGCGAAATCAAGGACGAGCTTCCGTCCGTCGGTGATAACATAGACGGCTGTTGGGAGCGCCAAACCACAATACACTGGAGAGTGTAGGCACCGTATCTCTTTGTCAGCGCATTCAAGCGTGGTGATTCTGCAACAGCCCGGATGGACGGAAAGAACAGCTTATGATGTGCTTATCAGTGAGATTCGAACCTAAAAAACCATCGCGCGCCACGATGTAAAATATTGTTTTAATTGCGGGAATTTGGTCGGAGCGAGAGGATTCGAACCTCCGACCCCCTGCTCCCGAAGCAGGTGCGCTACCAGGCTGCGCTACGCTCCGACCGATGTGGCGGGGGTAGCGCGTCGGGCGCGGTATTGCAAGGGGGCAGCGCGGCTATTCCGGCGCGTCGGCCTTGTGGGTGCGGCGGCGTTCGAACAGGCGCAGCCAGGTGCTGATACGCGGCACGGTGCCGGTATCGAGCCGCGAGCGGGTTGCCAGCACCGGGCGGTTTTCCGACACCCGGGGGGTGCCTTCGCGCAGCACGATGTAGATGCCCGAGGCGATGATCACGGCGGTGCCGGTGGCGGTATAGCTGTCGATCTCTTCGCCGAACACGAAATGGCCGAAGATCGCGGCCCAGATGATCTGGGAATACTGCATCGGGGCCACGATGATCGCCGGTGCCGCCCGGTAGGCCGCGATGACCAGCGCCGCACCGCCAAGACCAAGCGCTGCCATCACCGCGAGCAACCCCAGGTGCGCCAGCGGCATCGGCACATAGACGAAGGGCATCGCCAGCCCCATGGTGAACACGCTGGCCACCATCGGATAGAGCATCAGCACCGCCGAGCGTTCATCATTACCGATCTTGCGCACGATCACCGAACTGGTGGCACCGCAGATCGCCGCCCCAAGTGCTGCGATATGGCCCAGTTGCAGATCAACCTGACCGGGGCGCAGCACGATCATCACCCCCAGCAGCCCGACCACGATCGCAGCCCCCCGCCGCGCGCCGATCTTTTCACCCAGGATCGGGATCGCCATCAGGGTGATCAGCACCGGCATGGCAAAGAAGATCGCATAGCATTGCGCCAGCGGCAGTTTGGAAAAGGCATAGAACGCGCCAAGCCCGGTCAGCACCGACACCACGGTGCGCAGCAGCGTCCACCAGCCATGCCGGGGGATCAGGTTGCCATCGGTCCGGTCGGTCAGCAGCAGGATGGTGATCAGCGGAAAGCCCAGCAGGCCGGAAAAGAAGATGATCTGGAACGCGGAATAGCTTTCGCCCAGAAACTTCACCACCACATCATGGCTGGCATAAAGCGCGAAGGCGGCAAGCGACAGCAGCGCGCCGCGCAGATTGGATTGAACGACGGGCATGGTTTGGGGACCAGACGGGAATGGGGCGGCAAGGCGCGCCGCGGGATGCGACCTTTTGCCACCAAGGCCGCGCCGCTGCAAGGGCCGGGCGCGGCTTTACGCTGGGTTGTCCTGCCGCATCACGATGGCGATGCCGGCGGCGATGATCAGCAGGGTGCCAAGCAGGGTATGGCCGCTCATCCGCTCGCCAAACAGCAGCGCGCCCATGATCGCGGCCCAGATGATCTGCGAGTATTGCATCGGCGCCACCACCACTCCGGGGGCGCGGCGGTAGGCGGCGATGACCAGAAAATAGCCGATGAAGGTGGTCAGCGACATGAAGCCGGTGCGCCCCAGATCGGCCAGCGGCATCGGCAGATAGACCCATGGCAGCACCAGTGCCGCCACCGCTGTTTGCAGCATCAGCGGGTAAAGGATCAGCACCGCGGTGCGCTCGGCGCTGCCGGTCTTGCGCATGATGACATAGTTGCAGGCCCCCGACAGCGACCCCAGCAGCGCCGCGCCGTGCCCCCATTGCAGCGTGGCGCCACCGGGATCAAGCGCGATGATCACGCCCGCCAGACCCACCAGAATGGCCAGCCCGCGCAGGGGGTCGATCTTTTCGCCCAGAACCGGCACCGACAATAGGGCGATGAAGATCGGCATGGTGAAGAAGATCGCATAGCATTGCGCCAGCGGCAGGCTGGTGAAGGCATAGGTGCCGAAGATGGTGTTCGCCAGTACAAAACCGCAGCGCAGCGCCATCAGGCGGGGCTGGCGGGGCCGCAAGCCGGCATCGGCGGGGCCTGCCATCGCGAAAAGCACGGTGATCGGCACGCTGAGGATGCCCGCGAAAAAGATGATCTGGAACGAATTATAGCCTGCGCCGAGGAATTTGATCGTGATGTCGGTGCAGGCGAACATCCCCATGCCGAGAAAGCCCAGCAAAGCGCCGCGCAGGTTGGATTGAGGCGTCATGCGGCGGGTCCGGAGGGTTCAGGGCGTGGAAGTTGCGGTAAGGGTTTGGCCCGGATAGCGGTGCGGCGCAAGGGTGTGGCGCGGGGTTCGGTGGATAAATCCGGGGTGGAACCTTGTTGGGGCAGAAATCGGCTTTTTGGGTTCTGCGCCCGAACCGTCTGGAAACTCTCGGGGAGAGAGTTTGCCCGGGTTCGGTGCTCGTTAGAGCGGAGGCCGTTGGCGCAAGGGGTATTCCGCAATCGGGTTGGTTGGGCAAATCAAATCCGGCAAGAAACAGACAGGCAGGGGCGCGTTTCCGGACGGTTCGGGCGTGCGACCCGGTGTTTCTCGGATCAGAAGATGTCGATCTGCGCCGCAAGCCCGGTGGTGATGGTCAGGCCGGTCAGGGTCAGCACGTCGCCACCGCCGAAGTTGAACACCAGGCCCGCCGCACCAAGGGTGGAAAAGTTGGCGATCACCTGTGCCGCAGTTTGCGCCACGCTGCCCCAAAGCGCATCGTCAAACACCAGACGGTCCTGCTGCGCGAGCGAGAAATCGGAGATTCTGTCAACGCCGTCGGTGTTGTTCATCACGAAACTGTCGGCCCCCGCGCCGCCTTTCATGATGTCCTTGTGGCCGCCGCCCACCAGCCTGTCATCGCCCGCGCCGCCGAACAGCCGGTCATTGCCAAGGCCGCCTTTCAGGATATCGCCGCTGTCGCCGCCATCCAGCCGGTTGTAGCCGGAGTTGCCGGTCAGAATATTGGCGGCGGCGTTGCCGGTCAGGTTCAGCGCACCCACCCCCAGCAGGGTGGCTTTGCCCACGCCCGACATCAGTTGCAGCGAGGCCGAGGTGAAGAACTGATCGCCGTCCACCAGATCCAGCTTGCCGTTGCCGGTGGTCAGATCCATCTGCACCACCGAGGTTTGCCCGCCTTGCAGCACCGTCACCGTGGCCAGCGCCGCCGTGATCGCCAAAGCATAGCCGCCCGCCGCCTGCGAGGTGGCCGAGGCACCGTTGACGGTAAACCGGGTGCCCGATACGCCTTCGCCGATCGAATAGAAATCGTCGTTGTCGCTGTCGGAATAGACCGCGCCGGTGACAAAAACCGCAGTGCCCGACTTGGCGAAATCCTGCGCTGCCATCGACGAGTTCCAGTCGCGGCCATTGTAGGTGAAGGTGCCGGTGGCCTGTGCGATGCCAACCTCGCGGAAGGCATTGTTCAGGATATTCTCGCGGTGACCATGCGAGAGGAACAGGTTCTGGTGGTGCTGGGCGATGGCGGCGGCGATATCGAGCGCACCGGAACTGCCCAGCCATGAGATGTTTTCGCCGTAAGTCCACGAGCCGTTGAACACATAGCCCGCACTCAGCATCCGGTCTTGCGGATTGGAATTGCTGACGCCGGTGTGGCTGAAGACATCGGCTTGCAGCATCCAGGCCGCATGCGCCTCGGCTGCGGCATCCAGCAGGGCGTTGGGGGCCAGAACCTGCTTGACGGTGCCGTTGAGGGTTCCGGCGGCGAGGCCTTCGTTGAGGTCGATGCCAAAACGGGCCGCCTCGGCCAGAGGATCAAGCCGGGCGCGGTTCACCAGTTCGAGGAAGTATTGCTCGTTTGCGGTCAGGGTCATGGCACATAACTTTCTGCAGCGCCGGGCGGTAGGGCCTGGCGGCCTGGCTGGATCGGGGGCGGTTACAGGCAATGTGGGCTGCAAAAATGTCGATATCTAGGCGAAAAATCGGCGAAAAACATCCGGTGGCGGCGATGCGCCGGGGGGCGGCGGCGATTGCGGCGGGATTGCGCCCGCCTTGCCTATCTTGTGAGGTGCGCCAGCATCAGGCCCTCGGCGATGCGGGCCAGATCGGTGCCATCGCGGAACGGCAAGCGGGCCAGATTTTCCTGAAACGAGAAGGTGGGGTTGATGGCGACAATCTCGAACCACATTATCTGGGCCTCGTCATGCAGGCCAAGGTGGCCAAGGGCCGCGATCAGATAGCAGCGCGACATATCGGTGTTGGGCGCAAGGCGGATGCGTTCGCGAAAGGTTTCGGCGGCGGTCTGATAATCGCCGGCCACCAGAAAGGCCAGACCCAGAAAATGCAGGAACTGATGGGTGTTGACCGGGTCCAGCCGGATGGCGCGGTGCAGGTAGGGCATCGCCTGCAACGGGCGGCCGAGAAAAATCTCGATGGTGCCACGGGTGCCGTAGGCCAGCGCATAATTGGGGTTGAGCGCCAGCGCCCGGGCTGTCTGGGCCTCGGCCAGATCAAGATCGCGCTTGAACAGGCTGACGATGGCGGCGGCGTAATGGGCGTAAGGCTCGTTCGGATCGCGGGCGATGGCCTGGGCGAAATACTGCGACGACAGCTCCAGCGCGTTGGGGGTGTTGACCCATTTGTTCTGAAAATCCAGCATATAGGCAAGGCCAAGGCCGGCATAGGGTTCGGCGTAACTGGAATCGAGGGTGATGGCCTGTGTGAGGGCGGCGATCACCTGATGAAACACCTCACGGTTCTTGTTGGGGCTGAGCAGCAGTTCGCGGCCGCGCAAAAAGCTGTCATGGGCGGCGACATTCGAGGTGCGCGCGCCGCCCAGCAGCGCCTTTTCCGCCGGGCGCAGGGTAACTTGCAGGGCGGCAACAATTTTCAGCGTCACCTCATCCTGCACCGCAAAGATATCGGTCAGATCGCGGTCATAGCGTTCGGCCCAGAGATGCCCGCCATTGGTGGTATCAATCAACTGCGCGGTGATGCGTATCCGGTTGCCCGACCGCCGGATCGAGCCTTCCAGCACCGAGGCCACGCCCAGTTCACGCCCGACAGCGCGGATATCGGGGGATTTGCCCTTGTAGGCAAAGCTGGAGTTGCGCGCGACCACGAGCAGGCCCGAGATCTTGGACAGATCGGTGATGATATCATCGCTGATGCCATCGGAAAAATACTCCTGCTCGGGGTCGCCCGACATGTTGGTGAAGGGCAGCACGGCGATGGACGCCTGCGGCACCGGGGCTGGAGGGGCCACCGCCAAGTTCTGGGCCGGAGCGGTTGGTGGCGGGGTCTGGGCCGGGGCGCGGATATCGCCGCCCCAATGCCACGCCCGCACCGGCGCCGCGATGTTTTTCAGCGCCAACTCGCCCGCATCAAGGAAGGTGACGCTGACCCGGCCCTTGATCTGCGCATGCACCGCATCCGACAGCAGAACGCCGTTGCGGGGGGCGTGGGATTCCAGCCGCGCCGCGATGTTGACGCCATCGCCGAAGATATCATCCGCCAGAATGACGATATCGCCAAGATTCACCCCGATCCGGAGTTCGATCGGCTCGGCGCGGGCCTGCCGCATGGTCATCGCACTTTGGATGGCGACGGCGCATTCGACGGCATCGACGGCGCTGGCAAATTCCACCAGCGCACCGTCACCCAGCATCTTGACGATGCGGCCATTGTACTGCGCCACCATCGGGTTGAAACAATCGGCCCAAATCGCTTGCAGGGCGGCCAGCGTGCCCTCTTCATCCACCCCGATCAGCCGGGAATATCCCGCCACATCAGCGGCAAGAATAGCGGCGAGGCGGCGGTGGGTACGCGTATCAACCATGCCGCAAGAAAGGCCCCGAAGCCGCAAAAATACAAGACCTTTTGCGCGCAAGTGAGGGATTAGCCTAGCTGGCCAGCCCCGAAATGGCCAGCCCCGATATGGCAAGCCCCGACTTTGCCAGCCCTGCGAGGATGTTTTCACGATCTTGCGGATTCTGGAACGGGATGCGGCCCAGATGGTATGTCGGCGAATAGGCCGGGTTGATCGCCATCAACTCGGCCCACACTGCGTGGGCCGCATCGGTTTCGCCCAGATGCCCCAGAGACGCGGCCAGCAGCGCGCGCGACAGATCGGTTTTGGGCGACAGGCGGATGCGTTCACGGAAAGCGCGGGTGGCGGCGGCGTAATCGCGGGCTACAAGATAGGCCATGCCGCGAAAGTGGATGAACTGTTGTGCAAAAGCCGGGTCGAGGCGGATGGCACGGTCGATGTAGAGCATGGCCGCCTGAGGATTGCCCAGATAAATCTCGATCTGGCCCATGGCACCATGGGCCGCGCCATGATTTGGCGAATACCGCAGTGATGTCTCGGCGCTGGCCCTCGCTCCGAAAAGATCACCCTGATTGATCTTTACCATGGCGCTGGCCATCCAGCAAAAGGCCGAAGTCGGGTCTTTTTCAACCGCGAGATCGGCGTTGTGGGCGGCAAGAGCCAGGGCATCCGGAATTCCCGCCCAGTTGTTCTGAAATTCTGTGATATAGCTGAACGCGAGCGCCGCATAGGCGCCGCCGAAGTTGGGATCCAATGCCACCGCGCGGGCTTGGACGGCTATCACCTGCTCAATGGCGTCCTTGCCGGTGAATTCGTTCCTCAGCATCCGCATCGACATCTCGCGCGAGCGCAAAAGCGTGTCATGCGCCTCGACATTGGCCGAGCGGCGCATGTGGAATATCTGCAAATCCTTCGGGGTCAGCGTGATGCGCAGGGCGGCCACGATCTGCAGCGTCACCTCGTCCTGCACGGCGAAGATATCAGTCAGGTCGCGGTCATAACGTTCGGCCCAGAGGTGCGCGCCGTTCTTGGTGTCGATCAACTGCGCGGTGATGCGCACCCGGTTGCCGGCGCGGCGGATCGAGCCTTCGAGCACCGAACTTACCCCCAGATCGCGGCCGACCACGCGGATATCAGGGGATTTGCCCTTGTAGGCAAAGCTGGAATTGCGGGCGATCACCATCAGGCCGGGAACCTTGGACAGATCGGTAATGATATCCTCGGAGATGCCATCCGAGAAATACTCCTGCTCGGGATCGCCCGACATGTTGGCGAAAGGCAGCACGGCGATGGAGGGGCCGTCATTCGCGGCCTCGGCCACGATGGGCGCGTCCAGCCCGTTGCCGCCCCAGCGCCAGGCCCGGACCGGGATTGCGATGTTCTTCAGATCGAGCGCGCCCGCGTCGGCAAACACCTGCGCCACCTTGCCGCGCACCTGAGCGTGCACCGCGTCGGCAATCAGGATGCCGTTGCGCGGGGCCTGCGATTCAAGGCGGGCGGCGATGTTCACGCCGTCGCCAAAAATATCGTCGCCCTCGATCACGATATCGCCGAGGTTGATGCCGATGCGCATCTCGATCAGTTCCTCGCCGACGCGGGCATCGTTCAGGCGCGCCATGGCGGCCTGAACCGCAAGGCCGCATTCGACGGCATCGACGGCGCTGGCAAATTCCACCAGGGCACCGTCGCCCATCATCTTGACGATGCGGCCGCGATGTTCGGCCACCGCCGGGTTGAAATGCTGCGCCCAGACATCGCGCAGAGCAGCGAGGGTTCCGGCCTCATCCGCGCCCATCATGCGGGAATAGCCCGCAATATCGGCGGCAAGGATGGCGGCAAGGCGGCGTTGAGTTCTGGCTGCGATCATGGGAAAGGCCTGCGGGACTTCGGCCCCTCACATTTGGGCCTGTTGGAAGGAAGTTTCAATCGGCAAGTCAGGCTTTTGCGCGGCCTTCGGTGTTAAGCGCCAAATCCTGCGGCTGGCGCAAGGGCGCGCGGCACAGAAGGCGCGCAGGGTGGCCAGCACGAAAACGTGATCGTTGTCATATGGCTTCAATCGCGGACAAATGCCCGTTTTTCTTGCAAGCTCAACTGGCAGGGCGCGAAAAGAAATTGCCGGGCGCGGGCGATTCCGGGCTTGACGCGGAAACCATTGCGTCTTTGCCTGCGTAGGTGCAACGTGCCACAGATTTCCGACCCCCGGCCCATCATGATGAAAGGCCTTAACATGAAACTCAGCATATTTGATCCGCGCGGCCTGCTTGCCGCTGCCGTGATTTCGGCTTTTGGTGCAGGTGCCGCACTGGCCGAAGCTGCCCCCATCGGCCAGGTTGACCGGGTGCAGAACAGCGTCACCGCCGATAACGGCGGTGCGGTGCGGGTGCTTGCGGCGGCTGATCCGCTTTATTTCGGCGAGACGCTGACCGCGGCCGCGGCCGCCCGGCTTGAGGCCACGCTGACCGATGACACGCAGATCACCCTGGGCGAAAACTCGTCCATGCAGATCGACGCGTTCGTCTATGCGCCGGGCGTCGCGGGCGGCTCGCTGGCGGTGAAGGTGCTGGAAGGCACGTTCCTGTTCGTGGGCGGCAAGGTGGAGGGGTCGACGGGCGGCAATGTGGCGATTTCAACCCCGTTTGCCACCCTGGGCATCCGTGGCACCACCGTTTGGGGCGGGCCGCTGGACGGTGCGTTCGCGGTTTTCGTGGCGGCGGGCGAGGTGACGGTGACCAATGCGGGCAAAACCGTTACCCTGACGCCGAATATGGGCACGATGATTGCCGATGCGGCCTCTGCGCCGCAAGACCCGGTGCAGTGGAAGCAGGACAAGGTGGACCGCGCCTTTGCCACCATGAGTTTCGCGCCCTAGGGGTGTCAGGCAGGCGGGGTGAAATCGTCGCGTCGGCTGGCGCAGTGGCGGATGTAGGTGGCAAGACGCGGATCGGCGCCTGCGATGGCCGCCTCGGTGGCCGCCTCGGTGGCCGCCTCGGGGTCTGCACCGCGCCGGATGGCGGCCAGCAACGCTAGATAGGCGGCTTTGCGGCTGGCAAATCCGGGCGTGCGCGCGGTTGCGGCATCGCCCAGCAGAATGAACACTTCGGTGCGGTCCGAAACCCCTTTCAGCGCCACAAAGCCCGCCGGTAAAAACGCCAGATCTGGTGCGGCGCGGGCCACCTCGGCGGTGACCAGAATATCAAAGCGCACATGGCGGCAGGCGGTTTGGGTGCGCGCCGCCACATTCACCGTATCGCCGATGGCGGTATAATTGAAGCGGTCGCGCGATCCGATATTACCGACGCAGGCCAGCCCGCAATCAAGGCCCATCCCCACCGCAATCGGCGCCGCCCCGGAGGCGGCCTTGCGGGTATTATAACGCTCGATCGAGGCGCGCATCTGCAAGGTGGCGAGGCACGCCCGCAACTGGTGCTGTTCGGTAATGACCGGGGCATTCCAGAAGGCCATGATCTCGTCACCGATGTATTTGTCTATGGTGCCCGATTGCGCCAGAATCTGATCCGAAAGATCGGTGAACAATTCGTTCAGCAAAGCCACCAGATCATGCGCCGTCATCGACGCGGCCAATGGCGTAAAATCGCGGACATCGCAGAACAGCACCGTCACCTCGCCGGTTTTGCCGCCCAATTCAAGGCTATGGCCTTTCCGGTCCATTTCCAGCAAAACCGAGGGGGCGACGTAATGCGCGAAAGAGCGCCGGATCAGGCGTTTGTCGCGGTCCGCCACGGCGAATTGAAACATCGCCAGCGCCGAGAACGCCACAAAGCCGCCGATCATCGGGAAAGTGCCGTCGAACAGGATGCCCAGCCGGGTGTAGGCGTACCAGCTTGCCGCAAGCGCCATCGCCACCATGACGCCGCCCGCCGCGATTGAAATCAGCGGCCCCGTCAGCATCAGCGCCAGCGTGATGACCAGCCCGATGGCCAGAAAAACCAGCACCTCCGCGCCTTCGGTGGCGGTGTTGCGCTTCAGATAATCGCCCAGCAGGATCTGTTCCACCACCTGCGCATGGATCGAAACCCCCGGCACCCGCTGCCCCAGCGCCGTGGTTCTGATATCCGAAAGCCCCGCCGCCGAGGCCCCGACAAACACGATGCTGCCCTTCAGACGCAGCGCAAGATCGCGGCTTTGATCAGGATCAAGCAGTTGATAAGCCGGGATATATTGGCGGGCCTGATCCGGGCGGTAGTGCATCTGAAAAAGGCCCGTCGCCGAGGCGGGAATGGTGAAACTGCCCAGCTTGATCGCCTCAACCCGCGGGGTGCCGGCCTTCGCGCCCTTGACCGCAATCGTGGTTTCGCCCAAGGCAAGGCGCAGCGCCTCGATGGCCAGGCCGGGCACAAAACCGGTGTCGCTTTGCCAGACCAAAGGCACCGCGCGGATCCTGTCGGTCTGTTCCAGCGGGTTGACGTTGACCACCCCGATGCCCGACGCAGCCGCCGCAATCACCGGCACAATCGCCGTCGCCGACCGCAGGTTCAACAGCGCGCGGCCCGGCTGCTGCCCCACGAACACGAAAGCCGCCTTGCCCGCAATCGGCGGCGCGCCATTCGCCCCGGCGTCGGAAATTCCCAGCACAACCGGTAATTGGGTGATGGCGGCGGCAAAGGCCGCGTCATTGTCCAGTTTGCTCAGATTCTTCAATCCCGGCCCATTGCCCAAAGCCGCCCGCACGGCCGGATTGCCGACCAGATTTTTGGGCGACAGCCTGTCAGCTTCGGGAAACAGGATATCAAAGGCCACCACTGCGGCACCCAGTTCGCCCAACCGGTCCACCATTGCCGCCAACCTGTCGCGTGGCCAAGGCCATTGGCCCAGCTTTTGCAAGGACTCCTCATCCAGATCGACAATTACCACCGGCAGCGGCGTATATTCGCGCGGCTTCAGGTTTTGCAGGTAATCGAAATACGCATTGCGCAGATTGCGCAAAGGCGCGGGATCGGTGGAGCGCAGGCCAACCAAAGCGCCCAGCAACAACAGCGCAATGATCAGGAATGAACTGCGCTTGCCCAGACGCAATTGCGACGTAAGTTTGCCGATCCGGTCATTGCCAAGGCCAGCCATTGCGGCGCCTTTCCGATGGATTGCGGATTTGCGCCTTCATTTCGCCGAACGCGTGACATAGCCCGCAACAACCTGCAACAGTTTGAAGGCGGTTGGCGCATCGTTTTCGACAACAGACAGAAAGGCCTCGGCACTGATCCGAAGGGCGGTAACATCGGTGTGGGCACGCATGCCAAGGCTGCGGGGATCATTGCGGATCAAGCCCAGCTCTCCCACCAGCGTGCCTTTTACTGCAGTGGCGATCAATTGATCGGCGGCACCCTCCACTGGATTATAAAGCCCCGCCTCGCCATCGGATATCAGATATGCGCCATCCGTCGGCGCATCGCCCTTGGCGAATATAAGCGTGCCCGCACTGGCGGAATACCAGCGCGCACCAAAGGCCAACAACCGCAGCTGTTTGCGATCCAGTTCCGAGAACAGGCTGGTCGCCGCCAGAGCCCTGAGTTTGCGCCCGAGATCGGCGCTTGCGGCATTGTCATCCGGCTCGCGCTCCGGTGCGCCCTGATTTAGCAATTGAGACTGACTGAGTTCATAGAATACATCCAGATGGTTGGTTTCATCGAAACTGGTCCGCAGATAGATGAAAGTGGTTTCGGGCAGAAGTTGGCGAAGTCTGGCATGCGCCATATTCCGGGCAGCGGCATCATAGCTTGCCAAAGCCTGATCCAGTATCAGAACGTCAGGGCATTTTATCGCGGCCCGGGTCAGATCGAGCGTTTCAGCAAGCAACGACGTCAGGTTGCCGCCGTTCAGATCGGTGGGCAAGTCATAGATCAGATTGATCAAGGGCCGCGTCAGCCCCGCCGCGCGCATCGCTTTGGCAATGATGTCTTTGACCCTGTCGGCTTTTGCCCCGGCGGACTCAGACATTTTTCCGAAGAGCACATTTTCAAGTACCGTCAGGCCGGGCGAGAATACTTCGGGATCAAGCGGAATAAAGAGGCCGCTCATCCCGCTTTTAAGAATATCGCCGGAAGAATGGCGCAATCCGACGATCCGGGCGCGCAGAGCTTCCGAGAATGCAGGGCCGATCTGTTCGGCAGAGATTTGAAACGGCACTGCAAGCAACAGCGCCAGATCGTAATCGGCCATGCCTGTGGTTTCCGACATGCGCATTTTAGATACCAGATTGACGCATTTCTCGTAAATCACCGGATCAAGGCCGAGTTTCCGAAACAGCGGATGGTCTGCGCCATCCAGACCGAAGGTTTGCCGCAGCATTTCGATCACATCGCGCGATAGGCTGAGCATTTCGTCTTCGAGGTGCAACTTCCGCAAAAGTCCAAGGAAATCATAACGGTCTATCAGATCATGATGGGTGATGGCGCCATTGGGGATGGCGAAAAACAGGTTGCCGGCAACCGGCAGCGCCGGATTATAGGTGTCGCGGTCAAACCCGAAATAGGCCGTATCAAGCTGGCTTTCGCGCAGGTCTTTGGCCACGGATTTGCGCAGATCGACCAGTTGCTGCGCCAAAACTTCATGGGCGCTGCTTTCGAATTTTTGCTCCAGCCCTTTGTTGAACAGCAGCCCGTTGGTATCAATCGCCTCGGTCAGATCAAGCCACCATTCACGAACATCATTGTGCGCGATCATGGAAAGATCAATCCAGTCCACATCAATCGGATCGGCGGAGTTTCCGGCTTTTATCGATTCCGTCAAAGCGCCTTGCCGCGATTTTTGCGCCGGGGTGTCGAATTCGGCGGAACCGGGGCGCAGCCTTAATGGCGTTGTTACATTGGTGCCGAAAGTGCCTTGAAAAACAAAGGGCCGCGAATTGGTGTAGCCTATCCTTGCGCCGAGTGTTTTTTGTGGAATTTCGGCGTAATTGAGCCCCGCGACCTGAATTTTCCCACTGGTGGGGGCCAGTTCGCGCGTCAGCAGATCGGCCATTGCCTTGCGGCTTTCTTCGTTTTCTATCGCCAGCCCGACGGTTGATCCGCCGACCATTTCGATGCTGATGTCTTTCAGAACCGTGGTGCCATCAGGATCGCGGACGGTGACGTTGACAAGCTGAATGTTACCTTTCAGGCTGGCAATCGGATCCGTTTCTTTCTCAAATACCGATTTTTCAATGATACCGGCGGGTTCAAACCTGTCGGTGATCTGAATCCAGCGCAGGGATGCTTCCTGAACCTGATTATAATAGGTGAGAAGTTCATTCCAAGGTGCGGCAAGATCCTTGTGGGCGGCGAGGGCGGCCACCAATGCGCCCAGCGACAACTGGCCTTTGATTGCGAGATAGCCGCCAATCGAGAAGAACATCAGCGGGGTAAGCTGGGTTATCAGGTTGTTCACGAATTTCATGAAGAACTTTTTCTGATAGATTTCAAACCTTATATCGTACAGTTGCGACAGGCGGTTTGAAATGACGGCTTGCCAATAGCGCACGCCGCCGCTTTTGCGCAGATGGATAGCCCCTGCGGAACTTTCGCCGATCACGGTGGCAAACCGGCGCACGGTGCGCACGCGCTCGCGGTTCAGAAGGTTGATATTGCGCTGCATTCTGGGAACCAGCCAGGCCTGTACCGGGATCAGCGCACTTGCGGCGAGGCCGAACCAGACGCTTTGCACCATCAGGAAGGCCAGAATGGTGATCATCTGGCCGGCTTGCAGAATTGGCAGCGAAATCGCATCGCCCATCATGCCGCCCAGTGGTTCGGATTCAGCGGTGACCATGGAAACCAGTTCACCTTGCGAGGTGCGCTGAAAATAAGGTTGTGGAAAGCGTAAAATCCGGGTGATCAGATCATAGCGAAAGCGGCGCAGCATGCGTTCGGCGAGGATGCCTTTCGTGGTGTTCAGGTACATTTTCAACAGGCCATTGCCGATCACCGTTACTAGAAACGCCAGGCATAAAAGCGCGAGGTAGTTCAGTTGCGGGATTTGCATGCCAAACACCGTGATCAGCGGCGTTTCGGCGCTGATGGCATCGTTGATGATCTTTTTGGGAAGTTCCAGTGTCAGGTATTGCACCGGAAACAGTATCGCCGTAATGCAGACCAGCTTGATCTGATCGGCTTTGGAATATTTCCAGATGAATGAAAAAAGTGTGCGTTCGATTTTGCTGTAATCCTTGATTTATTCGGTATCAATCTTGCGGGTGTTCAGGTTGGCGCTGTGGCAGTTGAGAGGTAATAAACCATACCAAGATAGGTGATCTGATGCAGAAACTGATCGAAGCCCAGCAAATACCAGAATTTTGCGTCTTTCGGGGTTAAGGACCGGGTGGCAACAAGGTTGTCTTTTGTCCAGTCGATATGATAATGAATGATCGCCTCGGCCAGAAGCAATAGCAGCAGGGTTTGCGCGGTGCAGCCAAAAACCATCAGGCTTGCCAAAGAGCCCGCCAGATGGATCGCCACATGCAGCAAACCGCCGGGGTGGCCATATGTTTTGCGATTGTTCAGGATATAGGCCGATTGCAGCACGAAATCGGCCAGCAGATGCTTGATCTGGAACAGAACCAAAACGAGCAAAAGTTGGTTAACCATCTGGCCGCTCGCGCTGTTCATACTCTCCCTTCTGTGTAACCACTCGGGCTGCGATCATCAATTGATTTGTCGGTGGGGGGGGACTCGACTCTGGCGGCGGGCCTCATGTATAGAACAAAATAGGAACAAATTCGGACGGAGTGGCGGCGGGGATGGGGAAACGGGTGCTGTCGGTGTGGTTTCCCCGGCTGGCGAGCGAGCGGGTATTGCGCAGGCGGCCACAGGCGGGGCCGTTTGCGTTGAGCCTGCGGCTGGGCAATGCCGATCATCTGCATTGCCTGAACCCGGCGGCGGCGGCGGTGGGCCTGACGCGGGGCATGGCGCTGGCCGATGCGCGGGCGATCTGCCGCAACCTTGCCACCCATCCGGCCGATCTGGGGCGCGATGCGGCGTTTCTGGTGGGGTTGAGCCGCTGGGCCGGGCGCTATTCGCCGATGGTGGCGCGGGAGGGGGCGGATGGGCTGGTGGCCGAGATCACCGGAGTGGCGCATCTGTTTGGCGGCGAGGCAGGGCTTTGTGCCGATATGGCGGCGCGGCTGGCGCGGGCGGGGATTTCTGCGGTGATCGGCATTGCCGATACGCGCGGGGCTGCGTTTGCGCTGGCGCGGCATGGCGGCGGGGTGGCGCTGGCGGGGCAGATGGCAAGCGCCATCGGGCGGCTGCCGATTGCAGGCTTGCGGGTGGATCAGGCGACGGCGGCGGGGCTGGACCGGCTTGGCCTGCGCTGTATCCGCGATCTGACGCAGGTGCCGCGCGCGCCTTTGGCGCGGCGGTTCGGGCCGGGGCTGATGCTGCGGCTGGATCAGGCTTTGGGCGCGCAGGCGGAACCGATCTCGCCCGATGCGGTGCCCGCGCCCTATGCGGTGCGGCTGACCCTGCCCGATCCGATTGGCCTTGTATCCGATGTGACGGCGGGGCTGGCGCGGCTTTTGGCGCGGCTTTGTGTGCGGCTGGAGGCGGAGTGCATCGGCGCGCGGCGGTTGCGGCTGGAGATGCGGCGGGTGGATGGGCAGGCGGCGCTGGCCGAGATTGGGCTGGCGCGGCCGATGCGCGATCCGGAGCGGCTTTTGGCGCTGTTTGGCCATGCGATAGGGGAGGTGGATGCGGGCTATGGCATTGACATGCTGCGGCTGACCGCCCCGGTGGTGGAGCCGCTGGCCCCGCGCCAGATCGGCACGGCGGGCGAGATTGCCGGGGAAAAGCTGACCGATCTGATCACGCGGCTTGGCAACCGGCTGGGGTTTGAGGGCGTGCAGCGGCTGCATCCGGCGGAAAGCCATCTGCCGGAGAAAAGCTTTTTGCGGCTGCAGGCGGCCTATGCCGAGGCGGCACCCGCATGGCCGGGGGGGCCGGAGCGGCCCTTGGTGATCTTTGCGCCCGAGCCGGTTGATGGCGGCGGCGATCCCGCATTTGGGCCGCCCAAAAGGTTCCGTTGGCGCAGGATGCAGCTTACCGTGGCCCGCAGCACCGGGCCGGAGCGGATCGCCCCCGAATGGTGGCTGGATGATCCGGCATGGCGCAGCGGTTTGCGCGATTACTGGAAGGTGGAAACCCACGAGGGGGCGCGGTTGTGGCTGTTTCATACGCCGCAAGCGCCGGGATGGTCGGTGCATGGCACATTTGCCTGAGAACGCGGGCTATGCCGAGCTGTGCTGCACCTCGAACTTCACCTTTCTGAAGGGGGCCTCGCACCCTGAGGAGTTGATCACCCGCGCCGCCGATCTGGGGCTGGCGGCGATTGCCATCACCGATTGCAACTCGCTTGCGGGGGTGGTGCGGGCGCATGTGGCGCTGCGGGAACTGGCGCGGATGCGGGCAGAGGTGGGGGAGGCCGGGGTTCCGGTACGCTCGCACACCCAGATTGATGCCAGCAGCCGTCAGGTGATGAACCCGGTAACTGATCTGGCCAGCCCGAATGCGGGGGCACCGCTGCCCAAGCTGATCATCGGCGCGCGGCTGGTGTTGCAGGCGGCGGCGGTGGAGTGGGTGGCGCTGCCCACCAACCGCGCCGCCTATGCGCGGCTGTCGCGGCTGCTGAGTTTGGGGAAGGGCCGCGCGCCGAAGGGGGAGTGTTATCTGCATCTGGCCGACCTTCTGGCTGGCGGCGAGGGGCTGATCCTGATCGCGTTGCCGCAAGCGGGCCAGACCTTGCCCGACCAGACCCTGCCCGAGGTGCAGCGAGTGGCGCGGCGGTTTCCCGGCATGGTGTATCTGGGTGCTGCCCCCCGCTATGACGGGCAGGATCAGCCACGGCTGGACGCCTTGGCCGGGATCAGCCAGCGCGCGGCGGTGCCGATGGTGGCGGTGGGTGACGCGCTGATGCATCACGGCGCGCGGCGGCGGCTGGCCGATGTGCTGACCTGCCTGCGCGAGGGGCTGACGATCGACAACATCGGCCAGCGCGCCTTGCCCAATGCCGAGCGACGGCTGAAATCGGCGGCCGAGATGGCGCGGGTGTTCCGCCGCTATCCGGCGGCGCTGCGCCGCACGCTGGATGTGGCCAGCGCCTGCGGCTTTTCGCTGGATGAGTTGTCCTATGAGTATCCCGACGAGATCACCGATGGCGAGCCGGCGCAGGTGCGGCTGGCGCGGCTGACTGCGGAAGGCTTGCAGCGCCGCTTTCCTGCCGGGGTGTCGGACGAGACTGCCTCCAAGGTGGCCAAGGAACTGCGCATCATCGAAGTGCTGGGTTTTGCCGCCTATTTCCTGACGGTGAATGACATCGTGGATTTTGCCCGTGGGCAGGGGATCTTGTGTCAGGGGCGCGGCTCGGCGGCCAATTCGGTGATCTGCTATGCGCTGGGCATCACCGAAGTGCCGCCCGGCACCATCGCCATGGTGTTCGAGCGGTTCATGTCGGAGGCGCGCGGCGAGCCGCCCGATATCGACGTGGATTTCGAGCATGAACGCCGCGAGGAGGTGATCCAGCACATCTATGCCAAGCATGGGCGTGACAGGGCCGGGCTGACGGCGACGGTGATCCATTTTCGCAGCCGGGCCGCGATCCGCGAGGTGGGCAAGGTGATGGGCCTGTCGCAAGACATCGTGGCGGCGATTGCCGGGCACAGCCGGGGCTGGTCTTCGGGCGCGCCGAAACCGGCGGATTTGCAGGCACAGGGGCTGGATCCGGCTAACAGGCGACTGGTGCTGACGCTGCAACTGATCCGCGAGATCACCGGCTTTCCGCGCCATCTGTCGCAGCATGTGGGCGGTTTTGTGATCACCAAGGGCAGGCTGGATGAGCTGTGCCCGATTGGCCCCGCCACCATGGAGGGGCGCACGGTGATCGAGTGGGACAAGGATGATATTGATGCGCTGGGCATTCTGAAGGTGGATATTCTGGCGCTGGGGATGCTGACCTGCATCCGCAAGGGCTTTGATCTGATTGCACAAAACGGCGGGCCGCGGTTGACGCTTGCGAATGTGCCGAAGGAAGACCCGCGGGTTTATGACATGCTGTGCCGGGCCGATGCCATCGGGGTGTTTCAGGTGGAAAGCCGGGCGCAGATGAACTTTCTGCCGCGCATGCGCCCGCGCGAGTTTTACGATCTGGTGATCGAGGTGGCCATCGTTCGCCCCGGCCCCATTCAGGGCGGCATGGTGCATCCCTATATCAACCGCCGTCAGGGCCGCGAGGCGGTGGAGTTGCCGTCCGAGGAATTGCGCGGCGTGTTGGGGCGCACTTTGGGGGTGCCGCTGTTTCAGGAACAGGCGATGCAGATCGCCATCGTCGGGGCGGGTTTTGATCCGGGCGAGGCGGATCGGTTGCGCCGCAGCCTTGCCACCTTCAAGCGCATGGGCACCATCGCCAGTTTCCGCAACCGCTTTGTCGAGGGGATGCTGGCGCGCGGCTATGCCCCTGATTTCGCCGACCGCTGTTTTGCCCAGATCGAGGGGTTCGGCGAATACGGCTTTCCCGAAAGCCATGCGGCGAGTTTCGCGCTGCTGGTCTATGCCTCGGCCTGGATGAAGTGCCACCACCCGGCGGCCTTTGCCTGTGCCTTGCTGAATGCGCAGCCGATGGGGTTTTATGCCCCCGCCCAGATCGTGCGGGATGCGCGCGAGCATGGGGTGGAAATCCGGCCCGTGTCAGTCAACCACAGCGATCACGATTGCACGCTGGAGCCGGGGCCGGATGGGCGGCTGGCGCTGCGGCTGGGGCTGCGGCAGATCAAGGGGTTGCGGGCCGAGGATGGCGGCTGGATCATCGCGGCGCGGGCCAACGGCTATCCCGATGTGGAAAGCCTGTGGCGGCGGGCGGGGGTGCAGCCCGCCACGCTGGAGCGG